>JBKKBM010000036.1:0-7616 GCA_046714215.1 Terriglobales bacterium | reverse complement strand
TGGGCCCCGTGAACGAAGCTGAAATTGTCGGCCAACTGGAATGTAGTGAGCGCACGGCCATTGCCAACATAATTCTGCAGCGGCCTCACAATCCCGCTATAGAAGGCAAAGGGCGGATTGGTCGCCGCGGCGGAATCCGGGTTGGCAAAATCAAATATGAACCGGTTCAGTCCCAGGATCAATTCGTTCGTCATCCGTGGGGACAGGTTCCAGCGATAGTTGACCGCCAGGTTGCGGGGCTTGCGTAGAGTGTCGACTACGTTAGGGGCCCCCGGGAAGGGTGCCCAACCGCCATTCACAAAGTCGCCGATCGTGTTTTGGTGGCCTGAAGACCACCGGCCAAAAATCGTATGATCAGCATTAAACACGTGGTCGATCTTTACCACTTCATCCACCTGCCGCTCTTCTTCTCCGGCAAGCCAGGTGAAGCGAGCAATGTTCAGACCATCGCCTCCCGAAGTGAAATCATTGGGCAGCGGCGTCTGGTTCAAGATAGCCTGGATCGTCGCATCCAGGCCGAGGGCCGAGGGGTCCTGCGTGGCGACGTTATACGTGTTGATCGTGAGGCCGGGCACGGGATTGCCGCTTGCATCGACGGAAGAATTGGCCAGGCCGGCTGGATTGTTGCGGCACGGCGTGAAGGTACAACCGCTCACATAGCGGAAGCGGCCTGCCCGAGCATCCGCAGTGTAGACCGGGGTTGACACTCGGCGCGTCCGGCTGGTGTGCAGCAGTTGAACATTGGTAAAGAAGAAGGTCTTGTCCTTGAAGATGGGGCCGCCCAGACTTCCTCCGTAGATGTTTTGCACGAATTGCGGCCGCGGCAAAGGAGGCGTGTTTATCTTGTTGGAATGCTCATTGGCCATCAAGGCCGGGGTCTGATAAAACCAGAACAGGTTGCCGTGAAATTTATTGGTGCCGGACTTGGTCACCATAGTCACCTGGGCACCGCTGTTGCGACCGTACTCGGCGCTGGGATTTCCGGTGATGACGCGGAATTCGGCCACCGAATCCGGATTGGTGCGCAGGGGAGAGAAGTTGGACCCGCCGGCGCTGGTCTCGTTGATGTCGACTCCATCCAGAGTAAAGTTCCAGGCGCGGTCGCGAGCGCCATGGACGTGCACGCCGCCGCCGGTATTGGATCCCACCACTACGCCCGGCTGATAATTCACGAACTCCAGCGGGTTGCGCCCACGGGCACCCACGATGGGCAGAGACTGTACCGTGACCTGGTCCACCAGGTTGCCAAAGTTTCCGGAGCCGCTGGTCTGAACCAGTTCGGCTGACCCTGTGACCTCCACCACTTCTCCCGCGCCGCCGACATCCAGCACGGCATTGACGGTCAAAGGCTGGCCCACGGTAAGCATGTTCCCGTTGGATATGGATTTTTTAAAGCCCGCCATCTCCGCGGTCACCGAATAGGTGCCGGACTGGATACCTTCGAAGGTGTACGCACCAGTGTTGGTGGACGTCGTGGAATACGTCACGTTCGTGGCTTCGTTGGTAAGCGTGATTTGGGCGCCGGAAACTACGGCCCCCGACCGGTCTTGAATGGGTCCGGTCACGCGGGAGGTTCCGGATTGCGCAAACGCAGTGACGCACATCGCGAGCACAACAAATAACGACAGGACGCGCTTGGTAAGGTTCGACATAAGCTTCTCCATAAGGTTGTGGGCCGGACTGAGGGACTGGGAGTCCTTTTTATATTCTGGGAACAGGCCCGTGTATAGTAAAAAAACATTCGCTTGTCAATGTTGTCGGAGTGGATACGGGAAATCGGGCTCAAATCCTGTTGCCAAAGGCGGGGTGTACCGCTTAGGCGAACCTTCTTCGAGAAGCTTCGCGGCCGGAAACCGGACGTGTAGTCTTTTCGAGCTCTTCCGCTATATAGGTGCAGATGAGCTGCTGGTCAGCATGGCGAAGGTTGCGGAAGTTGACGCCGGTGCAGCCCTGCTTGTCGATGCGTGCGACCGTGGCCAGAACCGTGATGCGGTCGGCCTGCCGGGGCAGCGCGAACGACAACTTGATCTCAGCCCCGGGGCGCAGGGAGGGGTCGCCTTCCAACAACAGATTCCGTTCACTGATATTGGCGCAGCGCAGGGGAAGATTTGACCGCGTGTCTTCGCGCCGCAACTCCACCTGGAGGGACGCGCGCTGCAGCCCCCGCCGACTCGCCAACATGGTTCCCCGCGTAGTGTTGAGTAAACTGGCCAGCCCTTTGCGGTCTACCGGCTTGGCCAGAAAAAAATTGGCGCCCGCCTGAAAGCTCTGCGCCATCACCCGGCGATCACTGCTCCCAGTCACGATCACGATGGGAGTGGTGCGGTTCCAGGCGGAGTTGCGAACCGCTTTCGCCAGTTCGAAGCCGTCAAGCTTCGGCATCTCGAGGTCGAGGAAGATGCCGTCAAACTCCTCCCGATTGACGATGTCCGCAGCGACTTCACTATCGCTCAGGGGAAGGACTTCGATGCCCAGGGACTGAAGGGCGGCCGTCATCAGGCGCAATGTTTCCAGCGAGTCTTCGACCACCAGGATGCGGAAAGCCATGCTTCTATTGTCAGCGAGGATGGGTGGGGAATGACCGGGAAACCGAGCGCACGTGAGGGTTCGCACCCGATTTGGGACAACGCCTGAAAAGGGAACCGCGGCGGCGGGCTATTTCCTCCGCGGACTTACTGTATTGGGCAGTTTAGAGGCGTTCGATCTTCAGTATCTTTATCGGAGGAATGAGCTTCTGTCCCTTGGACGGAGCGGCCTGGATCTTGCGCACCACGTCCATGCCTTTGGTCACGCGGCCGAAGGCGGCAAAGCCTTGCCCGTCAGGATTGCGCTTGCCGCCGAAGTCGAGCTCAGGCTGGTCGCCGATGCAGATAAAGAAGTCTGAGGTCGCGGTGTCCGGACCGTCGCGGGCCATGGAGATGGCACCGTCGACATGCTTGAGGCCGCTCTTGCTGGTACGTTCGAGGGCGATCGCGGGAAACCCAGTCTTCGCCTGCGTGGGATTCGCGCCCGCCTGAATGACCTCAATCTTTACTTTGTTGGTCGGCTGATTGTCAGGCAGCGTGGTGACCGTGCGATGAAAGACTCCGTTGGTGTAGAAGCCGGCGTCGAGATACTTAAGGAAGTTGGCGGTGGTACCGGGAGCGCGCTCGGGATCCAACTGCAAATGAATTTCCCCCATCTCCGTGGCAATGACCACACCAATCGGCTGCTGCACTGACAACTTGATTTTGTCCGGCCCCGGCAGCGCTAGTGGAAGCAGAAAAATAATTCCGAGCACGATTTTCATAGTAGAGACAATATGGGTTAATTGGCAATTGTAGTCCCATCCGCGTAGACTCCCGCCCAGAATCATTGAAGGCTGCCGGGCACCTGCAGCCAATCAACAGGGAGACCTATGCGCAACTTCATCGCAATAACTCTGCTTCTGATTAATGGTTCTCTGTTTTTGAACGCGCAAGCCGAACCGCGGCCCCGCGCCCGCGAGCTTGGCATTGCTCCAGGTGTATTCAAACCCGGCCCCTTGAACGCCATCACCGATGTGCCGGGTGTTCGCGTAGGCCACTTCACTCTCATTGAAGGCGACACCATCCGCACCGGGGCCACCGCGATCATTCCCCATCCCGGCAATGTGTTTCAGGACAAAGTTCCCGCGGCCATAGTAGTGGCAAATGGCTTTGGGAAGCTGATCGGCAGCACCCAGGTAAACGAACTCGGAGTGCTTGAGACCCCCATCATCCTCACTAGCACTCTCAATGTTTGGGAAGGGGCGGCTGCTCTGGCCAACTACACCCTGGCACAAAAAGGCAATGAGGAAGTGCAGTCTGTCAATCCCGTGGTTGGTGAAACCAATGATGGCTGGCTCAACGATATCCGCCAGCGTCCCTTGAAGATTGAGCACTTTCAAGAGGTTCTTCGTCGCGCGACTTCGGGACCAGTGGAAGAAGGATCTGTGGGTGCAGGAACAGGAACTTAGGCCTTTGATTTCAAGGGTGGCATCGGCACAGCTTCGCGACAAATGACTCATCCCACCGCCGGCCGGTACACCCTGGGGGTGCTGGTGCAGACGAACTATAGCGGCGTTCTCACCATCGATGGTGTGCCCGTGGCAAAGGAACTCGGGCTGCAGGGCAATCTGAAGCCAACTGCGGCCACATACGCCGCTGGTTCGTGCATGATCGTAGTTGCTACGGACGCTCCCCTCGGTGCTTGGGAATTGAGGCGGTTGGCCTTCCGCGCGCTCGCCGGCATGGCCCGTACCGGAGCCAACTTTGGCCACGGCAGCGGTGACTACGTTATCGCATTTTCGTCGGCGTCATCCGTGCGCGTGCCGCACAACAGCTCTCAACCATTAGCTACGTATACTTTGCTTCGCCAGGAAGTCATTGGGCCTCTATTCCAAGCCGCAGCCGAAGCCACCGAAGAAGCTATCTATAATTCCATGCTGCGCGCCACTACTGTTCGCGGATTCGCCGGGCACCAGAGTTCTGCCATCTCAATCGAGGAACTGCGGCGTGTTCTCAAGAAGTATGGACGTGGAAAATAGTTGACAGGGGTGGACCTCAGCACCGAAGGCTTGCTGCGCGGCGCTCCCGCGCCTGATGCCCGAAGAAATGCGGAGATGAAGCTCCGTGTCAAAGAACAGATGACTTTCGGCCCTAGAAGGACAAAGACGCTAAAATCGCGCGCGTGAACCGCCAACCGTTCCAATAGTTCACCCCCACAGCACGCTGCGGTCTACCTTCTCGATACGATCCACGCCGCAGAGCGCCATTGCCATTTCAAATTCGTGACGCAGGATGTTCAGCACCTTGGTCACGCCGTCGGCGCCGCCCGTAGCCAGGCCGTAAAATATCGGCCGGCCGATGAGGACCGCGTTCGCGCCCAATGCTAGCGCTTTCAGTACGTCAGTCCCGCGCCGGACGCCGCCATCCATCAGGACGGGGATACGGCCGGCCACTTTGTCGGTCACCCGGGGCAGCGCGTCGATGGTGGCGGGCACGGTGTCGAGATTGCGCGCTCCATGGTTCGACACCACGATGCCGGCTACCCCGCTGCGGGCGGCGATGTCCGCGTCATCGGCATTGAGAATGCCCTTCAACAGCACCGGCACCTTGCTCACCGACTGTAACCATTCAATGTCTTTCCAGGTGAGGCGGTCGGGAAGGATATTGGCGAAGACTTTCCTTTCCGTATCGAGCTTCTCACCGAACTTTCTCTTCAGGCCGCGCAGGTTGGCCAACTCCATTTCGGGCGGCAGATGGAACTTGGCCCGCTCCTGGCGGTTGCGCGCGCCGTCAACCGGCGTGTCGACGGTGACGACCAGCGCCTTGTAGCCGCTGGCGACCGCCCGCGCGACCAGGCTTTCCGTAAAACCGCGGTCTCTTTGCACGTAGAGCTGGAACCAGAGAGGCTGAGTGGCCGCCTTGGCTACATCTTCGAGCGTAGTGCTGGACATGGTGCTCAATCCCATGGTCACGCCAGCGGCCCCGGCGCCTTTCGCGGTTGCCAACTCGCCCTCCGGATGCGCGAGTTTATGCAATGCGGTCGGCGCCAGCATCACGGGAAAGGGCCAGTCTTGTCCGAGCACCTTCACCGCGGTATCCACCTTGGAGACATCGCGCAAGACGCGGGGGTTCAGGCGGATCTTGTCGAGCGCTTCCCGATTCCAGCGCAAAGTAATCTGATCAGCGGCGGCGCTGTTCACATATTCCCAGGCCATGTGGGTCATGCGTTTATGGGCGACTTCTTCGAAGTCGGAGAGGCTGACGGCGTCGGCGAGGGAGTTGTCGGATGAAGCCAAGCCTGCCGGAGTCGGATTCGGAGTCGACTTATCTTGCAGGGGCGCAGCGGCGGAAGAATTCGGCAAAGCGGCGGCGGCAGCGATGGCAGCGCCTCCGAGGAGCGCCTGGCGTCGAGTGGTTTTCATGAGATATCCTCGCGCGGGATTATAGGCTAGAGAGAAAATAGGCGGTATTTTCTTGACATCCTGCAGGTGTGGACACGAGAGTAAGGCTGTCAATACATATGTCAGACCTAATGCGACAACTCCGATTTCTTGTCCCGCCGTTTATGTTCCTTCTCAGCTTGGGCGTCGGGATACTCATGGATGGATCCTTTAATATTAAGGCGACCGCAGAAGCAGTAAAGGACTATCAGGGTGCAATCATCGCCGCTATTGCTGGCTCGTCAATCCCTCTTGGATACTTGATAAGTCTGTTCAGCATAAGCATAACGAGGGAGCTATTCCGTCATTTGATTACGAAGCCGAAGAGCTTTGAAGACCCACTAACTTCGGCACTAAGCGACAAGTTGTGGTCGCGGGTTCCAACCGATCGAAGGCCGGATCTTGATCTCTCTCTTCACGTCATTTACAGCTTTCATGTCATTTCAGAGCCGGTTCGCAGTTGGATTGACCGGAGATGGTCAACATTCGTTACCTCAATCAATCTCATGGGAGCCCTTGTACTTGCTCCTGCACTCGGGTACCCGTTGGGCATTAGGTTTAGTGCAGCATGGTTCTGGTTTTCATTGGTAGTCTTTTTCTTAGGGTTCTGGTCCGCACGTATCGCGTTTCACCAGGTACGAAGCGCGTTCGAAGCCCTCCTGATGACTGAGGATGGGTGTCTTCTATCTCTCAAAAGCCCTGCGCCTTCGAATAAGGAACGTCCTCCGCCAAAAGATTAATCGTCGAAACTACCCTACCGCAAAAAGGAAAAGGCTCGATGGATTTTTCCATCGAGCCTTGATTAATGCCGGCAGCTCAGCCGGTCAAGCCAAGTCGGCGACGTAGTTTCTTCAAGCTGATGCTCGGTTCTTCGCGCTCGAGTACGGCGATCGCCTTGAGGTAATCTTTGCGGTCTTGCGCCGAGAGGGGTGCGCCGCACCTTCGGGACGGTTCCATGGACTCAGGCAAAGGTCAAGCGCCCCTTGGGCTCCGGGATCGGTCGTCCAAGTTCCTTCGCGGTATCGAGCCACTGCTGAATCACGGTCTCGGCTTTCGCCAAAGCGTCCTGGTGAGACTTTCCATCGGCGGCGCAACCGGGCAATTCCGGGACCTCCGCGATAAACGATTGGTCGTCATCACTCCAGTAGATGATGATCTCGTATTTAGGCATTGGCGGCGCCTCCCAGCTTGTACTTGAGGATAACATTTCTCACTTGCTTTACTTGATAGGGCTTCGCCTGGGAGCCTTTTGGCTGCAGGTTGAGGATCTCTTCGATGCCACTCTTGAAGAAGATATGGTGACTTCCGCGCACTCGTTCGTCGAACCCCAAATCCCGTAGCAAGCGTAGCAGGTCAGAAAAACGGATGTTTGCATCCGCGGTGCCACGCAATACCTGCTGAAGAATCCCTTCTGCCGCAACCATGAATACCCTCTCGACTCCACCACTATACCGCGAACCCATCCCCCTTCTTCCTCATCGGAAACCGTCCCCCAAAAAATCCCGCCAAAGGAAAAGGCTCGATGGATTTCTCCATCGAGCCTTTATTAATGCCGGCAACTACCTACTCTCCCACACAGTTTCCCGTGCAGTACAATCGGCCCAGCGGGGCTTAACTTCCGTGTTCGGGATGGGAACGGGTGGTACCCCCGCGGTAAAATCACCAGCTT
>JBKKBM010000035.1:0-7983 GCA_046714215.1 Terriglobales bacterium | reverse complement strand
GAACTGGGCGGCGAGACTAGCTTTGCCCAGCTCACACAGACACTCCGCGCGCACGGCATGGGAATGATCCTGGACACCGTGCCCAACCACATGGGGGTCGGCAAGGGTGACAATCCCTGGTGGCAGGATGTGATGCGGAACGGGCAGGCATCGGAATTCGCCGACTTCTTTGACATCGACTGGGCGCCGCTGAAGCCAGAGTTGCGCAACAAAGTGTTGCTGCCCATCCTCGGAAGCCAGTACGGCGAGGAACTCGAGGCAGGGCACATTCAGTTGCGGTTCCACGAGCGCGGCTTCTTCATCGCATACTTCGACACTCGCCTGCCGCTGGATCCGCAATCATTGCCTCAGATCCTGAAGGCGCTGCCCCCGGAAACCCAGCCGGCGGAGCTCGCAGCCGTGCTCCGCAGCCTACGCCAGTTGCCTCCGCACTGGGAAACGCGGGCTGAGCAGGTTCAGCAACGGCGCGGGCAAGCGCCCCGCTTACAGGCAGAGCTGCTGCGGATGATCGCCGCAAATCCTGCACTAGAGAGCGCGATCCAACAACGACTGCAACAGATGAACGGCACTCCTGGCTTACCCTCTAGTTTCGACGACCTGCACACTTTGTTGGAGGCCCAGCCCTACCGGCTGGCGCATTGGCGGGTCTCCGGCGAGGAGATCAATTACCGCCGCTTCTTTGATGTGAATGACCTGGTCGCGCTGCGCATGGAGAATCCGCGCGTCTTCGCCGAGACCCATCGGCTGGTGCGGCGGATGATGGCGCTGGGGCAGATCGACGGCGTCCGCGTAGACCATTGCGACGGTCTGCTGAATCCGCGGCAATATCTCATCCGTCTGCAAATGCTCTACTACGCGGCGCAGTGCTGCGGGCCGGAGCCACAAGGGCCGCTCGCCGATAATGGCATCGAACTCGAAGTACAACAGTCGTTGAGCGCTGATCAGCGCGTGACCCCGGCGTTCTATTGTCTGGTGGAGAAGATACTGGAGCCGGGCGAATCGCTGCCGGCGGAGTGGCCCGTGGACGGCACCTCCGGATACGATTTCATCCCCCAGGTGAATGGGCTGTTCATCCAGGGCGATCAGGAAACAGCCATCACCCGCGCCTACCATCGTTTCCTCGGCCATGCGGTCGACTTTGACCAACTGCTCTACAACTCGAAGAAGGTGGTGATGCATACCGCGCTGGCCAGCGAAGTGAACGTCCTCGCCCACCTGCTGGATGAGATCTCCATCACCGACCGGCACGCGCGCGACTTCACCCGCAAGACGCTGCGTGATGCCATCCGCGAGACCATCGCCTGCTTCCCCGTCTACCGCTCTTACATCGACGAACGCGGCGAGATCCTGGAACGCGACCGTGACTGCATAAACCGGGCCGTCCGCCGGGCCAAGAGTCTGAACACCGGGACGGCCTCCAGCGTTTTCGATTTTCTGGGCACAACGCTGCTTACGGAAAAGCCGCCCGTGCCGGACATTACTTACCGGCGCAAACTGTACTTCATCCTCAAGTTCCAGCAACTCACCGGCCCGGTCACGGCCAAAGGTCTGGAAGATACCGCGTTCTACGTTTACAACCGCTTCGTCTCGAACAACGAAGTAGGTTGTGTGCCGCAGGTCTTCTCCACATCGGTCGTGGATTTTCATCGTGCCAATCAGCGCCGGTCAGAAGATTGGCCGTATGCCATGTTGGCCACCTCCACCCATGACACCAAGCGCAGTGAGGACGTTCGCGCCCGCTTGAACGTATTGAGTGAGATCCCCGGCGACTGGTCCGCCAAGATCAGCAGTTGGCGGCGGTTGAATGAACGCTTCAAGACCACCTTGCCCGATGGGCGCACCATCCCCGACGCCAATGAGGAATACCTGCTCTACCAGACCTTGGTGGGTGCGTGGCCCTTCGCCCTGCGCCGCGAGGAAGAGCGCGTCCAGTTCACCCTGCGCATGCAGCAATACATGGACAAGGCCCTGCATGAGGCCAAAGCGAATGTAAGCTGGATCAATCCTGACCCGCAATATTCCGAAGCGGTGCGGGCGTTCATTGCCCGCATCCTGACGCCCGGAGAGCGCGGCCGCAGCAATTTCTTCCTGAAGCGGATCGAGGCGTTCCTGCCCGCCATCCAATTTTTCGGGGCCATCAATTCCGTCGCCCAGACCTTGCTGAAGCTAACGTCTCCCGGCGTTCCTGATCTCTATCAGGGCACGGAGTTATTCGACTTCAGCCTGGTGGACCCGGACAATCGCCGCCCGGTGGACTTCGCGTTGCGCCAGCGCCTACTGGAAGAGTTGACGGAGGGCGGCGTGGGCCCGGAAAAATGCGCGGAGATGTTGCGCCAATATTCCGACGGCCGCCTCAAGCTCTGGACCATCGCTCAGGCGCTCGACCTGCGCCGCGCCCACCCGGAGTTATTCCGCGAGGGCGCATACGTGCCGCTGGAAGTCCGCGGGGACAAGGCAGAGCACATCTGCGCCTTTACCCGCTCCCGACCCGACCAGGCCGCCCTCACGATCGTGCCGCGCTTTGCGCACACGCTGATGAAGGGCACCGCGGAAGCGCCGCTGGGTGAAGTGTGGGGCAAGACGTTTATTGTTTTACCCGAGGGCCTTTCGAGCTTTCACAACGTGCTCACCGGCCACCGCCTCCAGGCGACGGACGGCGCGCTGGCCTGTCGCGACGTTTTCGCGGACTTTCCCGTGGCGCTGCTGATCAGCGAATAGAGTGAACGATTAAAGTCAGCGTGGCTGGCGGTCCGTGACTTCGACCAGCGCGCCCAGCTTCGCGGCCAGCGCCGGCGTCAATGCTTCAGGGCGATAACGCCAGCCCCAGTTCCCCGCAACCTGCGAAGGCACGTTCATACGCGCCTCGCCGCCCAGGTCGAGCAGGTCCTGCATGGGGAAAATCGCAAAGACAGCCTGCGACGCGGCCGCGGCGCGCACCAATCCCCAGTGGACGCCGTCCTTCGGTTCGCCCGTGTAAGCCAAAACATTCACGCGGATGTGCTCCGGCAAAGTGCGGAACCATCCCAGCGTGGTGTCGTTGTCATGCGTGCCGGTATACACCACGCAATGCCGGCCGAAGACATGCGGCAGGTACACATGCGCGCCGGGATCGCCAAAGGCGAACTGCATCACCTTCATCCCGGGAATATTGAGGCGGTCGCGCATCTCGATGACCTGATGCGTGATCATGCCCAGGTCTTCAGCGATGAACGGAAGCTCGCCTAGTTCGCGCCGCAGCGCATGGAAGAGGTCGTCGCGCGGGCCGTCCACCCAGCGGCCATTCACCGCGGTAGGTTCATGCGCGTTGATCTCCCAATACTGTTCGAAGCCGCGGAAGTGGTCGAGGCGCACGTAATCGCACACCGTGATGGCCCAACGCATGCGCTGGATCCACCAACCGTAGCCCTCATTGCGCAGCACGTCCCAGCGATACAGAGGATTTCCCCAACGCTGTCCGGTGGCGCTGAAGGCGTCGGGCGGCACGCCGGAGACCACTTCCGGCTGGAGTTGATCGTTGATGCGGAAGAGATGGCGATGGGTCCAGACGTCGGCGCTGTCAAAGTTCACGAAGATGGCGACGTCACCCACGATGCGAACCTTGCGCTCCGCACAGTAGCGCCGCAGATCGTTCCACTGCGCATAGAAAAAAAACTGCAACACCCGCTCAGCTTCTAGCTGCGTCGCCAGCCGACCCCGGGCCTGGTCGAGCGCCTGGGAATCGCGCGCCGCCAGCTCGCGCGGCCACTCATTCCAGCAGCGCATTCCCTGCTCTTGGCGCAGGACGGTGAAGAGAACAAAATCTTCCAGCCACCACGCATTCTCCGCGCAGAACCTTTCGAACTGCTGCCTATGATCGCCGCTCTGGTCCGCCAAAAAATCCGTCGCCGCGCGATATAGCAACGGCAATTTGGTGGAAAAGACTTTCGCGTAGTCGACTTGAGTGGAGGGCGGGGAGAGTGCGGCAACGTCTTGCGACGCGACCCAGCCCTTCTCCGCCAGCTTCTCCAGACTGATGAGCAAGGGGTTGCCGGCAAAAGCGGAAGTCGCGGAATACGGCGAATAGCCAAAACCGATGGGACTCAGCGGCAAGATCTGCCAGAGCGCTTGCCGCGATTGCTGGAGGAAGTCAGCAAAGGCGTAGGCGGCGGGGCCGAAATCGCCGATGCCGCCGCGCGCGGGCAACGACGTGGGGTGCAGCAACACTCCCGACGATCTTTCAAAAGCCATGCCGATTCACTCTCTATGCAGACCTAAAGGAGACCAAAAACAAAAACGGAGTTGGCTGGATCACCCTCGCCAACTCCGTTCCGGTTCAAAGCCGGATCAATTGCCGGCCAGCGACTCGAAGAGCCGCTTCTGCTCAGCCGCGTTGATCTGGATGTCGCCGTCCTTTTGCAGGCGGCTGCGCACGCTTTCGGCGTAGGCCTCGAGCATGGCCATCCGCTTGCGCTGGCTCAGCTGCTCGCGAATCTGGTCGCGCATCTTTTCGAACTCCGCGGGCGAAGGCGCCTGCAGTTGGGTGACGGCCAGCACCGCGCCGTTCCGGCCCTGCACCACCGCGTCACTGATCTGGCCGGGTTTCATGGTGAACGCCACGGAGGCGGGGCCGGACATGGCGCCCAGATCCGCCACCTGGCCTGAGGGCGAGACCAATTCGCTGGTCTTGACGGTTGCACCCAGTTCTTTGGCCGCAGCTTTCAGATTGTTGAGCGAACGGGCACGGTCTGCCAGCTCCTGGGTCTTGGCGTTGAGCATCGCGGTGGCGCGCTCGTTGCGGAACTGCTGCTCCACCCGCGTGCGTGCTTCCTCCAGCGTGGGCGAGAGCTTGCTCGCCGGCTTGGCATCGGTGATCTCCGCCACCGCATAGCCCTGTCCCAGCGCGATCTTCTCCGGCTGCGCTTTCGGCTTAAGGTTGAAGAGTTCCTGCATGAACTGCGGGGCGTTGCCCGCACCCGGCAGCGCGCTGGTCTGGGCGAAGAAGTCGGTGGCGATGACTTTCAAACCATGCTTGGCGGCGGCACCGTCCAAGCCCTGGCTGCGGGCCTCGTTCTGTATGGTGTTGGCCAGCGCTTCCATCTGGCTGCCGGCTTTTTCCGCGCGAATGGCGGTTTCCAACTCGCCCTTCACCTGCTCCAACGGCTTCAACCGCGCTTCGCGGCGATCATCCACCTTCAGCACGTGATATCCGAATGACGTCTTCACCGGATCGCTGATCTTCCCTTTGGGCAGACTGAACGCCACTTTGTCGAACTCCGGCACCATCTGGTTGCGCACTACATCCTTATATAGGCCGCCATTGTCCTTGCTGCCCGGGTCTTCCGACAATTTCTTCGCGAGATCGTCGAACTTGGCGCCGCCTTCCAATTTCTTCTTTACGTCCAGAGCTTCAGCTTCGGTCTTCACCAGGATGTGGCGGACGTCGACTGACTCGGGCTCGCGAAACTGGTCCTGACGTTGCCCGTAAGCGCGCTTGTAATCTTCGTCAGAGATGCTCACCTGCATGCTGTTGGGATCGATGACCACGTAGCGGGCCTTGCGCTGCTCCGGCACCGCGGTCTCAAAGGTGGCCTTGTTGCGTTCAAAGAACGCTTTCAACTCCGTCTCGGTGACCGGGACTTTCTTCATCAACTCTTCCGCGGAGATCACGGCGTAATCGAACTTCACCTTGACGTTCTGGCGTTGGAATTCTTTCACCACTTCGCTGTCGGGGACGGCAACCGCGCCCTGCACCACGCTGATAAGTTTTTGCAGGAGCATGCGGTTCTTCATCTCGCGCTCAAAGGCGGCCGCGCTCAAACCCGTATTGCTCTGCACCCAGTTCAGGTATTGATCGTGCGGGATCTGTTTTCCGCCGGGAAAAAGGACCTTGCCCAGTTCGCCCTGCTTCATCTCCTCCACCAGCTCTGCGTCGGTCACCTTGAGGCCCAGGCGCTTGGCTTCGGCGATGAGGGCGGCCTGCATGACCAGATTGTCCGCCGCCTGCCGTTGCAAGTAGGGACGGAACATATCCGGCACGCCGTTGGGGAAGCGTTCGCGCGCCTGGCGGTTGGCCGCATCGGCCACCTGCTGGGAGGTGATCTGTTCGCCGGCCACATTGGCATAGAGCCCGGCGGCGTCAGCCGAGTTGGTGCTGGTAAAAGCGTCGCCCAGGTACATGACCATGGCGATGATCAGAGGAAAGACGACGATGCCGGCAAATACCTTCTTGCCTTTGTCATTTTGCAGGAAACGGATCATGGGTTAAGCGGCTCCAAACGGGAGGAAACTAAGTAGATTGCAGAATCTATGATTATAAACCAGCCCGTACGCCGGGCCGCAGGGACCCGTGCCTTTCGCCCTAGTCATTCTCCTCATCCCACACTGATATACTGCGATTCCCTTCGTACTGGGTCTTTAAAAGGAGAGACTATGTTCCGCACTGCGCGTACGACTCTAGGATTACTAGCACTGACAGGATTGCTACTGGTGGCGGCCGCCTCCGCACAGACTCCCGCTGCAACACCCGCCGCTACGGGATTCACCGCAGAATTCCTGAAACAGCTCGACGACCTGGAGAAAAAGACCGTTTCCCTGGCCGAGGCTATTCCGCAGGAAAAATATTCGTGGCGTCCGGGCGAAGGCGTTCGCTCTATCGGCGAAGTCTATGCTCACACCACTGCCGGCAACTATTCCTTCACCCGAGGCCTGGGAGTAAAAGTCCCGGCCGGGCTGGATCTGCGCAACCTGGAGAAGGTAACGGAGAAGGCCAAGATCGTGGCCGCACTGAAGCAATCTTTTGTGGACGTCCGCGCGGTGGTCAATGCCTTGCCGGCCGGTGATCTGGAAAAGACGGTGAAGCTCTTCGGGTCAGACAGCTCCGTCCGCAACGTTTTGTTCGGTTTTTCCGTGCATCTGTCTGAGCATCTGGGTCAGTCGATCGCCTACGCGCGGTCCGCCGGGGTGGTTCCGCCGTGGACGGCTGCGCGGCAGGCCCAGGCGCCTCCGAAACCGGCTGAGCCAGCTAAAAAATAGCCCGCTCAAATCATCCCAACGCAAATCTATCAAGCGCCTCCTAACGGGGCGCTTTTTTTTACGATTTTGAGCCGGAGGCGGGGACCCCTCAACGGAAATGTGGACAACGGGGCATCCTGCGACTGTGTACTCCTTTCTTACTACGTGGGCAATGTGCCTGCTGAATTAACCGACCCGATCAAGGAGTGACACATGCAATTCAAGAAATTTTTTGCTGTACTACCGGCGCTGGCCCTTTCCACCGCGATAGTTGTCGCGCAGGAACCCCAGCCTACACAAACCCCCCAGACATCCGTTGGCCAACCCACGGACACCAATGAGCCGGTGTTCAAGGGCTGCCTGAGCGGCACCAAAGACAACTTTGTTCTGACCACCACTGACGGCAAGGCCTACCGCCTGCACAGCGATAAAGACATCTCTGAGCACGTTGGCATGCTGGTCGAGGTTCGCGGCACCGTGAAGAAGGAAGGCGCGGACCGCCCGGCGGATGCCATGCCCGTTCCACCCAGCGAGATGGACGTAGCTGACGTGAAGCATGTAGGCACCTGCCCGGCTGACAACAGCGGCGCGGCGGCTTCCAGCGATATGCCCAAGCCCGAAGCGTCTAATCTGAACGCGCAGGCCTCCACCACCGCTGCTCCCGCTGCTGAAGAGCAGAAGGCCACTGTGACCGAGCCTGCCGCGACTGCTGCGGTGAGCACGGACACCACCGCAACGGAAACCACCGCGACGGCTCCTGTTGCTACTGAGCAGAACGTCGAGGCGGATTCCGCCCAGCTGCCCGAGACGGCATCTGCTCTGCCGCTGCTCGGACTGCTCGGCTTCGCTTCGATGGGCCTCGGCCTGTTGGCGCGTCGCAAGTAAGCTAGACCGGTACTTCCTTTGAAAGGCCGCTCCGAAAAGGGCGGCCTTTTTTTGCGGGCCCTTTCCCTATTACGGCCTGGCGGCGGATGGCTTGGGCTCGGGCGGAGC
>JBKKBM010000034.1:0-3573 GCA_046714215.1 Terriglobales bacterium | reverse complement strand
GACATGGACCTCGACCGCCGGATCAACACCTCACCGCAACTGCTGGCACGCATCGTCGGCGGGTTGTACCTGATTATCATCGTGGGCGGCGTCTTCGACGAGGCATTTGTGCGCGGCCGCGTCATCGTCACCGGAGACGCCACCGCCACCGCCTTCAATATCCGGCAGATGGAAGCGCTTTGGCGCTTCAGCGCGGCCCTCGAGGTCTTCATGCTCACGTGCGCGGTCGGGATGGCATGGATCATGTGGATCCTGCTGCGGCCAGTGAGCCGCGATCTTGCCTGGCTGGCGACCTTCTTCCACCTGCTGGCTATCGGGATCGAGGCGGCCAATGAGCTTCAGCTCCTGGAGGCCCTGCTGCCTCTGGGCAATGCAAAGTACCTGGCGGCCTTTTCTCCGGAGCAACTCCACGCGCTCACCAGCCTCACCCTGCGCTCGTACTCCCACGGCTTTGGCATCGCCCTGATCTTCTTCGCAGGGTTCTGTCTAGTGGTCGGATACTTGATCTTCCATTCGCGCTACCTACCGAAGGCCCTCGGCGTGCTTATGGCTATCGCCGGGATCTGCTACCTGATCAACTGCTATGCCTTCATCGCGGCGCCACGACTCGCTAATCTCCTCTTCCCAGCCATCTTGCTCGGGCCTCTCGTCGGTGAGAGCGCGCTTTGTCTATGGCTACTAGTGAAGGGCGTGGACCTAGCCGAGTGGAAGAGGGCCACCGCGGCGCAGTGAATCCCGCCGCGGTGATATACTTTCCCCTGTTAGTTTCTTGTACGCGCTGAGGCGCGGGAGGCTCCAATCGATAAGCGTTTTATCCGCATCAATGAGCGCATCCGCGCCAAAGAAGTCCGTGTCATCGATTCTGAAGGTGGACAAGTCGGCGTCCTCCCAGTCTTCGAAGCGATCAAACTAGCCAAAGAAAAAGGGCTCGACCTGGTGGAGATCTCTCCCACCGCGCAGCCCCCCGTCTGCCGCATCCAGGACTATGGCAAGTTCCTTTACGAGATGGGCAAGAAGGAAAAGGCCGCCAAAAAGACCCAGAAGAACATCGTGCTCAAGGAAGTAAAGTTCTCCATCAACGTGGACGAACACGATTTCATCACCAAAAAGAACCACGTGCTGCGCTTCCTCGACGATGGCGACAAGGTGAAGGCCAGCTTGCGCTTCAAGGGACGCGAAATGGCCCACCGCAACCTGGGACGCGACGTTCTCGAGCGCCTAATCCGCGAGATCTCCGACAAGGGACAGGTCGAGTTCTCTCCCCGCATGGAAGGCAATACCATGCACGCCATCCTGGTGCCGAAGAAGGACCAGATCGTCGCCAAGCCCAAGGCGCCGAAGCCACCGGCTCCCAAAGCGCCTCCGGCACAACCAGCCAGTTAAGCAAACTCTTTACAAAGAAAGGCGCCCCTCGCGGCGCCTTTTCTATTTACGATGACTGTTACCAATCCACACCATGCAAAAGCGCCACATCCTTCCGCTGGCACTCGTACAAGCAGTCGCGAAGCGCCATCAGAGATTAGCCTAGGCCGTCAGGCCTAGGTAACGTTCCCCCGATGAACAAGTCCCCTTTTAGGGGGCGGAAGGGGCGGAACGCGCTCCATCTGCTATACTAAAACCACGTGCCGAGCCTGTTTTTCCCGCCTGTATGGGCTGGTTTTCAGAGGCACCTTCCAACAATTAGTAGCAAGGAATCAAGGTTCGTTATGGCTTACAAGTTAAAGACCCATAGCGGCGCGAAAAAGCGCTTCCGCAAGACTGCCACCGGCAAAGTCAAGCGCGGACACGCCTTCGCCCGCCACATCCTGACCTCTAAGACCACCAAGACCAAGCGCAGGCTCGATATTGACGGTCTGGTCAGCGATGCCGATACTCCAAAGATCAAACGAATGATCCCGTACTAGCCCTCACGGACTAGGATTAGGGACCGGCGATGCGGCGCAAAATGCTTTGCGAACAGCTTGCTGGAAATAGCGTGTGAAGAGGTCAGATTCAGTTCTTTACCTCCAGCCGCATAACTAATACGAGCCAGAAGCTCGAAAAAATAAGGACCAACCACCATGCCTCGCGTAAAACGTGGAAATAAGCGCAAGAATTACCGTAAGAAGATCCTCAAGCGCGCCAGCGGATACTTCCTCACCAAATCAAAGCTGTACCAGGCAGCCGAAGAGGCCGTCGAACGTGGCCTCAAGTTCGCCTACTCCGGACGTAAGCAGAAAAAGCGCCAGTACCGGTCCATCTGGATCGTGCGCATCGGCGCGGCGGCCAAGCTGAACGGACTCAGCTACAGCCAGTTCATCAACGGCATGAAGAAGAGCGGCGTCGAACTGGATCGTAAGATCCTCGCTGACCTCGCGGTGAAAGATCCGGCGGCGTTCGCCAGCCTCGCGTCGCAGGCGAAAGCGGCGCTCCCCGGCACCAAGGTGGCGTAAGCCGTTCTATTTCTCCATAGGCCCGCTTCCTCGGAAGCGGGCCTTTTTGTTGGTCCACGATTACGGTGAAAGCATTTTGTCCAGAGTCTGATAAAACTATAGGGCCGCATGTACATCCTGCCCCAACTCGACGACTTCTCCCCCGCAGCGCTCGACCGCGCCGCTGCCGACCTCGTCGCCGCTTGCGAATCCGAATCCCAGCAGGTCACTACCGACGCCGACTACAAGACCTATCGCGACCGCTGGCTCGCCCGCAAGAACGGCATCCTCACCCAAGTCAACGAACTCTGGCTGAAGGCGTCCCCCAAGGAAGCGAAGAAGGATGTCGGCGCCCGCGTCAATGCCCTCAAAACCAGAGTCGAAGAGACCGTCGCCGCTGCGGAACAGCGGGCCAAGGGCGGAACATCCACCGCGCGCGTCGCCTCCGAGCGCATCGATGTCACCCTCCCCGGCATCCGGCGCCCCATCGGTGTGGAACATCCCATCGTCCGCACCCAGAATGAGATCGTCAATGTCTTCAAGGCGATGGGATACTCGATCGGCGAAGGTCCTGAGATCGAGACCGACTATTACAACTTCGAGTCGCTGAACTTTCCTCCCAACCATCCCGCGCGCGACACCCAGGACACCATCTTCATCGCCGGGCAGGAAGCGAAACCCCAGCGCGACCGCCTCCTGCTGCGCACGCACACGTCGCCCGTTCAAATCAGGTCGATGGAGAAGCAGCCGCCGCCGATACGCATCGTCATTCCCGGCAAAGTCCACCGCAACGATGCTGCTGACGCTTCGCACTCGCCCATCTTCCATCAGGTCGAAGGCCTGGCCGTCGACACCAATATCACCTTCTGCGATCTGAAGGGCACGCTCGACCACGCCATGAAAGCGCTCTTCGGCTCCAGTGTGAAGACGCGCTTCTATCCGTCGTTCTTTCCCTTCACCGAGCCCAGCGCCGACGTCCAGATCTCCTGCTTCAAGTGTGGCGGCACCGGCAGGCTCAACGCGACTGAAGGCTGCCGTCTCTGTAAGTACAGCGGATGGATCGAGCTGATCGGCTGCGGCATGGTCGACCCGAACGTCTACGGCTTCGTCAAAGAGAAGGGCTACGACCCGGAAAAGATCGGCGGCTTCGCCTTCGGCATGG
>JBKKBM010000033.1:0-5922 GCA_046714215.1 Terriglobales bacterium | reverse complement strand
GGTCATCAGCGCGTCGATGTTGGATTCGATGAGGGAACGCGTGTAGAACTGCTGGTCGCGCAGGCGCTGATCGAGCTTTTTTTGCTCGGCCTCGACCAGCTTGCGCGCGGTATTATCCGTGCCGATCAACAGATAGCCGATGATGGCGCCACGATCATTGCGCAGGGCGGTGACCGACACGACCGCTGGGAAGCGGCTGCCGTCCTTGCGGATGTAGGTCAATTCATAGATGTCCTCAATCCCGCGCGACGCCTTGAACACCAACGCCTCGAACCCCGGCGTAATCGTGGTCGCCAGTTCGATGCTCAACGCCTTGGCGCGCGCGATCACTTCCCGCGGATCGGAAATGTCCGCCGGCGTGATCTTGTTCATCACTTCGGCCGCCGTGTAGCCCAGCATGCGCTCCGCGCCGACGTTGAAAATCTGGATGACGCCCTTCGCGTCCGTGGCGATACTCGAGAAATTGGCGCTATTGAAAATCGCGCTTTGCAGGGCTCCCGCCTTGCGCAGCGCCTCTTCGGCCTGCTTGCGCGCGGTATTATCCGTGCCGATCAACAGATAGCCGATGATCGTTTTCTTATCGTCGCGTAGCGCCGTGACCGACACCACTGCGGGAAAGCGGCTGCCATCCTTGCGGATGTAGGTCAGCTCGTAGATGTCTTCGATGCCGCGCGAGGCCTTGAAGACCAAGGCCTCAAAGCCCGGCGTGATCGTGGTCCCCAGCTCCAGGCTCAAGGCTTCGGCGCGCGCCACCAACTCCATGGGATCGGAGATGTCAGCCGGAGTGATTTGGTTCATCACGTCGGCGGCGGCGTAGCCCAGCATGCGCTCCGCCCCGACGTTGAAGATCTGGATCACACCCTTCGCGTCGGTGGCGATGCTGGAGAAGTTGGCACTGTTGAAGATGGCGTTCTGTAAGGCGCCGGCTTTCAACAGGACTTCGCTGGCGCGGACTTCATTAGCCGGGACTTCATTCGTCCGAACTTCGGGGGTCAAAATCTCGACGACGACAAGCGCGCCGTCGTCGCCCTCGGGGGTTATTTTGTGTTCCATCTGGTGCGGGGTTAGACCGCTACGCGCTTGGCGCCCAGGTGTTGTTCCAGGCAGGTGACCAGCTCGGTGAGCACGACGGGCTTAGCCAGATAAGGACGTCCACCCACCAGCCCGTGGCCCACTTCCACTTCACCTTTGGTGACGGCGGCGGTCAGAAAGACGATGGGAACAGTTTGCAACGCGGAACTGGATTGGAACGAGGCAGCCAATTCGCCGCCGTCGACGCCGGGCATCATGACATCCAGCAGGATCAGGTCAGGATGAAATTCTTCGGCGGAGGCCAATGCGGCCTTGGCGTCATTCACTTCGCGCACGATGTAGGCGTTGGTGCGTTCCAGGTAGAGTTTGACCAGTTGCGAATCGCTTGGGCGGTCGTCGACGACCAGGATGCGCTTGCGGGAGGATGCGGGAGGATCCATTTTCAAGATCATGATTGTTTCCTCAGGAGCACTGGGGTGAACCATAACAGGTTGGGAGGCTTGGGGACTGGTCAAAAGGAACCACCTTAGAAGGGCCGCCGGCTTTCGGGTGTCGGTAAAGGCAAAACCACCCATCGTCACCCCTTCTGCTGGCTCACCTGCATGGCGAAGAGGAGGGCGGTGGCGCGTTTGGGGTCGATCTTGTTGGAGAGGAGGGCATTGAAGATCTCAGTGAGGGCCTTCTGGCGGGCGATGGGGTTGCCGAGGGAAGGGATCTGGAAGTCGTCGATCTTGGGCGGCTTCAGATGGAAGTAACACTTGTGCGCTCCGCGCATGGCAGGGGAGCCGCAGCGGTCACCCGTTCCCGGATGTGGGCACAGCGGCGGATGCGAGGGTCTATGGGCATGAGTAAGTCTCCTTGGAGGACGTTGTTCTACTTTCACCCCTACCCCGAGGTATCAATGTGAGGGGAAAGGGGTTAGCGGGGCGTGGTGAGCCCGGTTAGAAAAGTGCGGGGTAGGGCTTTGCAGGGAGGTAAGACAAGAAGCCTTCGGCAGAGCGGGAGGCGCTACGCGCCGATCTGCCGCCACCTCATGCGGGCTCCGCCCGATGGGGACCCCGGTTGGGCTACGGCTCGGACGGAAAGCGTCCGAGCCTTGCCGTCCCTATGGGACTTCTATTTGGAGACGTGTCGATGTTTAGCCGGAAAAACTTCCGGGTGTTGCTGGCGAAGTTGAGCATAGAGGACTTGACGGTCATCGGCGAACTGATGGCGACCGGAAAGGTAAAGCCCGTCATCGATCGGCGGTATCCCTTGGCGGAAGTCCCGGAGGCGTTGCGCTATCTGGAAGCAGGCCACGCGTGCGGCAAAGTCGTGATCGCGGTTGCAGGGTAAGAGCAACCTTCGGCAAGCGGTGGGCGTTGCGCGCCGAACTATTTGGCACGGCTAAAGCCGTGCCCCTTCGAAAGAAAGCATTTGCCATGCAGGCTGAGCATTTGCCATGCAGCCGAGTAGAGCAGATCAAGCGCAAGGTCCTTCGCGCCAGCAACAAGGCGCTCAGGATGACAAGGTTGAGGAAGTTTGCGGGAATAAGCGGTCTTTGGAGGAGCCAGGACCTCGGTCCTGCTTGAAGAGGACCGGCACGAAAAGCGCACCGCGCTGCCGAAGGCTGAGGTCAAGCGCAAGGTCCTTCGCGCCAGCATGCGGAAAACGAGAAACGGGTAACGGGAACGAGAAAAGCTCAGAGTGAGTAGGTTCCCTCGCTGCGCTTCGGGACAATTCAAAAGCGAGGCAAGGCAAAAACTACTTGCGGCGGGAGACGATCGCGAGTGAGTCGGCCTTCAGGATCTTGGTGATCTGGGCGCGGGCGTGCACCGACCAGGGGCCGGTGGTATCGAGTCTGGTGTAGGCCTGCCAATGAGTGAGGGCCTTGCGCGGCTCCTTCAACTTTTCGTAGGCGAGGGCAAGGTTGTAATGCGCGTCGGCGTAGGTGGGCGCGATGGAGATGGCGGTGCGATAAGCTTTGACGGCATCTTCCAGCCGTCCGGTCTCGTCGAGGACGTTGCCCAGGTCGAAGTAGGCGAGCGCATAACGCGAGTCAGCGGCGATGGCGTTGCGGTAATAGAGTTCCGCCTTGATGAAGTCGTGCTGGTTGTAATAGAGCGTGCCCAGATTGATGTGGGCGGCGGCATGCATCGGCTCCAGCTCGAGCACGCGCAGATACAGGCGAATCGCCTCGGGATGCGTGACCGGATCTTCTTCCAGAGCGACGCCGCGGGCGAAAATCTCCGCCACACCTTCGCCGGCGCGGATGGCACGGACGTTTTCGGCACCGCGCTCAGCCCGGGCTACGGCGCGGGCGTTGACGGCGACGGTCTCGTGTTGTCCGGCAAAGTCCATGACGAATTGTCCGGCGAGCGGTTCCACGGCTTTGCCTTGATGGCGGAAGGCGACGCGATTGCCGGTGGAAAAGACGCTGGCTTCGAGCAACGGATTGGTCATGCCGGCGGCGAGACGCATCTCGTCGAGCGACCTGCGGATGACGGCGGAACGCACCCGCTTGGCGGTGAGGTCGCGAAGTTTCTTGATCTGGAGAAGGTCGAAAAAGGAATAGGATTCGGCGGATTGAACAAGGCCGGCTTTTTCCCAGCCTTGTATCTGACGATTCTGGATGCGCAGGATGCGCAAGACGTCGGCTCGGTCGTAAAGGGTCACAATGTTTGCGTAACTCTCATCTTCCTTGCTTGGAGATTATCCGTAACCTGAGTGGTAAATACAAGAGAAAAAAGAGGGTTGACTGTGGATATCATGGCGAGAAGGTAATCAAGGGCAGCTGTCAGCCATCAGCAGTCAGCGAGAGCAAGAGCAAAATCCACCACGGAGGCACAGAGACACGGAGAAGAGCGAAGGGCGGGGAAGTCACCCTTTGGCCGCAGATGAACGCAGATAGACGCTGATAGGGTAAGAGCAAGGGCAAAAGCAAGAGCAAGGGCAAAAGCAAAAGCAAGAGCAAGAGCAAGAGCAAGAGCAAAAGCAAGAGCAAGAGCAGGGGCAAGGGGCAAGCCTGCGGCAGCGAGGAGGCGCTCCGCGCTGGTGCTATTTAGTAGGGCTAAAGCCCTGCGCCACCCAAAGTCGGTCGGCAATCGGTAGGGCTGACGGCCAGAGATACCCCACAGCTTACCGAGACCAGCTTAGCGCGAGAAGACTGTGCCGTGGACGTAGGCGTTGCCCTTGAAGCCGTGCGGCCAGGATTTGCCATCCATACTGACGCCGGGACGGTCGCTGCCCGCATCGCGAAAGCGTTCGTCGAGTTTTACGGATCCGGTCTTGGCGTCGAAATCCACGATGAAGAGGCGGTGGTCGGGTCCCTTCTCGTCGGAATTGAGGACGACGCGGGTTCCGGTCGGGTCAATGGAGATCCAATGAGGTTTCTGGCCATCGTCGAAGGTGACACGACTCACTTCGCGCGGGTGCGCCGGGTCCGCGATGTCGAGCACGGTCAAGCTGTGCGTCGCGGGTACGGTCTGGAGCCACCAGCGTCCGACGCGCAGAGGCACGCCGCAGCCTGTGCCAGGAAAGGCATAGACGAATTGGACGCTCGGCCGATCGGTCGCCGCGCCGCGCATCCTGTAGAGGCCACAACTGAAGGTATGGATCAAGAGCGTCTTGCCGTCTTCCAGCAAGCGGGGTTCCCCGGGATAAAACTGCTCGTCGCCGCGGGGGCCGGGCGGGAGGACCAAGGTGCGCAGGACCTTTAAGGTCGAAAGTTGCCAGACTTGGAGGGTGCGAGTTTTGCCGTCTGCTCCGTGCATCGCGGTGTTGGTGGAGACGATGCGGTCGACCTGGGGAAGCAACTCGATGCTATAAGGCCGGATGAGTTCTCCTTGGGCGTCTGGGTCGACGGCACTGCCGGCGCGGACCATTTTCCCGCGGTTGTTGACTTCGACGAGTCCACCGCCGGGTGCCTTGGGGTCATGGCTGCCGCGATATTGAAAGGTGACGAGTGCATTTCCATTCGGTAGGCGGAAGAAGGTGTGGGGATGCATGTAGCCGTCGAGGGCGTCGAAGTTGGCGGCGATGCGAGGCTTAAGCGGCTTGCGGAGATCAAAGATCCATGTGCGGCCCGCTTCGAAGCCATTGGCCATGAGGAAGCCGCCGCGCGGCATCTCGATCTCCGTGTGGTGGGGGACGGAGCCGGTAGTGCCAGTTGGGACAGTGCGGAGAATCTTGCCATAACTTTTGGAGTCGGGATCGGCGTCGATGACGGCGAGGAAATCGCTGCCTTTTTTGTCAACGTCGCCACACCAGGCGAACAGGTAGGAAGGTTTCTTCGCGGCCGTGCCGGTGAGAGCAAGCGTGAGCAGTAGGCAGGCCATTAGAAATGGTCGGAACATGGTGACGCTCCTGTTATCGGTGCGGGTGCGGATGGGTGAAGCAGGGTGGTGATGGAGCCGACGACCGGAGTTGAACCGGTGACCTACTGATTACGAATCAGTTGCTCTACCAACTGAGCTACGTCGGCCTCAGCTATCGATTTTAATGGATGGAAGCGAAGTTGGCTATTCGCCCGTAGGATCGTGTGGAGCGTGTCCTCCGCGTTGCGGGCTGGTGGTGATGCAAGCAGCCCTCACGGCCGCGTACCAATGTAGAGTGCGGCGAAGGGAATGATGGTGCCGGCCAGAAGCAGCGTCCAGACGAAGGCGGGTGTGCGCAGTTGGAAGCCCATCCAGATGCCGACCAGGCTGGAGCCGATGAGTCCAACGGCCATGAATCCCATGAAGACGCGCATGGGCATGGAGCGCTTGCGGCGTGGCGGAGGCGGGGGCGCTGGGGTTGTAGTTGAGGGCGACGCCTGGGCGGTGGCCGGGGCAGCGGGGTTGGTTGCAGCAATGGTGGGCGCGGCGGTAGTGGCGGGTGCGGTGACGACCGGTGGGGGCGGGGGCGCGAGCG
>JBKKBM010000032.1:0-19169 GCA_046714215.1 Terriglobales bacterium | reverse complement strand
CGGTTATAAGCGGGAAGTCCGAAGGAGCATCCATGGCAACTTTTGCGCCGGCACAAGAGGTCCACGAGGAAAAGTTTATGACCCCATCCAGCGACACGATGATCAGCGTCCAGGAGCTGTGGAAGACGTACGAAATGGGCGCGGAGCAAGTGCACGCCCTGCGCGGCGTGAACGTGCAGATCGAGCGCAACGAGTATGTGGCCATCATGGGCCCGTCGGGCTCCGGCAAATCCACCCTCATGAACCTCATCGGCTGCCTGGATTCCCCCACCAGCGGCAAGTATTGGCTCAACGGACACCTCGTTAGCGACCTAGACGACGACGAACTGGCCCGCATCCGCAACAAGGAGATCGGCTTCGTCTTCCAGACCTTCAACCTGCTCGCTCGCGCCACCGCCCTGCACAATGTGGAACTGCCGCTCATCTATAACGGCACCCCGGCGAACCAGCGCATTGAGCGCGCCAAAGAGGCACTGCGCATGGTGGACCTCGAGTCCCGCATGTCGCACAAGCCCAACGAGCTTTCCGGTGGCCAACGCCAGCGCGTCGCCATTGCCCGCGCCCTGGTCAATAGCCCTTCTATCATCCTCGCTGACGAGCCCACGGGTAACCTGGACTCACAAACCGGCAACGAGATCATGGCGCTGTTCGATGAGCTGCATCGCAAAGGCAACACCATCGTCCTGGTCACGCACGAGCATGACATCGCCGAGTACGCCCACCGCATCATCCACATCCGCGACGGCGTTGTCTCCAAGGACGAGCGCAAGGAGCGCGCCGTAACCAACTAGTCCCCTCCCCCTGACCAACAGAAAAGCCTCCCGCAAGGGAGGCTTTCTTGTTGGTACCTGTTCGCTTAGTTGATGGCGCGCACGTTGAAGGTGATGGAGCCCGAGGTCGTGTAGGTCGTCAGCGTGAAGTTGCAAACGTGCAGGAACGACCGCAGGCCACTGCTGTCCACATACGCTTGGAAGGTATAGGAATCCCAAGCCAGCGGCATCGCTTGCGAGACCGAACTCAACACCGAGGTCACCAGCGTGGAGCTGCTGGACAATGAACCCGAAGCCGGAGGGATAGGAATATCCTGGCCGGCGACATTGGCCGGATACACCCCTGTATACGCGGTGGTGCAGGTGTTCTTCACCAGATTGACCGTGTTTACCGGAATCGTGACCGGGTTGAAGCTCAGGTTGTTGTTGTTGCCCAATCCGTCGCCCACCTGGTTCCAGCTGGTGCCGGAGACGTCGCACAGGAATACCTGCTGACCCGGATTGAAGCCGCCGATCTTGATGAACAACTCCTTATTCGCGACGCAAGTCGCGGGAAAAGTGTTTCCCACTTTGACGGGCATGGTGCTGGTCGCAGCACTGGCATCGATCGTGCCAGTAAGGGTCTTGGTGCCCGCGATGCTCTGGTTGCTGGTCAGGTCGACGAAGCTTCCCGCCAGCGATGGCAGGTCGCTCAGTTGGATGGCGGAGCTGGCCCAGGTGGTTCCGTTGCTGCGCAGGTAGCTACCGGCAGCGCCCGAGGCTGTGAGACCCGTGCCGCCGTTGGCCATCGCCACCGTACCGGTCACGTTGGCGGCATTCCCGCTTACGTTACCGGTCACGTTGCCGGTCACGTCGCCGGTAACATTGCCCGTTACATTTCCGGTAAGCGGTCCGCTGAAGGCTGTGGCCGTGACCGTTCCCGTCACCGTCTGGCTGGTGGAGAAATTATTGTTGGCGTTCGTCACCGCCAGCGTGGTGGTGCCGGAGAGTTGGCTGAATGCGACTTGCGCGCACGTCAGATCGCCGTTGGCCGCGATGGTCGTCGCATACTGACCCACCGCGCAGTCGGCCGGATTGGCCGCCAGCGCCGTCGCCGTGCCCGCGTTACCGCTCACGTTGCCGGTGACATTCCCCGTCACATTACCCGTCACGTTGCCCGTCAGGTTGCCGATCACATTCCCGGTGAACGTTCCGCCGCTCAGCGACGAGTCCGTATAAGCAATGGTCTTGGTCGTCGTGCCATCGAAGCGGACTTTCAGCACCCCGCCTTCGTTCCAGATGTCGCCCTGGACCGGGGTGGTGGGCGCCGTGCCCGCGTCAACGTTCACGCTGGCCGCGCTGGTCGTCGCCGGAGCAAACGTCTGCTTCGCGCTGAAGCCGTTGTCAGCGTTGGTGAAGGCCGTGTTGGCCGCCGCCTGCGCCGCTGCGATCTGGCTGCTGCCGTTCAATCCGGCATAGCCGTTGGCCGTGTTCTTGTTCGCCACCTGCTCGAAGGCCGTGGCCGCCAGCCCGTTCAACAGGCTGGAGTTCGCCGCCAAGGTTGCCGTACCCGCGTTGCCGCTGATATTGCCTGCGATGGTCGAGGAGAAGGTCTTGGCCCCACCGACCGTCTGCGCCGAGGTCAAGTCCACATAGCTGCCCGCCAGACTGGGCAACTCGTTCGCCTGGATGGCAGCGCAAGTCAGGTCGCCATTGGCGGCAATGGTGGTCGCGTATTGGCCAGCCGCGCAATCGGCCGGATTGGCCGCCAAATTCGTGGCATTGGTGGCATTAGTTGCGTTCGTAGCGTTCGTGGCGTTAGTCGCATTGGTGGCATTGACCGCGTTAGTGGCATTCGCCACCGTACCCGTGATCTTGGTTCCCGCCAGCGACGTGATGAACGCCGGATCAGCATAACTGCCCGTCGTATACACGCCGTCGGTCACCGTACCCGCGTTGCCGCTCACGTTACCCGTAACATCGCCGGTCACGTTGCCGGTAAGCGGTCCGCTGAAGGCCGTGGCCGTCACCGTGCCGGTCACCGTCTGGCTGGTGGAGAAGTTGTTGTTCGCGTTGGTCACCGCCAGCGTGCCCGTGCCGGAAAGCTCACTGAAGGCGACTTGCGCGCAGGTCAGATTGCCGTTGGCCGCGATGGTCGTGGCAAAGGTTGCCACCCCGCAATCCGTGGGATTGGCCGCCAGCGCCGTCGCCGTGGTGGCCGAAGTGGCGTTGGTAGCATTCGTGGCATTCACCGCGTTGGTAGCGTTGATAGCGGAATCCGCCGCAACATTGGTTAACCCGGAGCCGTTACCGGAGAAAGCGCCCGAAAAACTGGCCGCTGTGACCGTGCCGGTGGCGGTCACATTACCCGCTCCGGTCATGCTGATCACTTCTATCCCGCCCAAGCGTCCGCTGAAGATCTTGCCGCTCGCGGCGCGCTGGTCGAAGACGCCGGGAATGCCGGTGGTGTGCGCAGCGGAGCCATACACGCCGATCGGGCCTGACGGTTGCGGTACCGCGTCGCCTCCCGCCCCGTTGTAGGTGGACGAACCCACTACGGCCGCGCCTTCCGGGTTATAGTTCGCGCCCATCAATCCGTAGGTGTAATCCGTTCCCGGGATGCTGGCCACTAAGGGCTCGAATACGAACGCCGCGATGGCGATCGCTTTACTACTCTCCGCCGAGACAAACATGCCGTTGGTCACGTTGGCCGATTGCGAGGTACTGTTCACCTGCATCCCGACGCCATCCGGGTTGGTGTTGACCACGCGGATCGAGTTAAAGCTGCTGGTGTTGACGTCAAACCCTTCTGACACCAACCGCCCCGCGATCTGCAACCGCTTGGATAATCCGGTACCGTTCCCGATGCGCACCACGTCTTCATTGATTCCCAGCGCGATCCCGAAGGCATCGAACCCGGGCTGCGCATACTGCTCAAACAGGAGCGAATCGGCGAGCGTATCCGGCGCGGAAAATTTCGGGATGGCATTCACCGTGTGCGCGACCGACGTACTCACCGCGCCCATGTCGAGCGACTTCGCCGCCGCCTGCGACTGGACGCTGAGCAGGCGTTGCGACATGCCCGATTCCAGCAGGCCCCGCACCGCCTCGCTCGACACGTATTCTGACGCGGGCCGTCCGCCCAGCGTCTCCGCATCTTGCGCCTTCAACGCATAGGCCACGCTCACCAGCAGAGTGCGGGCTTGCTCCGACTCCGCGTCCGCCATCACCTGCACGCCCAGCCAGCGGGCATCATTCGAAGAAAAAATCTCCGCGGGCAATTCCCGGCCCGCGCCCAGCAGCACGTTGTAGCGTCCCTGCCCATCCAGTTGGACGTTCTGGGTTTCCTGCCAGAGCGGCGCTCCGCCCGTCTGCTCGCCATAGAGCGCGAAGGCCACGCCCACGATCCCGGTGCGGGGCTCGCCGGCTGCATCCTTGAACATGCCGCTGTATTTGATCAAGCGGGGGACAACCGGCTTGGCGCCGCTATCGGCGACCGGCGCGCGGCCCGCCGCGCTATCGTTCCCGCCGTAAGCGGCGGCTACCTTCAGGGACTGCGCGACGGCGGGCAAGGTGGCCACCAGAAAGACCATCCCCAGACACACAACCGACCGCGAAAGACGCAAACTGCTATTCATATATGTTTCACCTTGAAGAATTTTGGCTCTGCATCCAGGTCTTGGAGGGTGACGCAGGTCCTTAGTACTTTCGGGGGGTGAATGCAGAATAGAGCTTCCCGTTGAGGGAAACAAGAAAATCATTCCCTTATAGGGTAACTAAGGTAACTCCCTGAATCTTAGTGGTTAACGGGTGTTTGGATGGCAGCGGAGGCGCGCAGACAGCGGCTTTTCTGGGATACGGATAAAACCGGAAATGGCGGAGAGCGCCTTAAGTAGGGCTCTCCGCCTCCAAACTATTTCAGTATTTTGACGATGAACTGCCGCATAGTGGCGGAATCGACTCCCGGGTTGTTAAAGGACCCGGGCAGGGGGAACCCGAACACATCCGGCACGATGCCAATGACATTCGCGACCGTAGGATCCACGGTGAACGTCGATGTGCTGTTGAGCAGTTTCGTGGTGCTGACGATCTGGCCGCCCGAGGGAGTGTTCGAGACATTCATGCTGAAGGTGGCTTGCGCCTCCAAGGTGGCGGTGGTTCCCACAACGCTGATACAGATGATCCGTCCCTGGAACTGCCACGGGAGGTTGCTCTGGCTGGCGCCGACGAAGATGCCTTCGGGAAGCGCAGGCATGTTCGTGCCGCCGACCCTGGTGGTGACCGCGAACTGGTTCGAAGTGGATCCGTTGGTGTAGAGCCCGGTCGCCCAGCTCTCGATCACCGATCCCGCCTGCAAGGTATTGGCCGGGATGGTGTAGGTGGAAGCAAAGACCGCGTTGGTGGTGACCGTATCGCCGGCCTGGATGCTGGTCTGGGCAAACTCGGCTTTGTTATGGACGGTCACCGCATTACCGGAGCCGCCATCGGTGATGGTGATGCCCTGTCCGCCGGTGAGGACGCGCTCATTGGTGAGCGTAGCATTCACGCCGAGGGTGACATACTGCGGGGCCGCCAACGAAGCATCGCCCGCATCCGCGTAGACCTTCGTCGCGAGACTATTCACGTCGCTCAGATTCGAACTGGATGGCTGGTTGCAGGTCAGCGTGCCATCAGCGGCGATGTCGGTCACAAAGTTATTAGTGCCGCAAGCGGCCGGATTGGATGCGAGTGATCCCGTGACATTGGTCAGACCTGATCCGTTCCCGCTAAACGCATTGGCGGTGATGTTACCTGCGGTGGTCATGCTGATGACTTCTATCCCGCTGAAGCGTCCACTGAATATCTTGCCACTGGCGGCGCGCTGGTCGAAGACGCCGGGAATGCCGGTGGTGTGCGCGGTGGAGCCATACACGCCGATCGGACCAGCGGGTTGCGGAACCGCCGCGCCGCCGGCCCCGTCGTATACCGACGAACCCAGTACCGCCGCGCCTTCGGGGTTGTAGTTCGCGCCCATCAGCCCGTAGGTGTAGTCCGTTCCCGGGATGCTCGGCACCAAAGGGGAAAAGACAAAGGCGGCGATGGCGATGGCTTTGCCGCTCTCCGCCGAGACAAAAATGCCGTTGGTGGCGTTGGCCGATTGTGAGGTGTTGTTCACCTGCATGCCGACGCCGTCCGCATTGGTGTTGACCACGCGGATGGAGTTAAAGGTGCTGGTGTTGATGTCAAAGCCTTCCGAAACCAACCGGCCCGCGATCTGCAAGCGCTTCCGTAACCCTGTGCCGTCGCCGAGGCGCACCACATCTTCATTGCCCACGATGCTCGTCCCGTAGGCATCGAGCGCCACCTGGTTGTACTGCTCGAACATCAGCGAATTGGCCAGCGTGTCGACTGCGGAAAATTTCGGGATGGCATTCACCGTGTGCGCGCCGGTCGTATTCACCGTGCCCTCCAACGTCACGCCTGCGGCTTGCCCGCCGGTGATCTTTCCCTTGCTGCCCGCCGACACTCCACTCAGTGCCTCAGTCAACGCGTTGTTCAAAACATAGGCCGACGCCGGACGTCCGCCTAGGGTCTCCGCATCTTGGGCCTTCAGCGCATAGGGAACGCTCACCAGCAGCACGCGTGCCTGTTCGGGCTCCGCGTCGGCCAGCACCTGCACGCCCAACCACCGGGCTTCGTTGGAAGTGAATATGTCTTTGGGGAGATCTCTGCCGGCGCCCAGCAGTACCACGTAACGTCCCTGGGCATCCAGTTGGACGTTCTGCGTCTCTTGCCAGAGCGGGGCTCCGCCCCTGTGCTCGCCATAGATGGCGAACAGGATCCCTACCGTGCCCGCGCGCGGCGCGCCGCTGCCATCGCTGAGGACGCCAGCAAAACGCACCTGCGACGGTACCCCAGCCGCCGGCTTGGACTTCTGCCCCTGCGAGGCGAGGGGAAGGAGACAAATCGTCATGAGCAACAGCATGGACCCGACTAGACGCTTGGCGCGCATACACGTTCTTTCTGCCCGAACTCTTCCGGGAACTGAAATGTAGGGATTTCCAAAGTGGAGTTTACTTGATTACGAAGGCCGAAACAAACATTCCCAAAGTAAGTAACTTTAGTAACTGCGAGTAATTTCGGTCCCAAGAGGGGAAAAAGACCTTAGTGGCCCCATGCTACCATCCCTTCACCCCGGGAAAAAGCAACGGGCCGAGCTTCCCCATGAGCGGGATCACCGGAATCTGGAATGTGAACGGCGCGCCCGTCTCCCGCGAGTTGCTCGCTGTCATGAGCGCGCGGCTTGCCCACCGCGGGCCCGACGGCGAGAACATCCTGCTGTGTGGCTCCGCCGCCTTCGCCCACCAGACCCTGCGGGAGACGCCGGAATCTCTGCGCGAATTGCAACCCGCACGCTCGGCCGAATCCACTCCCGTCGTGATGCTGGACGGCCGGTTGGACAATCGCGATGAACTTCTCTCTGCTCTGTCGGCTCACCCCGGTATCGCGAGCGACGCTCCCGACTCCGCTTTCGTGTTGGCCGCTTATGCCGCCTATGGCCGCGACTTTGTACGTCACCTCAACGGCGATTTCGCGCTGGCGGTCTTTGACCCACATCCAGCGCAACCCCGCCTCTTTCTCGCCCGCGACGTCATGGGCGTCCGCACGCTCCACTATGGCCGCTTCGGCGATCAATTCCTATTCGCCTCGGAGATCAAGGCGCTGTTGGCGCATCCCGCTGTTCCCTGCAAGCCGAACGACCACAGCCTCGCCGAGTGGTTGTTCCAGTTGCCTGACTACGCCGACGAGACCAACACCTTCTTTGCCGGTGTCTCCCGCGTTCCTCCGGGGCATCTACTGGAACTCACTCCCGAGCGCATGACGTTGACGCGCCACTGGGATTTTGACGTCAGCCAACAATTGCGGCTGCGAAATTACGCGGAATATGTGGAGGCGTATCGCGCGTGCTTTGAGACTGCCGTGCGCAAACGCCTGCGTAGCGCCTTCCCGGTAGCCATCAGCGTGAGCGGCGGGCTGGATTCGTCTTCCATCTATGCGGTGGCCCAATCGGTCGACCCACCAGCTGCTGACCTGCTGGGCATCGCGCTGGTCGGCGAGCATCCCAGCACCAACGAGACACACTATCAAAGCCTGCTCGAAGAACGCTACGGCACTCGCCTCACGAAGATCCCTTTTACCGCGGCTCCCGCTACAAAAGCGACCGGTAACGACACCTGGCACAGCGAAGGTCCTTATCTGAAATGGGAGGTATGGCAAAGCATTGTCCGCGCAGCCGGCGGCCAAGGCGCGCGCGTGGTGTTGTCGGGCGATTTCGGCGATCAGATCCTCACCAACCCCCAATACATTCTTGATCTGGTCGCACGCGGGCGGATGGTCGCCGCGTTCCAACACCTCCGCAGCTTTTCCGGATGGCGCGACGAGTCCACCACTCAGTCCAGCGCGCTTGACCTGCTCTTTGCGCTGCGAGGATACCTGGTTCCGGAGCGGCTTCGTCCTTGGTACCACCGCATGCGTCGGCTTACGGGGTCCGCGCCCGCAGAAAACTTGCCGTGGTTTTCGCCCGCGTTCACCGCCTTGGCCACCGCCGGGGAAGCCCGGCAGCGGTTGCTGCCCGTAGGACCGGGACGCGCCCATGCCCAGGTGCTGTACCGGCACGTCCATGCGAAGATCCCATCGCTGCGTTTAGAACTCAGCCTCAAGACCGACGTGCAATTCCCCTGTGCGCCCGCGTATCCCTTTCGCGACCGCGACCTCATCGCATTGCTGATGGCGATGCCGGGTGAGATGGTCTACCGGAATGGATCCCGCGGTATCCATCGCGATGCCATGCTCGGTATTCTGCCGGAAGATATCCGCTTACGTCGCACCAAGGCCTCTTTCCTGCATGAAGCCAAGCTCGGCGCCTTGCATGATCTTGACAGCGCCGGGCCCGCGCTGCCGCTGGGCATGGCTGCACGCATGGGTTACCTCGCCCCCGCTGGGCAACTCACGCGCGCCGTCGCCGATCTGCGTGACTTGGTCACGCGGAGCCAGGGATTCGGACCGAATTGGCTGGTCCTCGAACTCCTGGGCCTGGAAAAATGGTTGACCGCATTTTTTCCCGGCGCACCGCATTCCAGCGTCGTCGCCGGAAGTAATACCTCGTCGGCAAATTACTCCGGCTCGGCCGCGCTCCCTTAGACAAGAACGAAAGAACTTTAACCACAAAGAACACGAAGGCCAACAGGAACGATGGATAGATTTTCTTAAGGTTGTTTTCCGTTATCCGATTATCCGGTTATCCGAATCATCGATTTTCCATCCAGCCTCCCTTTGCGCGCTTTGTGACCTTCCTGGTCAAGTTCCCGCAAGCAAAGCCCTCTGCGTCCGCATGTTACGATTGCGTTCACTCTTCCCTCCAACATGAGTAGACAGGTCCGATGAGCGGGATAACGGGAATTTGGAATCGGGATGGCGAACCCGTAGACCAGCGCATTCTCGCCGCGATGAGTGCCCGACTCTCGCATCGCGGCCCCGACGGCGAGACCTTCCATATCGGCGGAGCCGTCGGCTTCGCCCACCAGACCCTGCGGATCACTCCGGAATCACGCGCGGAAGTGCATCCCGCGGTGCACGCTTCCGGATCCGTCTTGTTGTGGGACGGCCGCCTGGACAACCGCGAAGAACTCATCGCCGCGCTCGTCCAACAGCCGGGAGTGAATGCGCAAGCTCCGGACACCATCCTGGTGCACGCCGCCTATGCGGCCTTGGGCAACGATTTCCTGAAGCATCTGAACGGCGATTTCGCCCTCGCCCTCTACGACCCCTCCCGCCTCCAACTTTTGCTCGCCTGCGACGCCATGCGCGGCCGCCCGCTTTACTACTGCCGCTTTGGCGACCACTTCCTGTTTGCCTCGGAGATCAAAGCGGTGCTGGCGCATCCGGCGGTGCGCACCGCGCCCAATGACTATCGCCTGGCGGAATGGCTGTTTCGCATTCCGGATTACGCCGCCGAATCCCAAACATTTTTTCAAGACATATCCACCGTCCCGCTGGGAAGCGTGGTCACGGTCGACCCCCAAGCAGTTCGTCTCCACCGCTACTGGGACTTTGACCTCGGACGGCTACTGCGCCTCAAGACTTATCCGGACTACGTGGAGGCCTACCGCGCGGCTTTTGCGCGGGCCGTCCAGCGGCGTTTGCGCAGCGATTTTCCGGTAGCCATCACCGTGAGCGGCGGCATGGATTCCTCCTCCATCTATTGCATGGCCCAGCAGCTTGCGGGACGAAACGATACCCCCGGCATCGTGGGCATCGGCTTTGTGGGGGAGCATCCCGCCGCCAATGAGGCCATCTATCAGCGCGCGATTGAAGAGCACCATGGCACATCCTTACTGAAGATCCCGCTGGAGGTGGCCACCACGGGTGCGGAAGGGATCGACGCCGACGCCTGGCACGGAGAAGGCCCGCTTTTGAAATGGGATGCGTGGCACACCCTTTATCGGATGGCCGCCCGCCACGGCGCCCGGGTCACGCTTACCGGATATTTTGGCGACCATCTGCTGGTGAATCCCCAATACCTGCTTGACCTGCTGACGCGCGGCCGCTGGCTCACCGCGTGGCGCCATCTGCAAAACTATTACGGGTGGTGGGGCGAGCTGACCGTCCCGCAAAGGACCTACGATGCCTACGCACTGCTGCGCGGTTACGTGGTGCCGGCGAGACTTCGGCCTCGGCTGCTGCGCCTGCGGCGCTGGCTGCAAACCACCGCCACGCTCCCCCGGCCTGCCTACTCCGACAGCCTGAACGCCTGGGCCAGGCGCGTGAATGAGCAACGCAGTCCCCTGCACGCGCCGCCTGGTTCGGCCCACGCCCAAGCCATCTATCATCACGTCCATTCCCGGTTGCAGTCGCATCCCATCGACCTGAAAGCGGATGCCCGCTTCTCCCTGGAGACGAACTGCCCTTTTCGCGACCGGGACTTGGTCGCTCTCGTCATGTCTATCCCCGGGGAGATGGTGTACCAAAGCGGTTACCGGGGGATCCACCGGGATGCCATGCAAGGCATACTCCCGGAAAAGGTCCGCACGCGGATCACAAAAACTCCCTACCAACACCCGGCCAAGCTTGGGGCGATAAAGGACTTCGACCAATTCCGTCCCCGGCTGGAAAAGGGCACGGCAGCGCGCCTGGAGTACCTGGCGCCGGGATCCGAGCTGAGTAGGATATTGGACGATTTGCGGGCCGAACTCGACGCCGATGAAACCTCGCTAGCTAGTTGGCTCGCCCTCGATCTCCTGGGATTGGAAGGATGGCTCTCCGCATTTTTCGGTGGCAAAGCGGACCCGCCTGAACTATCATGCATAGTTGATACCCATTGCACAAAGGACACTTCAGGATGAACGACGGAAAAGCAAAAGGTCTTGTGGAAAAACCAGCTTCGGTGGGAAAACGCTCTTATTCTGCGCCCGTACTGGTGTGTTTTGGGGATTTTCGCAACATCACCCTGACGCTGGGCACGAGAAATATCGCTGACGGCGGCGGGCGGAGCAGTAAACCGGTTTAGCACCAGCCTCAGCGGCCTAGCCGCTTACCCTTTTGAACCCAGAGCCGCAATTACCTGGCCTACGTCCGCCCGGGTCACTCTGGCTATCGCCTCGCCCGCCTTCATCGGAAATCCACTGGTCAAAAGGTTGATATCCACCAACAAGGGCAGCGGCGAATAGGCGCGAAACAATATCAGTTCGCCCGCCACTTGGCCGCCTTCGCGGGTCAACGGAATGGACATGGTCCAGCCGGAAGCTCTCACCGGGCCTTGCCCCTCGCGCGCCCAACTCTGCTGCAGCGCCCTATCCGTCGATTGCAGTTCGAAACCGTCGAACGCATTGTTCTCAAACAGCTTCAGGAAGATGGCCGTGATCTCTGCCGCGGACTGCGCTCCCATGAGCTGCTCACCCGCCTGGTGGATGGCGATGTTGTTGGTGATGATCTTCTTCTGGTCCACGGTGCGCCGAGCCAGCCGTTTCAGTTCGGTCAGCTCGCGATAGTCAAGTTGTTGCAGTCCCATCCAGGCGCCGACGCCCATCACCGCGATCACAATGGCCAGCGTGCCGCCGCCGGGCCGCAGCAGGAATAGACTGAGGAACGCACACAGCGCGGACACCCCATACAACATGATCACTACTTGCTTTTGTGACAGCCCGCGGTCCAGCAGCTTGTGATGGATGTGCTCCCGGTCGGAGGAAAAGATAGGCTTACCGCTCAGCGTGCGCCGCACGATGGCGATCATGGTATCGAGAATAGGCAGTCCGCACGCCACCACCGGCAGCGCCACGGCCACCAGCGTGGGTGACTTCTGCACTCCGGCCAGAGCCAGCGCGCTCAACATGAATCCCAGAAAGAGGCTGCCGGAATCGCCGAGAAAAATGCTGGCCGGATGGAAATTGAAGCGCAGGAACCCGGTGATGGCCGCCACCAGTCCTACCGTGATCAGCGCAACGGGCGTGAAGCCGGTGATGAGCGCCACCACAAATACCGCCGTGGTGGCAAAGAAGGCGGAGCCCGCCGCCAATCCGTCCAATCCATCGATCAGGTTGAACGCGTTGGTGATGCCGACCACCCACAGAATGGTGAGCCCCACGGAGACCGCTCCGCTCAGATGCACTACACCGAATTTATCGAGGAAGGGCAACTCATGGATCTGCAAGCCGCTGTAATAGAGCATCAGCGCCGCGCCCACCTGGATGACAAACTTGATCCATGCCTTCAAGTCGATGAGGTCGTCCACCAGTCCCAGCGTGAAGATGATAGTGGCCGCGGGCATTACCTTCACTAAGAGTTGCTTTAATGCTTCCGGATTACGCCCCAACTGCTCATACGCCAGCAGCAGCAACAGCAATCCAGTATTGAAAGCGAGGAAGATGGCCACTCCACCGAGGCGGGGGATGGGAGTGGTGTGGATGCTGCGAGAGTTGGCGTGATCGCTGACCCAATTGCGGCGGATGGCCAGGTTCCGCACCAGCACGGTGTACACCACCGAGAAGACCACGGTGGTTGCGAAGAACAAAAGATAGGCGAAGGCGATCAAGTTATCTGCTACCTGCGGAGCCGGTCCCTTCCAGGCGGGGGCCATCGGGTAAGGACCACGATTGGGATTTCTCCCACAATACTATGACTCCGCATCCCGCTACAACCGCGTTTCCGCGGTTGGCTCATTTCCCGATCAAACTTTCGTCACGGCGGTGAGCAGTTGAAAATAACGGCGCGTGGCCACCCGGCGGTCAAACTCCTGCTCGAAGACACGCCGTGCCGCCACGCCCATGGCTTGCGCCGCTTCGGCGTCGCTGCGCGCGGTCAGGATCGCCTGGGTGAAGCCGTCGACATCCGCATTGCTCACCACAAATCCACACTGATGAGCGGTGATGGTGCGCGCAGCTTCGCTCGCCGCCGGCCCCACGTATAACGCCGGCCGGCCAGACGCCATGATCCCGTACAACTTGCTGGGCACCACCAACCCTTCCAGTCCATCCGCCACCGCGACGATGGAAAGATCTGCCGCTCCCATGCTCTGGCGCAGATCTTCGCGGGGTACGTAGTCCAGAATCCGCACGTTGACTGCGGGATGCGTCTCCAGAAAACTTTTCAGTTCCGCTTGCTTTGGTCCCCCGCCAATGAACAGGAAGACGATGTCTTTCTCCGCCGCGAGTTGCTCTATGCTCGCGAGGATGGGTGTGAAATCGTGGGCGCGCCCCATGTTGCCGGAATACAGCACAACGAATTTGTCTTCCAGGCCGTGCGCGGCGCGAAAAGGATTGCCCGCACGCGGAATGGGCACGATCTGCTCCCCGTCCGCCCAATTGGGGATCACATGCACCTTCTCCGCGGCCACGCCCTTGGCCAGCAGCCGCTCTTGCATGCAGCTTCCCAGTGCGATGACTGCATCCGCGCGTTGCAGAAGAAAGAGGGCGATGGCATCCAGCATCCTCCCGGCCAGGCTTTTTTGCCGCAGCATGGCGAAGGCATAGGCGATGTCGGGATAGAGGTCTTGCACCAGATAGGCCACGCGTGACCCTTTAAACAGACGCACCGCATACGCCACGATGGCGACCAGCGGTGGCGTGGTCAGCACCAGGATCACATCCTGTTTGGGCAGGCGCAGCAGCCGCAGGAACGCGGTCACGTAAAAACTGAGATAGGAGCCCACCCTGCGCAAGATGTTCTCGCGGTCGAAGGCGATCACCGGCACCCGCTCGATACGCACCGCGCCGTGCATCTCCGAACTGGCGAACGACTTGCCCCCGATGTAGGAGACGTTTGAGCACAGCGCCGTGACTTCGGCGCCGTGCGCGGCCAGGTCTTCCGCCAGGTCCGTCATCAGTTGGCTGGTGGCGGAGATGTCCGGGTGAAAGAATTGATTCAGGATCAGGACGCGCAACGCCTGCACCTCATCGGGCCCCGCGGCGCGGAGTCCGGCGTCACTGCGACGCCTGACTGACCGGCTTGGTCTGCGCCTCAGACCAACTCTGATACTCACTCTGGTACCAACGCACGGTGCGGCGCAATCCATCTTCGAGGGAAGTCTTGGCCGTGAATCCGAACTCGGCGCGCGCGCGGGAAGTGTCAAGGCAGCGCCGCGGCTGTCCGTCGGGCTTGGAAGTGTCCCACACGATCTCGCCGCGATACTCCGCCAACTCCGCGATCAGCTTGGCCAGGTTCAGGATCGTGATCTCGCGGCCCGTTCCCAGATTCACGGGCTCCGGCTTCTCATAGCGCTCGGTGGCCAGCAGGATGCCCTCCGCGCAATCATCCACATACATGAATTCACGTGACGCCTTCCCCGTGCCCCAGAGCTCCACCTGCTTGGCGCCGCTCCGCGTCGCATCCACGAACTTGCGGATCATGGCCGGGATCACGTGCGAGGTGGTCAGGTCGAAATTATCTTCCGGTCCGTACAGGTTCACGGGTAGCAGCGCGATGGCATTCAGCCCATACTGCTGGCGGTACGCCTGGGCTTGCACCAGCAACATTTTTTTGGCGATACCGTACGGCGCATTCGTCTCTTCCGGATATCCGTTCCACAGATCCTCTTCCTTGAACGGCACGGGCGTGTGCTTCGGATATGAGCAGATAGTGCCGATGGCTACAAACTTCTCCAGCCCCCGGCGGCGCGCCTGCTCCATCAGGATGGCACCCATCATGAGATTGTCGTAAAAATATTTACCCGGATATAAACGGTTGGCGCCGATGCCACCCACCACCGCGGCCAGATGGATGACGATGTCCGGCCGCGCCGCCTCGTACATGCGGACCACAGCCTCTTCCTGCGTGAGGTCAAACTCGTGCGAGCGCGGCACGAACACCTCTTGCGCCCCGCGCTGCCGCAACTCATGGACGATGCGCCGGCCGAGAAATCCCGCCCCGCCCGTCACACACACGCGCCGATCCCGAAATGCGTCCTGCAAGTTCCCTCTCATCTCGTCAGTAGACTGTCGATCGCCTCAGCGATGCACTGCCGTCCTTGCTTCCCTAGTTCCACCTGCAGGCGTGGCCGCTCGGCCGCCTCCTTGATAGCGGTCGGCAGATCTTCCACCTCGTACGCCGGCACCAAAAGGTTCTTGCTGGCAAATGCTTCCAGCAATTCCATCTGGTGATCGTCGATATGTTCTCCGTACTTCAGTCTGCGCGGCACCACTACCGGCGTTTTACCCGTGCCGATCACATGCGACAACGTGCCCGCGCCCGCGTGGCAGATCACGATACGCGCGGCGGCCACGTGCTGGCCGAATTCCTCCATATTCATGAAGGGAACAGCGCGACACACCTGAGGCTTGAAATCCAGATTATGCCCGGACTGGACGACCACCGGCTCGTCGCCAAAAAAACCTTCCGCCGCCAGCTTTTCTACGGCTTCGAGCGTGCGCATCGACTGATTGTGAGGATTACCTACGGCTACAAAAATCATTACTGATGCCTCACAGGATCGGCCCGCAATGCTCGCCCCGGGGAAAATATGTCTGCAACGATTCCCATTGGTAAAAAAATCGGTCGGATAGCCTATACATCAGGCGTGCCGTCAGCGAAGGATGCTTCACCCGGTTCAGCGTTTCCAGAAAGATGACGGGGATACCGAACACTTTGGCCCACAGGGCGAACGGCACGACGATGCCGGCGCCGGTGCTCAGGATCAGATCCGGCTTTTCCTTGCGCAAAATGGTCCAGGCCTCTCCCAGATTCACAAAGAAATTCAGGTCGCGCTCGAACAATGCGACGAAATGGGTGCGGCCTTCCATGTCCGCCGGAAGTCCGATCTTGTCGTTCAGGACATAGAAGTGGTCGTATTTGCCGTAGGCGGCGCGGTGCATCCTGACCTCGGTCAAGTGACCACCGCAGGAGGTCACGATGCAGATCTTTTTTCCCTTTTCAGCCATCAGCCTTCGCCATCGCGTCCTCGTAGAGACAGTATACTTTTTGCGCCTGCTTCGCCCAGGTGAATTCCGCGCTCATCCACGCGCGTCCGTTCATGCCCATGCGCCGCCGATCCATGGAGCGCATGCGTTCAATCGCCGCCGCCAGACTGGCGGGATCATTCTCCGTCCACAGTCCGCATTCCTTCGCTTCCAGCTCCCGCCACGGAGTATTGGTGCTGGCGATCACGGGTACGGCATGGGCCAGCGCTTCTACCACCACCATGCCAAAATTTTCTGAATGCGAAGGTAGAACCAGAATATCACTGGCAGAAAACAGTCGCACCTTTCCCTCTGGATCGATCTGCCCGAGAAAATTAACGGCCTGCTCCACACCTCGCGTCTGAGCGCGTGCGCGCAATGCCGCTACGAAATCCGCGTCGCCACCTCCGGCGATGGATAGCCGAAAAGGGACAGCTTTCTCTTTCAGGATGCCACATGCGTCGATCAACTCTTCCAAGCCCTTGATCGGGTGCAGCCTCCCCAAGAAAACGATTCGTAGCTCATCGCTTTCGGTGCGGACCAGCAGCGCTTCGGGCACCTGCACGCCATTCCCGACGATCTCCACGCGCACCCCCGGATAGCGTTGGCGCGCAGCCTGAGCTTCCCTCTCGGAAGCTGCTACGACCGTCGCACGCCGCGGAGCCACCCTACGGCCGATCGCGTCCCACAGCATCTTCAAGCCTTGCTTGGGCGAGCCCCGCCACGCTTGAAAAGCCCCTCTCGGCGACCAGAAGACCGGTTTACCCAGCCACGCGCACGCCGCCAGAGTGGGAATCGTAGAAAAAGAATAGACGGCGGTCAGATGGACGACGTCTGCCCAACGGATGTGCGCCACCAACCGAGCCAGGAACGACAAAGAAATGTCCGGTCGCAGCAACCGGCGCATGTAATACACCGTGACCCCGACCCCATAGTCGACAACGCGTCCGGATTCTGCGAGCCGTTCCGCACCGTTCGCATCGGTCGTGAGCACGCGGACCGTGGCGCCCAGCCGCGCCAAAGCCAGATTCAATTCATGCGTCGATTGGATGGGTCCGCCATAGACGGATGCGGGAAAATAACTGGGCGTGACATGCAGGACATTCATGTGGTCAATCGCATCTGGTTATTCGAGATTGTACTGGCACCATCGCTGCAGCACGAAAAGACTCCACGGCCGCGTCCATGAAGTTTTGCCCGCTAGAAATGCTTGCCAGACATCGCGCACCGCGCCTGCGTCCAGATGTTCAGCCAGCGCGCCCGACCGCGACGCGGCGAATGACTCCTCCATCATCGGCTTCAGCTCCGCGCCCAACCAATGTTGGAAGGGCAAGGTAAAGCCCTGTTTTTTCTTGTACACGATCTCGTCCGGCAGCACATCGGCGAAGGCCCCGGTAAGTAGCGACTTCGGCCTGCGCCTGCCCATCTGTAGTCGCCCCATCTTCAATCGCCCGGGCAGCCCCGCCACGTAGCCGATCAACTCATGGTCAATGAACGGCACCCGCACTTCCAGGCTGCTGGCCATGCTCATTGCGTCCGTATCGCGCAACAGCGTGTTGCGCATGTAGTTGGTCAATTCGAGATAGGAGACGCGATTCACCGGATCCAGACCGGCGGATTCATCCCCGCCGCACTCAGTCAATGACCGCCGCAGTGGCGCCAAGGCGCGGGCCACCAGATCATCCGTATGCCACACCGCGAGTTTATTCGCCATCTCCGGCACGAACATCATCCGCAGCACACCGTAAGCAGGATGAAACGGCGCGCTTAAGATGGCGCGAAATTTCTTTCGCTGGTCTTCGCTCCGAGAAAGCGCACCGGCGGCCAAACTTAGGGGCCAACCCTTTCGCGCCCAGTTCTGCCAACGGTCTAATCGCGGCGCGTCAGAGAACGTCGTGTAGCCCGCGAAGACCTCGTCACCGCCCAATCCTGACAGCGCCACCTTGTACCCCGCCTTGCGCACCGCCGCGGAGATCACATAGGAATTCACGCCGTCGAAGGAGGGCTGGTCCAGCGCGCGCAACATGGCCGGGATATCACGCAATACGTCGGATTGCGCCAGCGGCACCTCGTGATGGGTGGTGCCCGCGCGCTGCGCCACCAGCTTTGCGTCCGCCGCTTCGCTGTGGTCGGCCTCAGCAAATACCACGGAGAACGAATGCAGCGCCGGCACTTCCATTTCTTTCAGCGCCAGCGCCAGCACCGTCGAATCAATGCCGCCCGATAGAAACAGCGAGACCGGAACATCGCTGACAATATGTTTGCGGATGGAATCCTGCACCAGCGCGCGAACCTTCACCTCGGCCGCCGCCAAATCTCCTTCGTCATCGCCCCGCGACGTGAAGGCCTCCGCCACCGTCCAGTACGGCTTCGCCTCCAGCGTCGCGCCATTGCTGCGGAGCACGTGCCCCGCGGGTAGCGAATGCACTCCCTCGATCATTGTTTCCGGGTCATACACCGATCCAAACGTGAGGAACTGATACAGCGCCACCGGGTTTAGCTTCCTCTCGATCGCTCCCGTCCGCAATAGCGCCCGCACCTCCGACGCAAAGTACAGTGTCTCCCCGCGCTGCGCGTAGTACATGGGCTTAATGCCGAAGCGGTCGCGCGCCATCACCAACTCTTGCTTGGCTGCGTCGAAGATGGTGAGCCCGAACATACCGCGCAGCCGCGTGAACCACGCCACTCCATGCCGCGCGTATCCCGCCAGGATCACTTCCGTATCGGAATCGCTGGAAAATCTCGCCCCCTGCTGCGCCAACTCCTGTCTTAGTTCGCGGAAGTTGTAAATCTCGCCGTTGAAGGTGATCCAATTGTTCGTGGCCGGGTCGCGCATCGGCATGTGGCCGGCGGGCGACAGGTCGAGGATGGCCAGCCGCCGATTTCCCAGCACCACCTCGCCGCCCGGGTGCGTGATGCGTTCCACGCCCTGATCATCCGGACCGCGATGAGCAAGGGCCGACGTCGCCGCCTCGATGGCGCCGTCACGTATCTT
>JBKKBM010000031.1:0-8609 GCA_046714215.1 Terriglobales bacterium | reverse complement strand
CTTCAGTGAAGATCCCCGCATACCGCTAGCCTTAAGACAACACTCAAGCACAAGCCCCACCCAAGCGGAGCTTGGGTGGGGCTTGTGAAACCAATGCCAAACGCAAGATCCTTCAATCCAGAAAAAGGCGCTCTGGATGACAGCCAGAAAGGAGATTTGAGTGGAGCAGGTCTTCAGGCCTGCATTCAAACCCGGCGCACCGCGCCCTACCGCTCTGCCGAAGGCCGCTTTCGCTCTGCCTGCATGGCAAAACCGCACAGCCGAGGACGGCTGTCCACCGCACCGCACAAAAGCCCCTTTACTCTGCACCTTGGTGCAGGGTTTACACTTCTTAGTATGGCGACATTCACAGTAGGACAACTGGCCCACAAAGCCGAGGTGAATCTGGCTACGGTCCGATACTACGAGCGCCGGGGGCTGCTGCCCGCGCCTCCGCGTACGACTGCGGGCTACCGCTCATATTCCGAAGATTCGGTACGGCGGCTGCGCTTCATCCGCCACGCTCAGGAGTTGGGCTTCACCTTGAAAGAAGTGGGAGAATTGCTGGGCATGACAGCGCGCAAGCGTCCTTCAGCGGAGGTGTGCGACCTCGCCCGCCACAAGATCGCCGACATCGAGAGCCGCATCCGCATGTTGCGTACGCTCAAAAGCCGTCTGGAGAAGCTGACGGCTGCCTGCAATCGCAAAGGGACCGTGGACGACTGCGTGATCATCCGCGAACTTTATGCTTGACCTTGCACCTGGGTGCAAGCCGTAGATTGAGATCATTTAGGAGGTAACACCATGCGCAAATACATGACCGCACTCGTCGTCCTGGCGCTAGTGGTCGCGGCGAAGGCCGCCACCGTAGCTCCCACAGTCTGCGCTTCGGGCTGCTGCCCGCTGTGCAAGTGACTCTCACGCTGTAAAGCCAAAAGCACTCGGTTCACCAAAAGCCTCGCGCAAGCGGGCTTTTGGTTTTGCGGAGTCGGGCTGGGAAAGCCAAGCCATCAGCCGTCAGCGATTCAGTAAGAGCAACAGCAAAAGCCAATGCCCAACGCAAGGTTCCTCTCACCCCATCGGGCTGCGCCCTCTGGGGGACCCCGACTTCGCGCCAGAAAAAAGCCGCTCAGGATGACAACGAAAAAGCCGGAACCATTTTCAGTATGAACGCTCGGTTGAAACTGTGCTGAACCCGGGCGCAAACGTCGTACAATCCGCGGCACCATGTTGAACACCATGCGCCGCATCCACCGCTTCTTCGCGACGGTCATCCTGCTGGCCGTGTTGTTCTTTGCCGGGCGCTGGACCTTTCCCAAGGTCTTTGACCCGCGTAACGAGAATGGCATGACGCCGCTGATGCAGGTGGCCGACCAGGGCAATGCCGCCGGTGTGCGGCGCCTGGCGACCAAGCGCAACGTGAACGCGCGCGTCCCCTCCAACGACCTGGCGGTGATGATCGCCTTCCTCAGCTGGATGCAGTCAACCCCGCACCACGACGTGGACTGGACGGCGCTCATCTACGCCGCGCGCGCGCAATGCACAGACTGCGTGACGGCGCTGCTGGACGCGGGCGCCGACGTGAACGCCGCCGGCCGCGACGGCTCCACCGCCCTGACCCAGGCGGCGTACAAGAACAACGTGGCGCTGGTCGAGTTGCTGGCGGCGCGCGGCGGTGACACCACCAATCCGCGTCTGCTCTACGCCGCGCTGGCGCAGCCGGACAACGTGCTGCTGCGCTTTTTCCTGGAGCACGGCGCGCGGCCGGACGCCATGGTTCCCGGCAAGGTGCTGTACTACAACAAGACGACGCCGCTGCTGGTCGCCGTCCAGCAGAAGCGCGCGGATGCAGTGCGGATCCTACTTGACTTCCACGCGCATCCCGAGCCGCGCGACCCGCTGAATGGCTACTCTGCGCTGCGCATCGCCCGGCGTGACGGACAGGCGGAGATCGAGACGATGCTGCGCGCCGCCGGCGCCAAAGACGATGGCCTGGGTGAAGAGCGTCTGCTGGCCGCGCTGAACGCGCATGACGCCGCCGCCTTCCGCGCCGCTTTGGAAGCCGGAGCCAATGCCAACTCCAATGACCCACACGGCCATCCCTTCATCTGTGTAGCCGCCGAGCGCGGCGAGACGGAGATCGTGGCCGCGCTGCTCGACCACAAGGCCAACATCGACGCGCGCAACAGCTACAAGGCTTCGCCGCTGTACCTGGCCATCTCCTTCAAGCATCCGGAGACGGCGGCATTCCTCATCAACGCGGGCGCGCCCGTAGAAGACGCCAAGTACAATCCGCTGCACATCGCCGTCCACTCGCATGACTTTGCCACGGCCACGCTGTTGCTGGACAAGGGCGCGAACATCCACTTTGGCAACGATGCCGCCGTACGCACCGCCGCCAAAGCCGACAACCTGGAGATGGTGAAGTTTCTGCTCGACCGCGGCGCCGATCCGCGCGGCGTGGGTGACCAGCAGCAGAACGCGCTGCATGACGCTGCGTATCGCGGGTCGGCGGAGATGCTGGAGCTGCTCATCGCGAAAGGAGTAGACGTGAATGCGAAGCAATATACCGGGCAGACGGCGCTGGTCATCGCTGCCACGCTGGGTAATGTGGAAGGCGTGAAGACGCTGCTGGCCAAAGGTGGGGACCCGAATATCCGTGATGAAGAAGGCAAGTCGGCGCTCGATCACGCTCAGCGCTTTCCTGAAGTTCTGGAGGTTTGCGAGCAGCGGGGGCGAAGTGATCCGCAGGCCCGCTCTTACGCCGTCAAATGCCAAATGCGACTAGAATGAAATCGGCAGGTGCAGCCATGCCCACTCCCATCACCAATACTCCCATCCGCTTAGGTATCGGCGCCAAGGACGCCTTCGTCCACCAATGCGACCACATCGCGTACTTCTGGGAGACGGACAAGGAATTTTCCGAGGCGGTCGGCTTCCTGGCGGAAGGTCTGAAGAACCGCGATCATTGCGTGATATTCGGCTATGACGAAGCCAACCAGCGGGTGGCGGAACGTCTGAGCGAGCGGGGTTTCAATGTCGCGCGTCTCGTCGAGCAAAAGCGGATGAGCATCCTGGGCGCCGCGCACAACGGGGACGCTACGCTGGAGTCCATTGGCGCCGCCTTTCAGCAGGCTCTGCAACGGGGCGCGACCATGATCCGTTTACTGGGCAACATCGGCTGGAATCGTCCTAAGTGGCCCGGAGAAGCCGACATCATGGCGTTTGAAGCGAAGGTCACCGGTGCGGCCCGCGCCTTCCCCTGCGTCGTCATCTGCATGTATGACGTGCGCGCGCTGCCGGGCAACATCATCGTGCACGGCGGATTGGAGACGCACCCCGTCACCATCCGGGGAAATGTGGTGCGCGTGAATCCCTGGCATGTGCCTCCGGAAGAATTTTTGCAGCGGCTTCAGAGCGAATTTAAGCTCAAAAACAAGTCAGTCGCTAAACCTAAGAAATCAAAAGACAAAAAAGCCCGTTCCGTCCGGGGTACTAAGGTAAAAAACAGCAGGCAACCGTAGTGTTTTTCCTGTAATCTAACTCGGCAGTTACAAGGAGTTCACCGGTCATCATGATGCTAGACAGACGCCAGCCCGATTTACGCCAACCGCTGATCCATTCTGTCCATTTCTATGAACATGATGGCGAACTGATCGACCGCTTGCGCGGGATCGTTATCTCCGCCCTGGCGACGGGCAATGCCGTGTTGATCGTGGCGACGGAAGACCATCGCCGCGAACTCAGCCATGCCCTGAATAACCATTGGACGAATTGGGCCGCCGCGCGCGATGAAGGCCGCTTCCTCATGGTGGACGCGCAGGAGACTCTCGACCAGTTCATGGTGAACGGCAGACCCAGCCGTGAGCGCTTTTGCACCGCTTTAGGGAGTCTGATCCGCGACTGCCGCTTTACCGCTCGCAGCGCCAACCGCGGTCTCACCGCCTTTGGCGAGATGGTCTCCATCCTCTGGAAGGAAGGCAACCGCGAGGCCGCGCTCGAATTGGAAGCGCTCTGGAACGAACTGCTCTCTGACCGTACCTTCCACTTGCATTGCGCCTATCCGAAGCAGTCGATGACGGAGGAAGGCGATGCGCTGGCCTTCCAATCGGTCTGCGACCACCACTCCCACATCGTTGGTGAGTTGGTAGCGGGCCAGAAGGTTGCGGGCGTAGCGTAGGACGCGTAGCTGACGGGAACGAGGCGCTTTGTTATAGTGGCCTGCACCCATGAACGGCCTGGAACTCGTTGACCCCATCGCGATCGTAAAGAGCAACGTGCTGGCGGTGCAGGAGTACGCCCTGCTAGCCGGCCGCTCCCTCAAGAACATTTTTCGCAAGCCGCGCTATGTGGCGGACACGCTCCAGCAAGCTGACCTGATCGGCGTGGGGTCATTGCCCATCGTAGTGCTGACCGGCTTCTTCACCGGCGCGGTGCTGGCGCTGCAATCGTCAGCCACGCTGGTCAAGTTCGGATCGCTCTCACTCACTGGCCAATTGGTCTCGCTTTCGATGGTCCGCGAACTAGGGCCGGTGCTCACGTCGTTGATGGTCGCCGGACGGAACGCCAGCGGCATGGCGTCGGAATTGGGCTCGATGAAGGTGACCGAGCAGATCGACGCGATGCGCGCGCTCGGTACCGATCCGACGAAGAAGCTGGTGACCCCGCGGGTGGTCTCGAGCATCGTGATGCTGTTCTTCCTCACCATCATCAGCGACCTGGTGGGCATGATCGGCGGATGGGCCGTCTCGACCGCGATGCTCGGCCTCGATAGTAACCAGTTCTGGAACCAGGCGTACCAGCACCTCACCAACGAAGACGTGACCATGGGTCTGGTGAAGCCGATCATCTTCGGCTTCATCATCTCGACCGTGGGCTGCTACTACGGGCTGGCCACCAAGGGCGGTACGCAAGGCGTGGGCCGCTCGACCACGCAAGCCGTCGTGGCCGCCAGCGTGCTCATCCTGGTGACGGACTTCTTCGTCACCCGACTGATCATGAGTTGGTTCGGGAGCGTGGTCTGATGAGCCCGTCGGACACGCGGTCCCCGCAGACTCATCCTCCGGACGATCAGACCACCATCATCTTCGACGATGTTCACCTGGCGTTCGAGCAGAACCGTGTGCTCAACGGCGTGAGCTTTTCGTTGAAGCGCGGCGAGACCAAGATTCTGCTGGGTATTGCAGGTAGCGGCAAGAGCACGCTGCTCAAGCTGGCCATGGGGCTGCTCAAGCCCGATCGCGGCAGCATCTGGGTGCTGGGCTACGAAGTGACGGCGATGGAAGAGGAAGAACTCTTCGAGCTGCGGCGCAAGGTGGGCATGGTGTTCCAGGAGAGCGCGCTGTTCGACTCGCTCTCGGTGCGGGACAACGTGAGCTATCGGCTGCGCGAGGAGCATATCCCGGAGAGCGACATCGATCGCCGGGTGCGCGAGGCGTTGCGCTTCGTGGAGCTGGAGCACACGCTGGAGAAGTTTCCGTCCGAACTGAGCGGCGGCATGCGGCGACGCGTGGCCATTGCGCGCGCCATCATCAATGAGCCCGAGGCCATCCTGTATGACTCACCGACGGGGGGGCTGGATCCCATCACGTCCACCCGGATCATCGAGCTGGTGGTGAAGCAGCGCGACGTGGCCAAGACCAGCGCGCTGTTGGTGACACATCGGCTGCAGGATGCGTTCGTGATGGCGTCGAGCTATTGGGACACGCAGGCGAACGAGATGCGCACCGTACGCACCGGCGCGCCGGTCAACACCAACACTTCGTTCCTGCTGATGCGCGACGGGAAAGTCATCTTCGACGGGACGGCGCCCGAGCTGGGCCAGTCGAAGGATGAGTACATCCGGGAGTACATTTCTTAGGAACGGTTTCCCGTTTCTCGTTTCCGGTTTCCCGGAAAATCCTTTAACCACAGAGAGCACAGAGTCGCACCGAGGAAAACCTTGGGGGGATAAAGGCAAATGCATTGATCCTTCGACTGCGCGCACGCCTGCGTTCGCGCTCCGCTCAGGATGACAGCGCTTTTGGGGTTTGCGCTCCGCTCAGGATGACAGTGTGTTTTGGGTTGGTGCTCCGCACAGTTTAGACGTAGCGAGCTACGTCTCTACAACGCCCACTCTACGCCGTTGCAGCGGGTGCGGTCTCGGGTGCGGGTTCGACCACCTTCTGGTAGTCGCACTTGATGACTTTCGCGGGATCGGGTTCGGGTTCAGGGATAAACTTCCCTTTGGTGCCCTTCTTCGGTCTCTTCTTCCGCGGCTTTTCTTCTTCTTCACCCGGCGCCGTCTTCTTGTTGTTGGGACAGATCCAGACGGTGCCCGCTTTCAGATTCTTCTCCAGCAAGTACGGGCTGCCGCACTGCGGACACTTCTCCGGGACTGGCTTGTAGTTCGAAGTGAAGTCGCAGTCCGGATAGTTGGAGCATCCGTAGAAGAAGTTGCCGCGCCGCGCCTTCTTCTCGACAAGCTGGCCGTCTTTGCACTGCGGACAAGGCACGCCAATGTAATTCTGCTTGATGTATTTGCAGTCCGGATAGCCGGAGCAGGAGATGAATTCGCCAAAACGTCCGTGGCGTAACACCATATACGGTTACACTTAGGGCATTTCTCCTCAAGGGGAACATCAGGCACCTTTACGGCCTGGTCAAGGCGCCGCGTGGTCTTACATTCCGGGTAGCCGGTGCAGGCCATGAACTGGCCGAAGCGTCCGCGCTTGAGCACCATGACCTTGCCGCAGTTCTCGCAATACTCCTCCTGCTGCGTCTCCTGGAGTTCGGCATTGTCGAGGTCGGGCAGGTTGATGGGATTCTCCTTGGTGAAAGTGCAAGAGTTGGGATCCTTCTTGTCGTAAGCGGAGCAGGCGTAGAAGCTGCCATGCTTGCCCCACTTGATGACCAGCGGCGAGCCACAGCGTTCGCACTTCTCTTCGGTGGGCTTCTCCATCCGCTTGATGTTTTCCATGTGCTTTTCGGCGTACGCCAGGTCTTTGGAGAACTTGGCGTAGAACTCGCTCATGGCGTCGGTCCACTTCTGCTTCCCTTCTTCAATCTCGTCGAGTTCCTCTTCGAGGCGAGCGGTGTACTCGAACTCGAAGATGTCAGGGAAGTTGGCGACCAGCAGGTCAGTGACGACCAGGCCAATCTCGGTAGGTGAAAACTTCCCGCCAAGCTTCAGCACGTAGGACCGCTCTTGAATGGTGGAGATGATGGCGGAGTAGGTGGAGGGCCGTCCGATGCCACGCTCTTCTAATTCCTTGACGAGCGACGCTTCATTGAAACGCGGCGGCGGTTCGGTGAAGTGCTGCTCCGGCAAGATGGACTTCATCTGCAGCTTGTCGCCGGCTTCGAGCGGCGGCAGCTTGTGCTTCAGCGCTTCGTCTTCTTCATCCTTGGAATCTTTGGCTTCTTCGTAGACCTTGAGGAAGCCTTCGAACTTCAGTACCGAACCGGTGACGCGGAAGGTGTAGGACTTGGCCGCTTTGGCTTCGATGTCGACGGCGGTCTGGTCGAAGATGGCAGGCAGCATCTGGGAGGCGACAAAGCGCTGCCAGATAAGTTTGTAGACTTTGTATTCGTCGTCCTGCAGGTAATGGCGAATGGCGTCGGGATGGCGATTGGCATCGCTGGGGCGGATGGCTTCGTGCGCGTCCTGCGTATCCTTCTTCGATTTGTAAAAATTTGCCGACTCCGGCAGGAACTGCTTGCCAAACTCTTTGGCGATGACCTCCCGCACCTCCGCGATGGCGTCATTGGAGACGCGGGTGGAATCCGTGCGCATGTAAGTGATGAGGCCGACGGAGCCTTCGGTGCCGAGCTCAATGCCTTCATACAGGCGCTGAGCGATCATCATGGCGCGCTTCACGCTGAAGCGCAGTTTGCGGGAGGCGTCCTGCTGGAACTTGGAAGTGGTGAACGGGGGTGTGGCGCTGCGGCGACGCTCCTTCTTCTCAACATTGCGGACTGACCACGCGGCGTTCTCAATATCCTTGTGGATGGCGTCTGCGGAGTCGCTGTCATTGATCTCGATCTTTTCGTCGCCGATGCCGACAAAGCGGGCATCGAATGCGGGCGGCTTGGGGCCCTGAAGAGTGGCGTCGATGGTCCAGTATTCCTTTTTCTCAAACGCCTGGATCTCGCGCTCCCGTTCGACGATAAGACGAAGCGCTACGGTCTGCACGCGTCCGGCAGAGAGGCCGCGGCGGACCTTGTCCCACAACAGCGGCGAGACCTGGTAGCCGACGATGCGGTCGAGGATGCGGCGGGTCTGCTGCGCGTCCACCAGATTCCAATCGATGTCGCGGGCGTGGTTGAAAGCTTCTTTGACCGCCTTGGCGGTGATCTCGTTAAAAGTGACGCGGCGGATGGGCGGGCCGGAGAGTTTCTTCTTGCGATGGCCACTGGTCTCACCCAGCTCCTCATATAAATGAGCGGCGATGGCTTCGCCTGCACGGTCCGGGTCAGGCGCCAGGAAGATGGCGACGGCGCTCTTGGCCTTCTTTTTGAGCAAGGCCATGACCTTCTCTTTACCCGGAATGATCTCGAGTTCGGTGGAGAAGTTGTCATCGGGATCGACCCCGAGACGGCTCTTGGGCAGGTCTTTGACGTGGCCGAGCGAGGCTTCGACGTCGTAGTCC
>JBKKBM010000030.1:0-6102 GCA_046714215.1 Terriglobales bacterium | reverse complement strand
AAAGATCTAGGTTGGTAAACACACAAACGCCGCGCCCCCTTGGGCCGCGGCTTTCTGTTTAGCAGAGGAGTTGCTCTATTTGCGTCCACCTTGGACTGCTTGCAGACAGCGGGCATAAAGGTCAAGGAGTTTGTCGGCGACCTCCTCGCCACGCACGTTGCCCGCCTGCTGGAACCCCACTCCGGCGCTCTTGGCGACCTCCGCATGGGTGGCGACGAACTTCAGCAAATCAAGGGCGATGTCCTCATTGCGACGCGAACCGAAGTTGGCGACGGGCAAGCCTGGGGTTTCCATGGTGTCTCCAAAAGAAAATGTTCCGAACCGGAGTCCGGAACACCATTGTAAGCGAAACTGCGCGGGCTAGGCGTCGATGGCGATGTGACAGATGCGTCCGACGATGTAATCCGCGAAGGTCTTCCCCTCTTCCACCTTGATCACGGAAACGGGATACGCCTGGTTGTGCGGGCGCAGGACGAGCGTGCTCTCTACTAACTCCACATACTTCACGGTGCAGGTGTTGTCTTGTCTGACCGCGTATAGATTCTGTTCGCTCTTGCGATAGGCCTGAAGCGAATTGTAATGGCGGTCGATGAGGACAACAGAGCCAGGCAGCAGGCGAGGATACATGCTCATACCGTCGCGGGTGTCGACTTTAATGAGGACAAAGCGGCGCCAATCGGAGCGGGGCGACGCGGGGTCGGCGCGCAGTCGTTTGAGGAACACCTTCTTGAACTTGAGGATGTCTTTCACGTCTTTGCTAGTGACCAGGGGCTCGTTGGCGGCGATGGGGCCGTCTGCTAGAAGGACGTCCTCGAACTCGTCCGGGGAGGGGGGCAGGATACTGGCACGTTTGTTGATCTCGGACGGATCGAGGAGATCGAGCACCGAGAGCTTTTGCACGTGGAGCACCTTATCCATGCCCTCCAGACTCAGGGAGCGTTTGGAGTTGAGAAAGTTGGAAATATGGGCTTGCTGGAAGCCAGTCTGCTGGGCAAGTTTGAGGCCGGTGAGCTGGTCGTCGTCGATGCGTTTGCGGATGACTTTGCGCAGGTTCTCCTGCAAGGCGCGGAATTTCATGGGGTCAATATAACAGATGGATATATTCCCTGCAAGTGCTTATTCGCAAAGGAAATAAAAACGTTGACAGTGTGTTTTTCAAAGCATAAACTTATCATACTATATAACTTAAAGAAATACAATGAGGTGATTATGCATACCCAAGGCGAGGTGGAGCGGGATTTCCTGGAATTCCGCCGCAAGGTACGGGAAGCAGAGTTGCTATCTGCGTCGATGCAGCGCCTGCTGGAAAGCCTTCATTTCACGGGGCGACTGAGCGTAGTGGTCCAGAACGGGCAAGTTTTGAAGTCGGGTTACGAGGAAGGATACTTCCAACGGAAACCCGAATCGAGGATGTTGGGATAAGCGCACGTCATAACTAAATAGCCGAAACAGGTCGTCGTAAGAAGAACGAGCCCTGAGTAGACGCAAGCCAGCGTCTACGCAGGGCTTTTTCATTTGCGGCGTGAGAAATGAGGAGCTAATGGAAGAGCGAGGCGTCAAGGTGCGGCTGCTGGAGTTGAAGATCTGTGAGCGTTGTGGCGGATTATGGCTGCGTCCGGGAGGAACGGCATGGGCCTACTGCCGGCCGTGCAAGGGAAAGATGGACGAGTTGCCATCGCGCAGACGGAAGGCGGCCAGCCGTTCCCCTGGCTTGGAGCGTGTCTCATGAGGCCGCAAGGGTCGGGGGAGCCGATGGACGCCACGAACCCAGAGGTGAGTGTGTATCGGCGGCATACGGTGGCGCTGTTGCGCCGCTACTTTCGCATGTCGATCGAACTAGGACGCCTGCCGTCGGTGCTAGGGCGGGAGTTTTTCCGCGCCAAGGTGACGTCATACCGGATGCAGAGCTTCGAAGATGTGGTCATTTTGGTGCATGACGTGGAGCGATGCCTGGAGCGACTGGATCGGGGGTCACAGCAGGTGGTGGCGCGGGTGATCCTGCAGGAGCATACGTACGACGAGGCTGCGGTGATCATGGGCTGGCCACGACGGAGTGTGGCGCGGGTCGTGGTGGAGGCGACCGACCGTTTAAGCGAAATCTTCCTGGAAACCGGGTTGCTGACTCCCTTTGGCTTCAGAAAGCAGCCGCCGAGAAAAACTTGTCAAGAGGGAGAAATCAGTGAAATCGAGCGATGTGCTTGAAAGCAAGGTAAATATAAACATGGGAAAGTTGGCACTGGACCCCCGGAGAATTTGATATGCTTGAATCAGGTGGAAAGAAAAAGGCAAGGCGCAGCGCTCGCTGCGCCTTTCTTATTGGGTGGAGACGATGAGCACAATGGGGACGCAGGAAGTGATTGAAGCCGACGGAAGTGAGTCCCTGGAAAGGGAGTTAAACCGAGCCATCCGCCAGGCGGCGCCGGATGTGGTGCGCAACCTGATCGTGAAGGCCGGGGAAGGCAGCTACCTGCACGCAAAGTTTTTGTTCGAATTGGCAGGACTGGACCTGACGAAGAATGCGCCAGGTCAAAGCGGAGGCGACGAATCACTGGCCGGCCTTCTGCTGAAGGAACTCCGGGAGTCGGCGGGGCAGAGTACGGAATCACGGCGGGAAGGGTAGAATCGAGCCATCGTACTTGTAGTCAGCAGTTCGACTTGGGTATCGATTTCGGAGCTTGCCGGGCATGGACATGACATGGGTGACGGACCAGATCGCGGTCGGTGGCGGCATCTGGAATGAAGCCAAAATGATGGAAGTGGTGCGCGCCGGCGTGACGCACATCATCAACATGCAGATCGAGTTCGATGACTCGCCGCTGGCCGAGCCCTACGGGGTGGAGGTGCTGTGGAACGCGGTGGATGACGACTTCCAGCCGAAGCCCCCGGAAGTTTTTCAGCGGGGTGTAGATTTTGCCCTGGCGGCGCTGCGCGCCCCGCAGGCGAAGGTGTTCATCCACTGTGCGGCCGGCGTACACCGGGCGCCGATGATGACGCTGGCCCTGCTGCGCACGCTGGGATGGAGCCTGCAAGAAGCGAAAGAGAGTATGGAGACGCTGCGTCCGGTGGTGGATTTCGCCGAAGTCTACGTACGCAGTGTGGAAGATTTCATGAGAACGAACGGACGTCAAAAACAGGGGATGACCAGCAAGACTTAAGAAAAAACATATGATGACTACAATGCAAGGCCGCTCGCTGGAGCGGCTTTTTTATTTGCTGATACTGATGCTCATGGCGACGATGGTGCTAGGCGCGGCTTCCGCTGTAAGCGCCACGGGGCCGACGATGACCACGATCACGGACGTGGTGTACCGGGCCAACGGGCAGCCGGCCGCGGGGACGATCGTAGTGAGCTGGCCCGCATTCAACACGGCGGACAACAAGCCGGTGGCGGCGGGAGTGCTGAGCATCGTGATCGGGGCGGAGGGCACAGTGAACTTCGCGCTGGTGCCGAACGAAGGCGGTGTCCCCAGTGGCACGTTTTACAAAGCAGTCTACAAGTTGGCAGATGGAACCACCTTCACCGAGTATTGGGTAGTCCCGACGAATTCACCCACGACGATCGCGGCGATCCGGGCCTCGGTGGTGCCACGCCAGGTAGGCGCGCAATTCGTGAACCGCCAATACGTGGACACGGCAGTAGCCAACACGCACCAACAGGTAGTGCATAAAGCGGGCAGCGAGGCCATCGACGGAGTCAAGAGCTTTGCCGCATCGCCCGAGGTGCCCGCGCCGGCAAGTGGCGTGGCGGCGGTGAACAAAGATTATGTGACCGGCGCGATCAGCGCCATCTCCCAAGGTTTTGTTGACAAGGGAGGCGACACCATGTCCGGTCCGCTCACGATCCCGAATGACCCAGTGGCATCCGGCCATGCGACGAACCGGAACTACGTGGATTTGCAGGTGGCGGACGTGCTCGCTGGGCTCACGCTAAAGCTGGGACGATTGAATGATACGCCGGTCACCCTGGGGGCAATACGGTTCGCTAACCAATTCCCCGGTACCAATCCGGGAGCGAAGATTGACGCGGCGGCGGCTGATTTCTCTGGTAACCGGGGACTCTTGATCGTTCCCTCCAGCACTTCCGCTGGCAACAGCGTGATCGGTATCCCCGACAACGTGACCGTTTTGGACCTCAGAGGCGACGTCGGCCCGAACTATGAAGGTTCGGAAAACCAGGCTTATCGTAAAGACATCTTGCTGCGCTCCCGCTGGACGACTGCGCCGAATTCTCCGCAGAACTACCAGACCTTGCACCTCTACGCGGAGCCGTTTTCGGGGGGATACAACTCCGCTCCTTCACCCAAGACGAACTACAACGTCCTGAGCGCGACCATGGCCTCACGGACCAAGGGCCAGCATACGTCGGTCACGGGACAGACCAACAACTATTCCAACGGCGACTCGCAAGGGGTCAACGGGACCGTCCAAAGTTGGGGAAGTCGATTGACCTCGGGCGACGAAGGCACCGTGGGAGTCAGGGTCGCCACCCAGCAGGGCTACTCCGTGATGACCGGGACGGTAAGTTCCATTAACAGCAACACCCTAACCATCACTTCTGGGGGGACGCGATTCCTCGGCGAAGACCGCCCGCTCATCAACACCCGGGCAGCGACTATCTATTCCACTGGAACTATCTCCGGAATTGCCGGGACGCCGCCCACGGTGACAGGTTCGGGAACGGCGTGGGCCGTACAGTTTGGGGCTGGAATCAAGACCAACCTGTTCTTCTCGCTGGACTCGGAGACGAACGGTGCGTTGAAGCATGTAGTGCCCATCGCCTCCATCAACAACGACACTACCCTGGTCCTGGAATACCTCGGTGCGGGCGCGAGTCAAGCGTGGGGCGGGGCAGGGGCTACCGGAACATATCAGATCTTCGTCGGCTCGAATGTGACCGGCATGAGCGCCAACGTAGGAGAAACCTCCCCGGCCAATCCGACTATCACGGTGGCGGACGGAGCCCAGTTTGCTGTCGGTGACACGATCGAACAGCCGTTGGGCTATGGTTTCCGCATGGCGGGCATCAAGATAGCCATGAAGCGGGAGACGGTATCGTCCGCCAATACGGATTCAGCCTTCGAAGCCGGCTTGCTCGCTGGCAGCAGACCTATTTCACGGGTGCTCTCATTCAGTGGAGAAGTTACTGGTCCATACATTGATTTCTCTGGCATGGGCACCACATACCGTCCGACGCATTTGATCAAGATGGCCGCCGGCAACTCCCCGAGCACGTGGATCGGCTCCGGCGATACGGTGGACGATTCCACGCACACCATCCTCTCCCTCACTAAGAACGGAGCGACGGGCACGTGGGCAGTGAATTACTTCAAGAATGGGAACTCTCTGGTCTTCGCCAATCAGACCAGCGTTGCCGTTCAGGCCACCGCAGCCAATACTAATGAATTCCGGGTCACGGACAATACCGGGATTGCGCACTTCCAGGTGGGCAGTGCCAACACATTCGTGAACAACGGCGCAATCCTGAAGGGTTATTCAGACAACGCAACCACAGAACAGTGGAGTATTGCCGGGGTAAGTGGACTCGGTACATTCAAATCCCTGGCTGTGACCGGAGCCGCAGGAACAGAGGCCACCATCACAGGCGGGACAGCGACTGGAATCAACCCCATTCTGTCCGTCCTTGACACCACGGGAAACACGGGCGCCGGCTATCTCGGCTCTTTCGCCCCGCTCGGTACTTCGATGAGTGGTCTCAAGGTCAACCTGCCTAGCGCCGCCACGGGCAAAATCTTCTCCGGACAACTCAACGCGGTCGAGAAATTCGGGGTGGATGCTTCGGGCAATACGACCGTGGCCGGAACACTGAGCGTCACGGGCACGATCACCGGCACCCTGAGCGGCAATGCGACCTCGGCAACCGCGCTGGCGGCCAACGGTACGAACTGCTCGGTGGGGAATTATCCGCTGGGCGTGGACGCGAGCGGAAATGCGGAATCATGCACCGCCGCAGGGGCCGGTGGCGGGGATTCCATCACGGTCGCGACGGTAGCGGCGATCGACCCGGACTTTGTGGACTTCTCGTCCTCGGGCACAGAGGCGGGTGTCGATTTCACGCTCGACACCGCCGCGACTCCTGACACC
>JBKKBM010000029.1:0-2732 GCA_046714215.1 Terriglobales bacterium | reverse complement strand
TGTGTCCGCCCTGGTTGTTCGCTACAAAATACAGGTAGTCAGTGGACAGGGGGCGCAGCGCAGCTTCCAGCGACGCTCTTCCGGGATTGGCGATGGGTCCCGGCGGTAGCCCGGAATATTTATAGGTGTTGTACGGCGAATCAAAGGTCAGGTCAGATTGATGGATGGCGCCGCGATATCGCCCCGCTAACAGGGCCGCGTAAATCACCGAGGGGTCGGTGGCCAGCCCGATGCGGTGGGCCAGCCGGTTCGTAAAGACGCCGGCTACCAGAGGCCGTTCGCTTGGCACTGACGTCTCTTTCTCTACGATTGACGCCAAGGTCACTACCTGGTGAAAGTTCGCCGTGATTCCCAGGGCCTGCGCCTCTTGCCGAAAGCGTTTGACCATCGCGGCCGCGATATCTCGGGGCGATTGGGTTCGCGAGAAATGGTAGGTATCCGGGAACAAGTAGCCCTCCAACGAGGGTGCTTGCGGATCCAGGTCCGCGACCAGGGTCCGCTCACCGCGTGCCACCTCGAGGAAGGCATCCTTCGTGGTCAGACCGGATGTTTCCAGCGCTTGCGCGATGTCGAAAATGTTGTAGCCCTCAGGGATGACGACGGCATGAAAGTACACATCGCCACGCGCCATGCGGTCGTAGACTTCCAACGCGCTCGCCGGTCGGTTGAACGAATACTCGCCCGCCTTTAGCGTGCGCTTGCCCTGGAGGGCATGGACCGCGAGAAAGACGTAGGCGTTGCGCACTACGCCCGCGCGCTCCAGTTGCGCGGCGATGCTTCTAGTGGAGGAGCCCGGCTTGATCAGCACGAACGTCGGGGATGCAGGTGCCACCGGCGCCCAGGCGAAATAAGCGCCTGCTGCCAGTGCCGCGAGGAGAAGAAAGAGAAAGATGCGGAAGAGCGTTTTCACTATGCCAGTTTAGATGATTTCCGCTTGCATGATTTCTAATGACAGTTTCATTCTCGGTGGGCGCCCCGCGCTTCCATGAACGCCTGCAGGATCAGCACAGCGGCCATTTGGTCGACCACGCCCTTGCGTTCGATGCGGGTATGACCGCCTTCGTCCAGGATGCGGTTGGCTTGCGCGCTGGTCAGGCGCTCGTCCCACAGGTGAATAGGACCGGGAAACTCCTGGCGCAGTTCCTCCACGAAGGCCAGGACTTTGTCCGTTTGCGCGCTGGCCTCGCCGCTCAGCCGTAGTGGGTGCCCCACCACGATCTCGGCTACTTCCCGCTTGCGGATCACGCGCCGCAACGCCGCCAGGTCAGCCCGCTTGTTCTTACGGATGAGGGTGGGTAGCCCTTGGGCGGTGATGCCCAACAGATCGCTCACGGCCAGCCCAATGCGGCGGCTACCTACGTCCAGGGCCAAAATAGATGGAGGATGCTCACTTCCTGTGCCAGACACGGCTGCAATTATAGGCTGGCCCGCATCCTAATACTTGTGACCGACCGCAAGAACCCGCCCGACGACCCAAAATCCGGGAAATTGGTGAACTTCTCCGAACGTGGCCGTGGCCGCGGACCCACGATCCCTGTTCCGGGTCCCGATGTCCCGGATTCCAACGTCGACGATTCCGACGACGACCCCGGCGCCGACATCATCGCCATTGCTGCGCCCGGTAGCCATCCCGGCGAGCCCTTGCCCGTATCATTTGCAGGCAATGCTCCGCAGCGCGTCATCGCCCTGGCGGCCGTGTTGCTCCTTGCCTACTTCGGACGCCTCGTCATCATTCCCATCCTCGTTTCCATCTTGCTCGCGTTTGTCCTGGCCCCGTTAGTGAATGTGTTGGAGCGTTGGCGGGTGCCGCGCCCACTGGGCAGCGCCATGGGGGTAATGCTTCTCGGCGCGCTGCTCTATGCCGGCAGCTACTTTTTCTATGTGCGGGCCGTCGATTTTGTCCATGAACTGCCGCGCTTCACCAAGCAGATCCGCGAGTCCACGCTGAAGTATCGCAAACAAGCGCAGGCCCTGCAGCAGACCCGCGAGGCCATCGTTCCGGAGAAAACCGAAGATAAGAACGCCATTCGCGTGAAGCAGGTTGAGAGTGAGATGCCCGGAAGCGAAGGCGCCTTCCACCTGGTCGACGTCGCGGTGGCAGCGTCCTTCATCCCCTTCCTGGTGTATTTCATGTTGAGTTGGCAGGAGCATGTGCATCGCGCGACGGTGCAACTGTTCTCGCCGGAGCACCGCACCAACGCCTACGTCACTATCAGCAACATGAGCAAGATGATGCGCGGGTTCATCGTCGGCAATCTTATTGTGGGGGTGATCCTCGGCGCGGCCAGTACGGCCATTTTCTGGTGGGTCGGCGTGCCCTACTTCTACTTCATCGGATTCATCAGCGGATTCGTCTCCCTCGTGCCCTATCTCGGTGTGATCTTAGCGCTGGTACCGCCACTCGCCGCCGGCATTGGCGGAATCCCCCCGGAAAAGCTCATGTTGCTGGGCGGAGCCGTCGTCATCCTGCATCTGGTCGGCGTCAATGTGCTTTATCCCAAGATCCTCGGACGCCACCTGCAACTGAATCCCCTGATCGTGACCGCGTCGCTGCTCTTCTTCTGGTTCCTCTGGGGAGGCATGGGACTGCTACTCGCTGTGCCCGTGACGGCGGCCATCAAGATCATCTGCGATCACGTGCCCGAATTAGCGGATTGGGGATATTGGGTGAGCGAAGGGAAAGGATAAACAGGGTTCTTCCGACGCGCCCAAGAAAACAGAAAGCCTTTGGG
>JBKKBM010000028.1:0-3273 GCA_046714215.1 Terriglobales bacterium | reverse complement strand
CCGTCGTCCAGACTTGGCCATAAGTCCACACAGCACGACGCAGGCCTCTGCGCTGCACAAAGGCAAGGCCGCGCGCATGGCGCCTGAAATATTCGAGCCAATCGATGAGTGACTCGCGGGGCATAGTGGATTTTCGCACGAACAAACATTGCATCGCCGCAGCCTTCCGGAAAATCCATTAGTATTCTTCTATGCCCCGATCATCCCGAGCCGCCGAAGGCACGCTCCAGCCCAAGGCGAAGACCACCGAGCTGCTGAAGAACGTCTTGCCGGAAGTGTGGGCGCTGGTCAAGCCACGCTGGCCGATCTTGGCGGCGGGGCTAGTGCTGATGGCCATCAATCGCGTTTCCGGATTGGTTCTGCCATGGTCCACAAAATACCTGATCGATGACGTTATCGGGAAGCACCAAACGGAATTACTCACGCCGCTGATCACCGCGGTGATCGGCGCCACCATTATTCAGGGCGTCACGTCATTTTCGCTGACGCAACTTCTCTCCAAGGCGGCGCAGCGGCTGATCGCGGAGTTGCGGCAACGGGTGCAGCAGCATATCGGACGGCTGCCGGTATCGTTTTACGATTCCAATAAGACCGGCAATCTGGTCTCGCGCATCATGACGGACGTCGAAGGCGTACGCAACCTGGTGGGCACCGGATTAGTAGAACTCGTGGGCGGATTGATCACCGCGGCCATAGCTCTGGTCTACCTCTTCAGCATCAGTGCGCTGATGACGGGGCTGGCATTCGGATTCGTCGTCTCCTTTGCGGTAGCGGCGAATATTGCGTTTGGAACGATTCGTCCTATCTTCCGCGAGCGCGGCAAGATCAACGCCGAAGTCACCGGACGCCTCACCGAATCGTTGGGCGGCGTGCGCGTGGTCAAGGGTTATCACGCGGAGAGCCGTGAGGCCGCCGTGTTTGGCACGGGCGTGCAGCGCCTGCTGGACAACGTGCTCAAAACGTTGACCGCCACCTCCATCATGGGACTTTCTTCCACCGTGCTATTGGGCGTGGTGGGCACGGTCATCATGTATTTTGGCGCGCGCCAGATCATCGCGGGCACGCTGACCATCGGCGGCTTCTTCACCTATACGCTCTTCCTTGGTTTCCTGGTGGCGCCCATCATTCAGATCGTCGCCATCGGCACGCAGTTGACGGAAGCGCTAGCCGGCCTCGAGCGCACGCGTGAGATATTGCACGAACGGCCGGAAGACGAGCTGCCTTCACGCACGGTCACGCTGCCAGATATCCGCGGCGACGTTCGCTTTGATGCAGTCGACTTCAGTTATGAGGCCCCCAAGACGGTGCTGACCGGCGTAAGCTTCCAAGCCGAGCCTGGCACGGTGACGGCGTTGGTCGGGTCGTCCGGGTCAGGGAAGTCGACCATCATTGGATTGCTGGCGGCGTTTTACGTTCCCACTAACGGCCGCATCCTGGTGGACGGCGTCGACCTCTCCACCGTGCGGCTCGATTCTTATCGCACGCGCTTGGGCGTCGTCCTGCAGGATTCTTTCCTTTTCGACGGGACCATTCGCGAGAACGTCGCATTCTCACGACCGCTAGCCAGCGAAGAGCAGATCATGCGCGCGTGTACGATCGCCCGTGTCGATGAATTTGCCGAACAGTATGAAAAGAAATACGACACCATCGTGGGCGAGCGCGGAGTAAAACTCTCCGGCGGACAACGCCAGCGCATCTCCATCGCGCGGGCCATCCTGGCGGATCCGCGCATCCTCATCCTGGATGAAGCGACCTCGAGCCTCGACTCAGAATCCGAGCAACTCATTCAGGAAGGTCTGCACTTCCTGATGAAGGGCCGCACCACGTTCGTCATCGCTCATCGCTTATCTACCATCCGCCGCGCTGACCAGATCTTGGTCGTGGAAGCAGGGAAGATCGTCGAGCGGGGGACGCACGAGGAACTCTACGCCGCCGGCGGACGCTACTTCGATCTCTACACCAAGCAGCACCAGGTGGATTCGAATCTCTTTCTGGCGCCGGGTGAAGGCGACAAAGTAGAAGAGAATGGCGACGACAAGAAAGAAGTGGGCGAGCCCAGCGCGGCCAGCATCCTGCGCGGCGGAGGGTAGGGAACCGATCGAATGATTTCTTCATCGGATCATTGATTCATTAAAGTCCTGAACCATTGCCGCTTTAATCCTTAAGGTTCCTCAGTGAGACTCTGTGTTCTCTGCGGTTAGCGCATTTCCGGTTAGAATGCTCTCCATATGATCGCCCATCTGCGCGGCCGACTCCTCAACAAGCAGCCCAACCAGGCCATCATCGAGGCCGGGGGCGTCGGCTACGACCTGACCATCAGTATCCCTACATTCACGGAACTACCCAATGCCGGCGGCGAAGTTGCGCTGCATGTCCACACGCATGTCCGCGAGGATGCGTTAGCGCTGTTTGGTTTTCTCCGCGCAGAAGAGAAGAAGCTCTTCGAGAAGCTGATCGACGTGAGCGGCATCGGGCCGAAGCTGGCCATCACCATCCTGAGCGGGATGTCGACTGAATTCATGGTGGCTGCCATTCGCGGCAATGATATTGCGCAGCTCACCAAGATCCCCGGCATCGGCAAGAAGACCGCCGAGCGAATGGTGCTGGAACTGCGCGACAAACTGGACGCATTCGGCGCCGTGCCCGCCGCGGCGAAGACCACGCCGGTGGAAGAGGATGTGTTATCCGCGCTGGTGAATCTGGGATATCAACGGGCTTCAGCGGAAAAAGCGGTCGGTAAGGCGGCTGAAGGTGGCGGCACGAAAGCTTTCGAGCAGTTGTTTAGGGAAGCGATGGCGTTGCTGCGGAAGTAGTGCCTCAGCGGCTAAAGCCGCGCCCTGATACGTGTGCGTCTGGACCTTCTGCGTTCGCTTTACGCAGAGAACTACGCCCTGACCACCGCATTCCCATTGGCAGCGGGAACATTCGGTTGATCGCGGAAGCCGTCGGCGGTGGTCGCCTCCCACAGCGTGTGGTCCTTGAGCAGTTTCGAGACCAGCGCGGTATGCATGGCATGGCCAGCGCGGTCAGCCACCACGCGCCCAAAGATGCGATGGCCCAACAGCGCAAGGTCACCGATCAGGTCGAGCACCTTGTGACGGACGAACTCATCCGCATAGCGTAGCGGACCGTTTTTAATGCCAGTGGGTGTAAGTACCAGCGCATTTTCTTCCGACGCGCCGCGGATCAATCCCATCTTGCGCATGGCTTCGGCTTCATGCAGAAAACCAAACGTGCGGGCAGCGGCAATGTCGCGCCGATAGAAGTCGCCGT
>JBKKBM010000027.1:0-13430 GCA_046714215.1 Terriglobales bacterium | reverse complement strand
GGCTTCAGCCGTGCCGATGGATCAGCGCGCAGCGCTCCCCGCTCTGCCGAAGGCTGGCTCTTACGCCGCCTGCCATGGCAAATGTCTCTGCCTGCATGGCAAATGCCTTAACTGCCAGCAAACCTCCCAACACTCTCGCAAAAACTCCCTCCACCTTCTGCACTAAACCCTTTGCCCTCATCATACAATATCTATAAGTAATATTTATAAGTTCTGCTCCAACCCCTTGACATAGCCTCTCCGCCCGCACTAGCCTTGGTTCATGAAGCGCCGCAATCAAGCCACCTCCTCCCGAGACCGCAAGGTGAGAATTTATCTCCTTTGTTTTCAATTATCTGCCTCTAAGCCATTTGTTTTCACGAAGCTGGAGTCATGTCGTTGAAAACGGTGAACTTACACAGAAAAAAGGTTTTTTATTGCGAGGTTGTTAGATGAAAACGTGCCGATTCGAGCTACCGAGCAACTCCCTTTGCGGCGCTCCCGCCCTCAAGTCCTCCCCCGCCGGCCTCTGCCGCTTCCACGCTCGCGATCAAAAGCGCCAAACTGTCATGACCCAGGCCCGTGCCGAAAAACCTTTGCTCACCACTCGCCGTTCGCTCCGCGCCGCACATGACCTTCGCATCCGCCGGCTCCGCTCCATCTATATTCCCATGCTCCTCGACTACCCCTCCCTCACCATTGCCCTCGACAACGTCCTCCGCGCTTATGACACCGGCATCATGGACCATCGCACCACTCGCGCCATGCTCGGGGCCTTGCGCATCGCCTCCACCGCCGTTCGCAGCATCGCGGTCGAGCGCGGCGCCACCAAGGCTTCCGTCAAACGCGTCGGCAAAGACTTTGAGGTCCGCGTCGTCCAGGCCCTCGAACTCCTCCGTCTCGACCGCAAAGCCGAGCTCCTCCACCGCATGTTGAAAAACCAGACTTTGCCCGGCTTTCTCCCCCGGAGTGTCCCTTAGTGACCATCCTGGTGACCATCCGCGGATATTTCGCTTTTTGTTCGCCTTTTTCCGAAAATCCTGCTACTATCCCATTTCATCGGGACTTTCCCACAGGTCTAAGTAAGAATTCCGGATTTCGGAACAGAAAAGAGATTGTTATGATGGCATCCAGCGAAGCAGCGAGAATACCAGCGCGCCCCACGAATTCACACGACAAGACCGACAAGCCGATCGACAAACTCAGAGAAAGGGTGAGCACGGAGCGAGTGCCGGACACGCGCGAGCAAAGTGCGAGGGGCTGGCAGCCGCAGGCGTTGCCGGACCCTAAGAATAAGCCTATGGCCGACGAACGAAGTGACCGCGTACGAGCAGTCGATCTTGCCATGTCGCAGATTGAGAAGCAGTTTGGTAAGGGATCGATCATGCGCCTGGGCTCCAAGGAAGTGCTGCCCATCGCGGTGATCTCGACCGGCTCGATCTCCTTTGACGTGGCGCTGGGTGCGGGCGGATTTCCGCGCGGCCGGGTGGTCGAGATATTCGGCCCGGAATCCTCAGGCAAGACGACCATCGCCCTGCAGGTCGTCGCCGAGGCGCAGAAGATGGGCGGATTGGCGGCGTTCGTAGACGCTGAGCATGCCATGGATCCCATCTATGCCAAGAAGCTGGGCGTCGACGTGGATAACCTATTAGTCTCGCAGCCGGATTATGGCGAGCAGGCGCTGGAGATCGCGGAAGCTCTCGTCCGCTCGGGCGCCATCGACGTGCTGGTAGTGGACTCAGTGGCGGCCCTCGTCCCCAAGGCCGAACTCGATGGCGAGATGGGCGACAGCCACATGGGCTTGCAGGCGCGGCTGATGTCGCAGGCGCTGCGCAAGCTGACCGGCATTGTGAGCAAGAGCCGCACCTGTCTGGTGTTCATCAACCAGATCCGCGAGAAGATTGGCGTGATGTTTGGCAATCCGGAGACGACCACGGGCGGCCGCGCGCTGAAGTTCTATTCGTCGGTCCGCATCGATATCCGGCGCATCGCCGCCATCAAGGATGGCGACAACGTGGTGGGGTCGCGCACCAAGATCAAAGTGGTGAAGAACAAGACGGCGGCGCCGTTCCGCGAAGCCGAGTTCGACATCATGTACGGAGAAGGCATCTCGAAGGAAGGTGACCTGCTGGACATGGGCGTGAACAGCAATATCGTCGAAAAATCGGGCGCGTGGTTCAGCTATAAGGGCGAACGCATCGGGCAGGGCCGCGAGAACTCCAAGAACTTCCTCAAAGAGAACAAGGACGTCTGCGCGAAACTGGACGCCGAGTTGCGCAAACACCTCGGACTCTCGACCGCGGCGGAAAAAGCCGCAGCCGCGGCGGCCAATGGACAGAGCGCCGTGGAAGCCCAGCCGAAGGGCGCGCCGGGAAGGAAATAAGGGTTTGATTTGCTCCCTTGAACAACCATCGCGGGCCTATGGGTCCGCGATTGGTTTTTATGGGGACAGCGGCCTTTCTGCCTTACAATCAGCTTTACTGTGAATGCCGTCAAAGCCATTTATCCGGGGTCGTTCGATCCGCTGACTAACGGGCATCTCGACCTGATCGAGCGCGGCTCCAAGATCTTCGGGCAACTCGTGGTCGCCATCCTGCGCAACGCCGACAAGCAGCCGCTGTTCTCAGCGGACGAGCGCAAGCAGATGCTGCTGGAGACCACGCGCCAATACGAAAACGTGACCGTCGATATCTTCGACGGGTTGCTGGTGGAGTATGTCGCGGAGCAGAAGGCCCATGCGGTGTTGCGCGGGATCCGGGCCATCAGCGATTACGAATACGAGTTGCAGATGGCGTTGATGAACCGGCGGCTGGATCCGACCATAGAGACCGTCTTCATGATGCCGGCCGATTCCTACAGTTACCTGAGTTCGCGGCTGGTTAAGGAAGTCTTCCAGTTGGGTGGGTCGATCCGCGGGCTGGTACCGGATGTGGTGGAAGAGCGGCTGCATCAGAAGGTGCGCGGCGACCGCGTGAAGTCAGGAGGATAAGACGGTGATGGGTTCAGTCAAGTTGCTCATTCTCCTGTTGCTGGTCCCCTCGGCACTGGCGCAACAAAACCCTGGGCAGACTCCGGCGATCTCGCAACCGGCGTTCGATTACAAACCGACGGCCGAAGAGGCCGAACTGATCAGGCTCTCGCGGGAATGGATGGATGTAGCGCTGTTTAAGGACGACGAGAAGCGGCTGGAGGAGTTGATGGCGCCGGAATTCAGTCTGCAGGCTTTCGACGTCTCGCGCGCGCCGCAGCCCCGGGCGGCATGGCTGGCCACCCGTAAGACCGCGCTCAAGGTCCATGATTTTGCTTACACCTCTATCAACGCGAGGGTGTATGGAGACGTCGGGATCGTGTATTCGGCGTTCCGCTGGAGCGGCCAGATGCGGGGAGTCGAGTTCCAGGATTCGGGCGTGATGGTGGACATCTGGCAGCGGCGCAACGGGAAATGGCAGGTGGTGTCGCGGCGTAGCGCGGGGCAATCGCTGCTGGGCAAACTGACGCAGAGCGAAGCGAAGAAATCCCCGGCGACGAAGGAGCGCTGATGCCTGCCACCACGACAACCTCGGGGAAACTGGTAAGCGACCGTATCAACCGGATCGAGATATCGGCCACGCTGGCGGTGGTGAATGAGGCGGCGCAACTGCGCGCCAAGGGCGTTGACCTGGTGGATTACGGTGCGGGCGAGCCGCATTTCTCGACGCCGCGCCATATCAAAGACGCCGCCATTGCGGCCATCAATAGTGATTTCACCAAATACACATCGGTCGCTGGGATTCCGGAGTTGCGTGAGGCGATCACCAAGCGCCACGCGACGGACTTCGGATCGAACTACGCGGCCAACGAGTGCATCGTGTCTACCGGGGGTAAGCTCGCACTATTCAATGCGGTACAGACGCTGATTGACCACGGCGATGAGGTCATTATCCCCGTGCCGTACTGGGTGTCATTCAAAGACATTGTGCAGTATGCGGGCGGGACGTGCGTCTACGTGGAGACGGACGAGCAGAAGAACTTTGCCCTCACGCCGGAGATGATCGAGCGGGCGATCACGCCGCGGACCCGGGCCATCATCCTGAACACGCCGAATAATCCTTCGGGTGCGGTGACGGCGCCGGCGGCGGTGCGGGAGATCATCCGGCTGGCGCATGAGCGTGGCATCTACGTGATCTGCGATGAATGCTATGTCTACCTGAATTATGCGGGGCCGGCGTACTCGGCAGGCGCGATCACGGAGGCGAAGGAGCACATCATCATCATTGGATCGCTCTCGAAGACGTATGCGATGACGGGCTGGCGCTGCGGTTACGCGCTGGCACCCGCGCCGATCCTCAGCGCTTTTCAGAAATTGCAAAGTCAGTCGACCTCAAGTTCGAACGCCATCGTGCAGAAGGCGGCGCTGGCGGCGATGAACGGACCGCAGGAGTGCATCCGCGAGATGAAGGCGGAGTACATCCAACTGCGTGACCAGGTGCTGGCAGGGCTGCGGGATATTCCGGGGATCGACTGCCAGACGCCGGAGGGGGCGTTCTATGTGTATCCGAATGTTACGAAGTTCTTCGGGCGCGGGGGGATCACGTCCGCGGCGGACGTAGCCAAGCGCTTGTTGCATGAGGCGTACGTGGTCACGGTGCCAGGCGAGGGCTTTGGCACGACCGACCATATAAGGTTGTCGTATGCGGTGTCAGCGGGCGAAGTGGACCGTGGGGTGGAGCGGATGAAGAAGTTTTTTGCCGCGCTGTAGCCGTTTCCCGCGCGTCGGCGGCAACGCCTGAGCCGGGAATGCCCTCTAAGATTGGGTAATCGTCTCGCGCCACCGTTTCGCTGCACCGGGCCCCCGAAAACCAACTAAAGATGCCAGGACTCTATCCACTGCTGTTGCTGCCGGAGTTCCACGAACGCGTGTGGGGCACGCGTGACATCTCCTTGCTGTATCCGCATAAGGCGGCGCGGCGGCCGGATGGTCAATCCGAGCAGCCGATCGGCGAAGTGTGGCTGACGGGCGATGAATGCCGCGTAGCCAATGGCGACCTGGCCGGACAGACGCTGGCGGACGTCACCCGCAAATATGGGCGCGAGTTGCTGGGCGATGCGGCGAAAGATGCGACGCGCTTTCCCTTGTTGATGAAGTTCCTGATGCCGAAAGAGAAGCTTTCGGTGCAGGTGCATCCGGATGACGAGGGCGCGCAGAAGATCGGGCAGGCGTGTGGGAAAACAGAGTGCTGGTACGTGCTGGCGGCCGAACGTGGCGCGCAAGTGGGACTGGGACTGAAACGTGGCGTCACGCGCGACGAAGTAAAAAAAGCCATCGTGGAGAACCGGCTGGAGCCGCTGATGAATTGGCTCGACATCAAGCCCGGCGACTTGATTTATGTGGATGCGGGGACGATCCACGCGATCGGACCCGGGTCGATCATCGTAGAAACACAGCAGAACTCCGACACGACGTATCGTTTATACGACTACGGGCGCGGGCGCGAGTTGCATATCGAGCAAGGCGTGGCGGCGTTAAAAGAAAAGACTCATGCAGGCAAAGTGGCACGGGTGGGAAACAACGGCGTGGCCAACCTGGTGTCAGCTCCCTCTTTCACGGTGGACAAGATCGTGGTGCGTGAGCCGCGCGAGTTTCAAGTGAGTGGCGAGCGGACTTCAGCACAAGTATTCGTGGCGCTGGACGGATGCGGCGTCTTCCAGGTGGAGGGCATGCGGCCAGTGACGCTGGCCAAGGGTGAATGCATGGTGCTGCCCGCGGGCGTGCGCCAGTATGCCATTCAGCCGCAGTGGGCGCTGGAAGTGATGCGCGCCAGCCTGCCGATGACCGCCGTAGACGAGCCTGCAACCGTATTGGCGTAGAATCTTGTTTCGTAACTTTGACTCACGTTCCTGTTTTGTATTCCCGCGAAATATCTCATGGCAAAGAACCCGCATTTTTATCCCGTGATCCTCGCCGGTGGCAGCGGCACGCGCTTCTGGCCGCGTAGCCGCAAGGCCATGGCCAAGCAAGTGCTGGTGCTCGAAGGCACCGAGTCGATGATCCAGAAGACGGTGGCGCGGCTGATGCCGGTAGCCCAGGAAGATCGCTTTTGGGTGATCACCAATGACGCGGTGTCGCCCGTCATCCGCAAACAGCTCAAGCAACTGGAGAAGGAGCAGATCATCGCGGAGCCGGCGGCGCGCAACACCGCGCCCGCGATCGGGCTGGCGGCATTCATCCTGCAGAAGAGCGATCCGCAAGCGGTCATCGGGATGTTCCCGGCCGACCATGTGATCGGGGATGAGAAGGCCTTTCTCGCACAGCTGGAGCAGGGACTCGAACTGGCTGCGGGGGGCGAGAACATCGTGGTGATGGGAATCCAGCCGACTCGTCCGGAGACCGGCTACGGCTACATCGAGACCGGTGAAGTCAGCGGGAAGGATGTTTTCCGCGTGCGGCGCTTTACGGAGAAGCCGAACGCCGAGCGCGCGGAAGAATTCATGGCCGCGGGTAATTATCACTGGAACAGTGGGATGTTCCTGTGGAGCGCCACCACGCTGGTCAATGCGCTGCGCGAGCATTTGTCTGAGACCGCGCCCTATCTCGAACAGATCGCGGCGGCATACGGCACCAGAAAATTCGAGAAGGTATTTGCGGAGCTATATCCGAAGTGCGAAAACATCAGCATCGATTATGCGGTGCTGGAGCCGCGCTCGGCCAAGGGCGAGCACTCGGCGAACCTTTTTTGCATCAAGGCAGAGTTCGGATGGAACGATCTGGGCTCGTGGGCGGCATTGTGGGAGCATCGGACGGTTGGGCCGATGGCGGGTCAGGCGGATGCATCCCAGAATCGCGCAACCAAAGACGGCAACATCTTCGAAGCCAAAGACAGCTTTGTGTTGAATGCCGAGAGGAATTACGTGCACGCGCCGAAGAAATTCGTGGCAACCATCGGGGTGAAAGATCTGGTCGTGGTGGAAACCGACGATGCGCTGCTGATCACTACCCGGGAACATTCCCAGGATGTGGGGAAGGTTGTGAAGCATCTGACGGAGAAGGGGATGAAGGGGCTGATATAAGGCAGCGCTCGGCAGTCAGCACTCTGCATTCGGCCGCAAGCAGTTAGAAAACGGGAAACAGGAAACCAGAAACGGCTCTACATGGTCACGGATATCAAGTTTGGCACCGACGGTTGGCGGGGGATCATTGCGGATGATTTCACGTTTGAGAATGTGCGCCTGGTAGCGACGGCGATCGCGGCGCACATCATCCGGAACGAGCATCCGGAAAAGGGTGTGATCATCGGCTATGACACGCGCTTCGGATCGCGCCGTTTTGCCGAGATCACGGCGGAGACGATCGCCGCGCACGGCATCAACGTCACGCTGGGCAACGATTACACGCCGACGCCGGCGGTTTCCTACGCCGTGAAGCACATGGGTGCCACGGGTGGCGTGGTCATCACGTCAAGTCATAATCCGTGGAGTTGGAATGGAGTGAAGTACAAGGCTTACTACGGCGGATCCGCCAAACCTTCGATCATCAAAGGAATTGAGACCGAGTTGTACTCGGGCACCACGCCGCCGAAGCAGCAGGCGAAGGTGACGACGGTCGACTTGAAGGCCGACTACGTCGCGGCCATCACCAAGTTCGTCGACCTGGACAAGATCGCGAAGGCGAATTTCAAGTTTGCCATTGACTGCATGCATGGCTCCGGGCGCGGCGTGCTGGCGGGTATCTTTCGAGAGAAGGGCATCAAGTACGTGGAGATCCGCGGGGACGTGAATCCGCTGTTCCCGGGGATCAATCCGGAGCCCATCCTGCCCCACGTGCAGGCGCTGCAGGACATCGTAGTGGCGGAAGGCTGCCACGCCGGGCTGGTCACCGATGGTGACGCCGACCGGGTGGGCGCGGTGGATGAGAACGGCAACTTCGTCGATTCCCACAAAGTCTATTCCGTGATCCTGCGTTGGCTGCTGGAGCGGAAAAAGTGGCCAGGCTGCGTGGTGCGCGCGTTCAATACCACGAAGATGCTGGACCGCATTGCGGCAAAGTATGGGCGCGAGCTGGTGGAGACGTCCATCGGCTTCAAGTACACCTGCGACGTGATGCTGGAGCGCGAAGTGCTGATCGGGGGCGAAGAGTCGGGGGGCATCGGCATCACCCGGCACTTGCCCGAGCGGGATGGCATCCTCAACTGTTTGCTGGTGGCGAACGTGATGGCGGATGAAGGCAAGCCGCTGGGTGAACTGGTGGCGGACCTGCAAAAGGAATATGGCCAACATCATTACGCGCGGCTGGACATGCACATTGCGAACGACATCAAAGAGTCCGCCATTCGGCGCGCGAGCGCGGGGCTTGACCACATCGGACCGTACAAAGTGCTGCGCAAAGAAGAAAAAGATGGTGTGAAGTTTTTCCTGGAGACGCCGACGCGGAAAGAAGACGCGGAAGCGTGGCTGTTGCTGCGCGCGTCGGGCACGGAGCCGCTGCTGCGCGTGTATTCCGAGGCTGCCTCGCCTGAGGTGGTGAAGCAGGTCCTGACGGCGGCTGAGGCGTTTGTGCAGGAGAAGCCGGTGCCTGCCAAGGTTTAGCGCAACGGCTAGCGCAACGGCTGAGTTAAACTAGCCGCGATGACCCTCCCCTCCGGACCTGGCAGTTCGTCGCAGCCCCCGGACACAGCCGAGGCACGTGCCTATAACCGCCAGCGCCGTTTTATCGGCGTGGCGGATGCGGCAATCGGATTCATCGCGCTGCTGGTATTGGTGCTGACGCCGTGGTCTGCAAGCCTGCGAGACCTGGCGTGGAAAGCGGCGCGCGAGAACTACGGGCTGGCGCTTTTCTTTTTTGTAGTGGCGCTAGCGACCATCACCAAACTTGTCGGCATCGGGCTCGACTACTACAGCTTTCGGCTGGAGCACCGTTACCATCTTTCCAATCAGACATTCTCGTCCTGGCTGATGGATGAGGCCAAAGGTTGGTTGCTGGGCATCGTGATCGGCGGGATACTGGCGGAGTTGATCTATTTCATCATCCGGCAGGCGCCGCAGATGTGGTGGCTGATTGCCTGGGTCGCGTTCATCGTGCTCTTCATCTTCTTCGCGCAGATCGCGCCGGTGTTGTTGTTCCCACTCTTTTACAAATTCGTGCCTTTAGAAAATGAAGAGCTGAAGCAGCGGCTGGTGCGGCTGGGCGAAAAGGCCGGAGCGCGGGTGCGCGGCGTGTATGAATGGAAGCTTTCCGAGAAAAGTAAAAAGGCCAACGCCGCGCTGACGGGGCTGGGCAACACCCGGCGCATCATCCTCTCTGACACCTTGCTCGAGAACTATACCGACGACGAGATTGAAGCGGTGTTGGCCCACGAACTGGGACACCACGTCCACGGGCACATCCTGAAGAGCATCGCGGTGCAGGTGGCGATCACGTTGGTGGGCTTCTGGGCGGCGAGTTGGGTGCTCAGCTATGCAGTGAGCACGCTGCGCATGTATCCGGAGTTGCACGACTTCGCCAATCTACCGCTATTGGTGCTGGTGTCGAGCGTGTTGTCGCTGCTGCTGCTGCCGGCGCTGAATGCGTACTCGCGGCACAACGAGTGGGAGGCCGACCACTATTGCTGGAAGGCGGTTCCCAGCGTGGGGCCGTTCATCTCCGCGATGAACAAGCTCAGCGACCAGAACCTGGCGGAGCGGAATCCTTCTCGGCTGGTGGAGGTCCTCTTCCATTCGCATCCGCCGATCTCGAAGCGGGTAGCGGCGGCGGAGCGGTTCGCGGCTAGCTCATAGCGCTGCCCCTGATTCTTTCCGCGGCGAGTTGGCCGCTGCGCACGCAGTCGGGCACGCCCACACCGCGGTAAGCGTTCCCGATCAGATGCAATCCGGCAAGTTGAGCGGAGCGCTGCTCGACCTGCGCGATGCGGTCGAGGTGTCCGATATCATATTGCGGCATGGCGGCGCGCCAGCGGCGGATGCGCGTGATCGTGGGCGTGGCAATGAGTTTGAGGATGGCGCTAAGTTCGTCGCGGACGATCTCGAGGATGGCCGCATCGCTCTCTTCGAGTCCGGAGGTGAGAAAAGCGCGTAGCAGAGCGTGCGTTGGCGCCGCGCGATCATCGAATTTGCGGTGAACGAAAGTACACGCGATCATGCGCTTGCCTTCAGCGCGAGGTACCAGGAAGCCGAAGCCGGGGGGCAAAGTCAGTGCATCAAACCCCAGGGCCACAGTGATGCACGAGGTGTAATTGATCTTGCCAAGCAGCGCGCTGAGTGCGGGATCCAGTGGCCAAAGCAGCGCGGCCGCTGCGGGCGCGGGCAGCGCGAGGGCAACATCAGTGAAATTGTCGTTGCCCAGCTTCCAACCTGTGGCCGTTTTTATCAGCCCCGCCGCGGGTGCGTTCAGGCGAAGCCGATCGGCGGGAAGTTTGGCGACGACGGCGTCTACTAGCTGTCCCATGCCGTGGCGCAGCGAAGTAAAGATGGGCTGAGGCGCGGCGCCGGTGGATGCGCGAGCACGCAATGCGCCGCGCACCAGGCTGCGATGTTTTGCCTCTGACGCGACCATCTGTGGGAGCACGGCGCGGGCGCTCAAGCGGCTGGAGTCTCCGCCATAGACGCCGGCAAGCAGCGGATCGGCAAGACGTTCCACCACTTCCGTTCCGAAATGCCGCGCGACAAACTGAGCGACGGATTCGTCGGCACCTTCGGCCAAGGGCGCAGGCGGCCAAAGAAATTCGCGGGCCATGCGCAACTTCGTCACGAAAGAAAACAGCGGCGAAGTGATGACGGGCCACGAGCGCGTGGGCACCATGAGCTGCATGCCCTCGGGTACCGGAATGAGTTTTCCATTGCGCAGGATATAGGTTTTGCGTGGCGCGTCGTTGGAGGGGATAAGGTCGGCGCCCAGGCCGACTTCGCGGGCGAGATCCGCGGCCCACGGCTTGGCGGTGAGGAATGAGTCAGGGCCCGCCTCGATGAGGAACCCTTCGGGTGTGCGCTCGGAATTGATGACGCCGCCTAAGCGCGACGCAGCCTCGAAGAGAGTGAAATCTGTTCCGGCCCGGTGCAGATAGTAAGCGGCGCTGAGTCCGGCGATGCCTCCGCCGATGATGGCGATACGTTTCATAACACGTTGGAACGGACGTTGGAGTGCGCGCGGGCCGCCAGGCGGGCATTCGCGACCTCGGCCACCGCGTCGATGAAAGTAGGCGAATCGTTGAGCGATTCGGTGCGGAGTAGTTGCATGCCGCGGACGGCAGCATGCTGCTTGAAGGCTATGTCGATGTCGTAGAGCACTTCAACGTGATCGCAGACGAAGCCGACGGGCTGGATAAGGACGCGGGTGTGTCCGTCAGCGGCCAGCGCTTCGAGCGTAGCTTCGACGGTGGGTCCGATCCATGGACCTCCGGACATGCCCTGACTCTGGAAGGCAAAGAACCATTCGCCGTGAGGCAGACCCGCAGCCCGGGCGACGAGCGCGGCCGTTTGCTTGGCTTGATTGCCATAGGGATCGCCGGCGCTCGATGCGTCCGCGCAGATGGTGCGGCAGGGTACGCTGTGCGCGGTGAAGATGACGGGGGTGCGCGGGCCGGGCAATGCGGCGGCGAGACGCTCCGCAAAAGCGGTGATCAGCCGCCGCTGGTCGTGCCACTGCTCCACGAAGTCGATCTCGAGGGCGTCGCCCGCGGCCTGCTCCACCGCGCGGCGATAAAGTCCCACGCTGGTGCGTGAATTATGGGGCGCGAGGCAGAGCACGATGGCGTGAGTAACGCCATCGGCGAGCATCTGCTTGACCACGTCGGCGATATACGGATGCCAGTTGCGCATGCCGGCGTAAACGGGCATCCGCAAAGTTTCGCTGAGAGCTTCGGCCTGGCGCAGCGTGATGGCCGTGAGTGGTGAGCGCCCGATGAGCTCGTAGCGGTGCTGGACCTCCTTCATCACTTCGCCGGGGATGGTGCGACCCCCGGTGATGTTGCGCATGTACGCGGGAACATCACCGGGAGAATCAGGGGTGCCATGGGCAAGCAGCAGGACGGCGGTGGAGGGCGTTTTCATCTGCGGACCGCATCCGTCGCGGCAAATTGTTCGGAGAATTCGTGGACGTGGCGCACCAGCGCCTGCACATTCGCGACGGGCGTCTCGGGGAGGATGCCGTGGCCCAGGTTGAAGATGTGGCCGGGATGTCCGCCGGCCTGTCGAACAATCTCTTCACTTCTGTGCAGCATAAGTTTCTGATCGGCGAAGAGCATCACGGGGTCGAGATTGCCTTGCACGGCGCAGCGATGGCCGAGCGTCTGCCAGCCGAGGTCGAGCGGCGTGCGCCAGTCGAGGCCGATGACGTCGGCCCCCGTTTTTTGCATGTGCGGTAGCAGCGTGGCGGTGTCCGTGCCGAAATAGATGATGGGCACCCCGGTGGACTGGAGTCGAGCGATGAGTTTGGTGGTGTAAGGCAACGCGTACTCAACGTAATCCTCAACGCTGAGGCAGCCTACCCAACTGTCGAAGACCTGGAGGGCGTCGGCGCCGGCGTGGACCTGGGCAGAGGCGTAGTCGCCGAGTACACTGACAAGTTTTTCCATCAGCAGCGCCCAGGCGGCGGACTGGTTGTGCATCAGCGTCTTGGCGTGGACGTAATTGCGCGAGCCTCCGCCTTCGATCATGTAGCTGGCCAGGGTAAAGGGCGCCCCGCAGAAACCGATGACAGGAAGCTTGTCGCCAAAGTGGCGCACGACCTTGCGGACGGACTCGGCTACGTAGCCGAGGTCGGCGGAGCGGTCGGTGCGGAGTTGGTCGATATCTTTCGCGTGGCGCAGAGGGTTTTCGATGACCGGGCCCTCGCCGGCTTCGAAGCGGAAAGGAAGTCCCATCACTTCGAGGGGAAGCAGAAGGTCGGCAAAGATGATGGCAGCATCGACGCCGAGTTTTTCCGCGGCGGTGATGGTGACTTCCGCGGCAAGGTCAGGATTTTTGCAGATCTCCACCAGCGAATGATGCTGGCGGACCTGGCGATACTCCGCCATATAGCGGCCGGCCTGGCGCATCAACCAGATGGGCGTGCGCGGCACCGGCTGGCGGCGGCAAGCTTTGACAAATATGGAATCGGGAGCGGACACGGGCTTGGTTTTAAATGAGCACTTTTAAAGGAGCACTTCTGAATGTAGCACTTTTGCGGACGGGCGGCGGAAGTGGGATAGAGGCAAAAAACAAAAGGGCCGCTGATCCCCCCGAATCAGCGGCCCCTTTTAAGATCCCGTGTTACGCGACCAGAATAAGGGATAGTCAGACGCGGAAGCAAGATTACGGAGGTAACTAGAGGGGTTCGGGCCCGCACCCGAGAGCACTTTCCGCCTCGCAGGGGCAGGTTCTATGTTTGCGACGAAGTTCCAGGTAACCGAATTGACTGATTACGAAAGGAGTGGATTTGGCATTGGGCGAAATAATCTAAGGTCTTTCTTTGACCTGGGGGGTAATCTGGACTACGATTCACC
>JBKKBM010000026.1:0-9916 GCA_046714215.1 Terriglobales bacterium | reverse complement strand
GACTGAAGTCCAGGGCGACCAGGTGAAGACGGCCGGGCGCTCGGTGGTGATGAAAGACGATGAGGCCGAGGCCAAGCAGACCATCGAGCGGGCGTTTTCGTCGGCCGGGTTGAAAGTTCCGGCGCTGAAGGACGTGCTGGCGGGATTGCCGTTGGAGAAAGTGCGCGCGCAAAAAATCGTCACGCTGTTGTTGCGGGACCGCGTACTTGTGAAGCTGGCCGACGATCTGGTGTTCCATCAGAGCGCGCTGGAAGAATTGCGTAAGGCGGTGCGGGCGCAGAAGTTGAAGTCCGCACGGATGGATGTGGCCGCATTCAAAGAGCTGACGGGCGTGACCCGTAAGTATGCGATCCCGCTGCTGGAGATGCTGGATCGAGAGCGGATCACGCGACGTGAAGGCGATGCGAGGGTGATTTTGTGAGGCCGGGAACCAAAACCCACCCACGAAGGCACGAAGGACATAAAGGTACACAAAGAAGGACAAAGGGTAATTTATCGCGAAGGCGATGCGCACGGCAGCTCTGCCCATCGCCCGCCTGTTCCCCTTCTATAATCAAGTATGCTCAATATTCGTCCGGCGACGCGGGGTGATGTCGCGCTCATCCTGGAATTTATCCGGCTGCTGGCCGAGTATGAGCGCGAGCCGCAGGCGGCGGAGGCGACGGAGGCCGACATCCTGCGGGATGGTTTTGATAGTGCGCAACCGAAATTCCGGGTGGTGATCGCGGAATGGGACGGCCAGGCCGCAGGCTTCGCGTTCTTCTTCTTCAACTACTCCACCTGGATGGGCAAGCCCGGGCTGTATCTCGAGGATCTGTTCGTGAAGCCGGAGTTCCGCGGCAAGGGCATCGGGAAAGCGTTGATGCAGCACCTGGCGCAGATCGCGGTCGCGGAGAATTGTTATGGGATGCGCTGGCAGGTGCTCGACTGGAATACTCCGGCGATCGAGTTCTATGAATCTTTCGGCGGCAAGCTGCTGAAGGAGTGGATCACGGTGCGGGTAATGGGCGACGAGTTGAGGGGATTGGCGGAGTCGAAGTGAGAAACTTCATTGCGAAATAAGACGATTAAAATCATCGGCGCGGGGCTGGCGGGCACGGAAGCGGCGTACCAGTGCGCCAAGCAGGGCGTGGCGGTGGAGTTGTACGAGATGCGTCCGGTACGCACGACACCGGCGCACCAGACGGCCGATTTTGCCGAGCTGGTGTGCTCGAATTCGTTGAAGTCAGAGTCGGAGAACTCCGCGCCGTGGCTGTTGAAGGAAGAAATGCGGCGCGCCGATTCCCTGCTGCTGCGATGTGCGCGCGAAGCAGCCGTACCCGCCGGCCATGCGCTAGCGGTCGACCGCGATATCTTCGCTTCGAAGGTGACGGAGAGCATCCTGGCCGAGCCGCTGATCAAAGTACGGCGCGAAGAGGTGACCACCATCGACGAAGCCGATGCGGATGCGCTGACGGTGATCGCGACGGGGCCGCTGACTTCTGATGCGTTGTCGGCGGAGATCGCGCGGCTATCCGGGAGCTCGCATCTTTATTTCTACGATTCCATCAGTCCGATCGTAGAGTTCGATTCCATCGATATGTCGCGCTGTTACATGGCGGCCCGTTATGACAAAGGCACGGCGGATTACATCAACTGTCCGTTCACGAAGGAAGAGTACGAGCGCTTTCTGGATGCGCTCGAGTCGGCGCAGGCGGTGGAAGAAAAAGATTGGGAGAAGCTGAATTACTTTGAAGGCTGCCTGCCCATCGAGGAGATCGCGCGGCGGGGGCGGGAGACGCTGCGCTTTGGCCCGATGAAGCCGGTGGGGTTAAAGGACCCCAAAACAGGACGCATCCCCTACGCGGTAGTGCAGTTGCGTCGGGAAAACTTGCGCGCCGACAGTTACAACCTGGTTGGATTCCAGAACCACTTGACCTATGGAGAGCAAGCGCGGGTGCTACGGCTGATACCGGGCTTAGAGAACGTGAAATTCCTGCGCTACGGGCAGATCCATCGCAACACATACATCAACGCGCCCACGCTGCTGGATGCGACCTTGCAGATGAAGACGCATCCGCGGGTGCTGTTTGCGGGGCAGATCTCGGGCGTCGAAGGTTACACCGAATCGATTGCCACGGGACAGCTCGCGGGACTAACGGTGGCCGCACTGGCGCAGGGCCGGACGCTGGCGCCGCCGCCGCGCGAGACCGCTCTGGGGTCTCTGGTGAACTACATCACCCACACCGAGGCAAAGAACTTTCAGCCCGCCAATATCACCTTCGACCTGCTGCCGCAGTTGGATGAAACCATCAAGCGCAAGGTCCGCGACAAGAAAGAGCGGCATCGGATGGTGTGCGAGCGAGCGCTGGACGCATTTGGGAAGTGGTGGACGGAGGCGGTAGCGATCGAGTCAGTGACCCATTGAATCAGTGGCTCATTGATGCATTTCTGCATTGGGTCATTTCTTCATTGAGGCAGGAATTGAATCACGCTTGACGTGGGCAAATCCTGCCAGTAAGTTGCCTGCATACCATCATCATCCGGAGCTTGCTTGAATCCCCTCCCGCCGAAATCCGCTATCGATTGTGTTGGTCCCGCGATCGAGTCAGCCAAGAACATGATGTTCAAGCCCTTCCAGTGGGGAAAGTGGTGGCGCATCGGGCTGCTGGGCCTGGCTACGGGCGAAGCCGCAGGCAGCGGGGGATGCAACTTCAATCTCGGTGATCTGTCGAAGATCGGGGAATCTACGTCGAGGAAGCAGGAATTTTTGCAGAGCGTGCCGCCGTGGCAGAACCTGCCGCTGGCGCAGATGGCGGTACTGATCACGGTGCTGGTGGTGCTGCTGGTCCTGCTGGTGCTGGTGCACCTTTATATTGGGAGCGTGCTGCGGTTCGTACTGTTTGACGCGGTAACGCGCGGGCGGTACCGGATACGTGAAGGATGGAACCGCTGGCATGCGCACGGGGTGCGCTACTTTGGCTTCCAACTGCTGGTCATCTTCATCTCGCTGCTGGGCTACGCGGTGCTTGTAGGCCTACCCGTGTGGGTCGGGGTGAGTCTGGGGGTATTCAAGAATGCCCAGCAACATTGGGGGCTGATCGCACTGGGCGTGCTCGTCCTGCTGCCGTTGGTCATCGTGTTCGCGCTGGGGGTCGCTATCGTGATGGTGTTATTCAAGGATTTTGCCGTGCCCATCATGGCGCTGGAAAACATTCCCGCGATGGACGCGTGGCAGCGCGTATGGGCGATGCTGAAGCCGGCCAAGGGCGAGTATGCGATCTACATCCTGCTGAAGGTAGGGCTGACGATGCTGACGGCGATCGCGCTGGGCATTGTGCAGTTCATCCTGTTCATCATTCCTGTGATCATCGCCGTAGCGATCGGCGTGGGCGTGTTTGCGGCGGTGCCAAACCTGATCAAGACGCCGGCGGGGATCGCGCTGGTGGTGACGGTAGCGGTCATGGGCGTTTTTATCTTGATGCTGGTAGGTGCGATCATCGCGGCGCCGGTGGTGGTGTTCTTCCAGACGTACGTTCTGACGTTCTTCAGTTCGCGCTATGAGCCACTTTGGCGGTTGATGAATCCCGCTCCCCCGTCGATGCCGGAGCCGCCACCATTGCCGGCGATGTAGCAGCGGTCAGCGTTTGTCTTTTTTCTCGGGGAGTTCGACTTTGGTGCGGGGGCGGTTCTTGATCCAGATAGGCGAGCCTTCGAAGCCGAAGGCAGCGCGGATCTGATTCTCCAAAAAGCGCTGGAAGGAGAAATGCAGGTCGACGTCCTTGTCCGTGAACAGGACGAAGGTAGGCGGGGCGACGTTGGTCTGCGTCATGTAGAAGATCTTGACCTTCTTGCGCGAGGGGACGGTGGCGCGCTCAAAGTCAACGTTGCGGATGAAGCGGTTCATCTGGCCGGTGGTGATGCGCTTGCGGCGTTCTTTGGCGACTTCCTGCACCTTGGCAAAGATCTTGTCGGCATTCTTGCCGCTGGAAGCGGAGATGAACATGATGGGCGCGTAGGCGAGGAACTTCAACGCGCTGCGGATCTGCGTCTCGTAGATATCGCGGTCGGCGGTGGGGCGGTCAGGATCGCGGTCGGCGCTGGCGCTGATCAAATCCCACTTATTGATGACGATGATGATGGAGCGTCCGCTCTCATGGGCGTAGCCGCCGATAGTGGCGTCGGCCGCGGTCACACCGTCGACCGCGTCGATGATAAGGAGAGCGACGTCGGCGGATTCCAAGTGCTGGCGCGCCATGACCACGCTGAGTTTTTCCGCCATGAGCTTCGTCTTTCCCTTGCGACGGATGCCGGCGGTATCGATGAAGCGGTATTTTTGGCCATCGCGGACCACGAGTTCATCCACCGCGTCGCGGGTGGTGCCGGCGATGGGCGAGACGATGGCGCGGGTGCTGCCCGTTAGGCGATTTAACAATGTCGATTTGCCGACGTTAGGGCGGCCGATGATGGCGACCTTGGTCTCTTCGGGCACGCGGTCGTAATGTTTGCGCGCCTTGCCATCGCCTTCGGCGCCGGCTGCGGTTTCGGAGGTGGGCTCGTCGTCGGCAAGTTCAGGCCGCTCAGCTTCTGATTCCGCGACTTCTGGTTCCGCCACGGCAGGCAACGGCATGGCCGCCAATGCGCCTTCGAGCAGCTCCGCGACGTTGGTGCTGTGCTCGGCGGAGATGGGAAACATCTGCGTGATGCCCAAGCGGCGAAACTCTTCCGCTTCGGCGTAAAGCTTGGGAGAATCCATCTTGTTGACGGCGAGAAAGAGGGGCTTGCCTCCGCGGAGTAACCGACGCGCGAGTTCCATGTCAGTGGAAGTGATAGGGCTACGGCCGTCGACCACGAGGATGATGGCATCGGCCTCTTCGAGCGCGACTTTGGCTTGGCTATAGATCTCGGTGGGGATAAGTTCCTTGTCGTCGGGCAGGATGCCGCCGGTATCGACGACGCGAATCTCGCGTCCGTTCCAAGTGGTCTCGCCGTAGATGCGGTCACGAGTGATGCCGGGCTCGTCGCCAACAATGGAGCGACGTGAGCCGACCAGCCGGTTGAAGAGCGTGGATTTGCCCACGTTGGGGCGTCCCACGATGGCGAGGGTGGGAAGATGCGTGGGTTTTTTCTTTCGCGTCATGCTTTCTACTTAAGGTGCTGCCAAAAAAATACCCCTAGGCAAGGCCAGGGGCTCGCTTTTCGTAGCAAATCGACCAGCAATTCACATTATAGTGGTTATTGCAGATGTCTTCCGGTTCCACACCCCTAGATGCCGCCGCGGTCCAGCCAGCGATGCCCTCGCTGCACCAGTTCTTCGCCCCGGGCGGGATGCTGGCGCGGGCTCATCCGGCGTACGAATTCCGCCGCGGACAGCTCCTGATGGCCGAGGCAGTGGAGCAGGCGCTCACCGATAAGCGGCACCTGATCGTCGAAGCCGGCACGGGCACGGGCAAGACCCTGGCCTACCTGATGCCGGTGATCCGCGCGGGCAAGCGGGTGATCATTTCCACCGGTACCAAGAACCTGCAAGAGCAACTCTTCTATAAGGACATCCCATTTCTCGAGCAAGTGCTGGGAAAGTTGCGCGTGACCTACATGAAGGGCCGCAACAACTACTTGTGCCGGCAGAAACTTTACGACTTGACCAGCCAGCCGATCCTGAATGGATTGGATGAAGTGGAGCAGTACCGGCAGATCGCGGAGTGGGAGCAGCACACCGAGACGGGCGACCGGGCGGAATTGTCGCAGCTTCCCGAGGCGAGCCAACTGTGGCCCAAGCTGGACGCGCGGAGCGAGGCCTGCACGGGGCAGAAATGTGCGCAGTATGACCGCTGCTTCATCACGGAGATGCACCGCAAGGCGGTGGAGAGCGACATCATCATCGTGAATCATCATCTGTTCTTCGCCGACCTGGCCATCCGGCAGGCGACGGATGGCACGGGAGCGGCGGGCATCCTGCCGGAGTTCACCGCGGTGATCTTCGATGAGGCGCACGAACTGGAGGACGTGGCGGGCAGCTATTTCGGCGTGACCGTGAGCAACCTGCGCTTTGACGACCTGGCGCGGGACATCGAGTACACGTTGCGGCAGAAGCACACGCTCTCGGCGGGCATGCTGGCGGCGACGGCGCAACTACGGGAGCGCAGCCAATTCTTTTTCTCGCTGCTGCCGGCGGGCGATAACCGCTTTGCTTTTGAGTCGCGCGCGGAGTTTTTGGAAGAGAATGGCGACGAATATCTTTCCATCATGAACGCGCTGACCCGGGTGGCGACGGAGCTGGAAGTGATGCCGCAAAAACCGGATGAAGTCTTCAACCTGGTGCGGCGGACGAACGAGTTGCGGACACAACTGGCATTCATCCTGGAATCGCGCGACCGGAACACGGTGTTTTGGATCGAGCGCCGCGGGGGTCGGGGGCGGAGCACACATCACAACGCACACCAGAATGTTTTCCTGCAGGCAACGCCGATCGACGTCTCGCAGATCCTGCGACAAACACTGTTTGAGAGTGTGGAGACGGCGGTGCTGACGTCGGCGACGCTGGCGATCTCCGGAGGCTTTGATTACATACGTAAGCGGGTGGGCGTAGACCATGCGCGGGAGTTGGTGGTGCCGTCGCATTACGACTATGCGGCGCAGGCCATCTTTTATGTGCCCCCGGACCTGCCGGACCCGCGGGCGGAAGGTTTTGCGCGGCTGGCGGCGGAGAAGATCCGGCGCGTGCTGGAGTGCACGGACGGGCGCGCGTTTTGCCTGTTCACCAGCTATGCGCTGATGAATGACATTCACGACCGGCTGCTGGGCGAACTGGAGTATCCGATGCTGCTGCAAGGCACGGCGCCGAAGAATGCGCTGCTGGATGAATTCCGGGTGACGCCGAACGCGGTTCTGTTCGGCACGTCGTCATTCTGGCAGGGCGTGGACGTGCAGGGTGAGCAGTTGAGTTGCGTGATCATCGACCGGCTTCCGTTCGCGGTACCGAACGATCCGGTGGTAGCGGCGCGCATCCATGCCATCAACTCTGACGGCGGCAACGCGTTCTTCGATTATCAAGTGCCAGCAGCGGTGATCACGCTGAAGCAGGGCTTTGGGCGGCTGATCCGGTCGCTGAAAGACCGCGGCGTGGTGGTGCTGCTGGATAATCGCATCCGCAGCCAGCGGTATGGGAAGGTGTTCGTAGAGAGCCTGCCGAATTATCGGCGCACAACCGACCTAGCGGATGTGGAGATGTTCTTCGGGAAGAGGTAGGCGGCAAGCGCCAAGCCGCGACAATCGCGTAAAATAAGGGATTGAGCCATTACGGTGGAGTCCGCCAGTCGGACCTCCGGAGGAAGAAAGCTTTCATGTTTGAAGTGACGGTAGAAGAGACATTCGCGGCAGGACATTTCCTGCGCAATTACAAAGGCAAGTGCGAGAACCCGCATGGTCATAATTACAAAGTGCTGGTCACGCTGCAGGGCCGCGAGTTGGACAAAGCCGGGCTGCTGCTCGATTTCAAAGACTTGAAAGTGGTGATGAAGGCAGTGGTGGAACGTCTGGATCATCAGATGATCAACGACATTAAGCCGTTCGACGAGATCAATCCTTCGGCGGAAAACCTGGCGCGCTATTTCTACCAGGAGACAAACACCAAGCTGCGGTCGGTGACCGAGGGGCGAGTCACGGTGAAGATGGTAACGATGTTCGAGACGGACACGACCAACGCGACTTACTACGAATAAGCAGCCGCGCGCCAGCTAAAACCCAGGCATCCGGGCGCAGATTTCCCACCATGCACATCATCGAGATCTACAAGTCGGTGCAGGGAGAGTCCACGTTCGCGGGACTGCCCTGTATCTTTGTGCGGCTGGCCGGGTGCAACCTGCGCTGCACGTGGTGTGACAGCGAATACACGTTCAGCGGCGGAACGAAGATGAGCCAGGAGCAGGTGCTGGCGGAGGTGGCCAAGCTGACGCCGGTGAAGCTGGTGGAGGTCACCGGGGGCGAGCCCATGCTGCAGGAGCGTGAAGTAGTACCGCTGATGGAGCAGCTGCTCGCGGGGGGCTACACGGTGCTGCTGGAGACGAGCGGGGAGCGTCCGCTGGCGAACGTCCCTGGGGCGGTGCATAAGATCGTGGATGTGAAGTGTCCGGGGTCGGGCGAGGGCGGGACGTTTGCGCCGAAAAACCTCGAGCATTTGAGCCGGAGCGATGAAATAAAGTTCGTAATCGCCGACCGTTGTGACTATGAGTTTGCGCGCGAGTTTGTGCGGGAACACGGGTTAGAGTCAAGGACAGGAGCGGTGCTATTTTCCCCGGCCTTCCGCCAGGATGCGGGGCCAGCGCGGGATGCGGCGAATTGCCTGCTGGATCCGCGGGTCCTGGTGGAATGGATGCTGGAAGACGGGCTGGGCGCTAATGTCCGGCTGGGGCTGCAATTGCACAAGTTCGTCTGGGCACCGCTGACGAAAGGCGTATGAGAAAGCAGCCGGACAGGCGATTTTTACATCTAACCTTTGAATACCCATAGTTTTGCGTTGGACCTGATCATTAATTAGTTTGCGGGCTTGATTGCGTCCAGCAGATACAGTAACGTTTTAGGGCTTTGTGCGTGCAGGCGGGTAAGCGGGCGCACCGCAATCTTTAGATTTCGAAATTTCGACGAAGGTGCCGGGAGGCATTGTCTATGAAGAGCTTGTTTACGAAGAAACAGAATGCTCTGGCGGCCGTGGTGATACTGCTGGCGATGACCGCGTCCGCAGTGGCCCAAGGGGGCACGACCAAGGTGCAAGGCACCATCAAGGATGATGCCGGGCAGCCGCTAGTGGGGGCGACCCTCCTGATGACCCATCGGGAGACGGGGCGCAAGATCACGCTGAAGACCGACAAGAAGGGACAGTTCTTCTCGTTGGGCGTGCAATCGGGCATCTACAAGATCGTACTTTCCAAGGATGACGCCGTGCTGTGGACGGTGGACAATTATCCCGTGCGGTTGACGCCGCAGGACCTAGTGACGATCGACCTCGATCTGGCCAAGGAGAAGAAGCTGGCCGTCTCCGAAGGCCAGAAAAAGATGACGGAAGAGCAGAAGAAAGATATGGAACGCATCAACGCGGAGAATGCGAAGATCGGCAATCTGAATAAGATGCTGGGCGAGGCGCAGGCGGCGCTGGATGCGGGCAATTTCGATCAGGCGATCGCGACGTTCAAGACGGCGGCAGAAGCCGACCCCACGCGCGATCTGCTGTGGGCCCGGTTGGGCAACGCTTACATCACCGCGGCGAAGAAGACGACGGACAATGCGATCCGCAAGCAATACTATGGGGACGGTGCAGCTGCGTACAAGAAGGCCCTGGATCTGGCGACCGCCGCGCCGGTGGCCGGAGCACCGGCCAAGACGGTCGCCCCGCTCACGCTGGGAGCCTACTACAACAATATGGGCGAAGCGCTGAGCAAGTCCGGCGACACTCCGGGAGCGCTGGTGGCGTATGCGAAAGCGGCGGAAGCCGATCCGACTAATGCGGCGATGTACTACTTCAATGAAGGCGCGACCCTGACCAACACGGGGAAGGTGGACGATGCCATCAAGGCGTATGACAAAGCCATCGCCGCGGACCCCAACCGCGCGGATGCGTATTACTACCGGGGCATCAACCTGCTATCGAAGGCGACCCTGAAGGGTAATGAGATGGTCCCGGCGCCGGGGACGGCGGAAGCCTTCAACAAATACCTGGAACTGGAGCCCGAAGGCCAGTTCGCGACCCCGGCGAAAGAGATGCTGACGGCGATCGGAGCCAAGATCGAGACCACGTACGGTAAAAGCCGGAAGAGCGCTACGAAGAAGAAGTAAGCTCTGAACGATTTGAGGGAAGGCGCGGCCGCGGCCGCGCCGTTGTTTTTTGTGGGGTAAAATAAGTGCATATGGGAAATCCGGGCAAGCTGCTGAGCTTTTGGGGGGG
>JBKKBM010000025.1:0-9935 GCA_046714215.1 Terriglobales bacterium | reverse complement strand
TGCTTGTGCCTGCCTCCCGTGCGTACTGGAACAGACACCGGGGCGGGTGGCGAAAGTGCCGGGTTTATTTTTACGGGGCGTGAAACCTTGGCCGCCGAACCGGTGTCCCCCTTCCCCCAAAAACCTTGCAACTTGACAGGGTGAGCCCACATCTGTAGGTTTAACAGTGTTAAGTTAACGCTGTTAAGTATTTACAAGGTGGTAACAAGTGGCCTCCGCTTCAGAAGACCGGCGCAAACGCGAAAAACAGCAGGTGCGCACCAAGATCCTCGACGCCGCGCGTCACCTCTTCGTCGAGCGCGGCTACGACGCCGTCTCCATGCGCCAGATCGCGCAGAAGATCGAGTACACGCCCACCGCCATCTACTTCCACTTCAAAGACAAGCAGGACCTCATCAACCAGTGCTGCGCCGAAGAGTTCCTGAATCTGGCCAAAGCGTTCCAACACCTGATGGACATCAAGGACCCGGTGGTGCGGCTGAAGAAGATGGGGATGCAGTACATCGAGTTCGGGCTGACCAACCCGAACCACTATCGCCTGTTGTTCATGACGCCGCATCCGCACCAGGCGCCGGACAGGAACAAGATCATCCGCCGAGGTGACGCCTCGGAAGATGCCTACGAGATCCTACGCAGTACCATTCTGCAATGCATCGCGGAGGGGCGCTTTAGCAAGCGCTATCAGGATCCGGAGCTGGCCTCCCAGGTGGTGTGGTCGTGCGTGCACGGCTTTACCTCGCTCTATATGGCGCGCGCGCATGATCCGTGGATCCCGTGGCGACCGTTCGAGGAGATCGCCAACGCGGTGCTGGACCTCACCATCGTCGGCCTCACCGGAGAGTTGCCGCCGCAGTTCGCCTTGTCCGTCCCGGCGAAAAGTCTGCGGAAGAAAGGTATCGGGAAGCGCCGTGGTTGATCTCGCATTCAAAAGCCTGCTGCATGACAAGCTGAAGTTCGCCATCACGGTGGCGGGCGTGGCGTTCGCGGTCATGCTGGTCTTTGTGCAGGTGGGGTTATTCCTGGGACTCATGAACAACGCCTCCATCACCATCCACCACATCAGCGCTGACTTGTGGGTCACCTCCAAGAACACGCCCAACATAGACTTCTCCCACACCTTCTCAGAGACCTATGTGAACCGGGTGCGCACCGTCCCCGGCGTGGAGCGTGCGGATAATCTGCTCGTCTGGTTCGCCCAGATCGCGTTACCCAGCGGCGCGCAAGAGGGTACGGAACTCTACGCGCTCGAAGATTTCAATCGCTGGAACATCCCGTGGAAGGTGGAAGGCGGCGACGTGGAAGACTTGCGCCGCGGCAACTACATCATGATGGACCACGCCGCCACCAAGCGTTTTGGCGCGTTTGAAGTAGGGGAGTATCGCGAAGTCAACGGGCATCGCATGAAGATCATTGGCCGTACGCGAGAGGCGGTTTCCTTTACCACCACGCCGCTAATCTTCCTCGATTACGAGAAGGCGCAAGGGCTGAATGAATTATTGAAGAACCGCTCTACTTACATTCTGGTGAAGTTGGCACCGGGTGCCGACCGCGCCGCGGTGATGGCGGAGATCCGCCAGCGTCTGCCCTACAACGACGTATACACGCGCGACGAATGGGCGCAGCGCTCGCGCGCCTACTGGATCAAGAACACCGGCCTCGGCCTGAACATGGCAATGACCGTATTCCTCGGATGCCTGGTGGGGGTCGTCGTGGTGGCACAAACGCTCTACAGCTCCACCATGGAGCACATCAAGGAGTTCGGTACGGTGAAGGCGATCGGCGGCAGCAATGCCGACATTTACGCCATCCTGGGCAAGCAGGCGAGTATCGCGGCGGTGGCAGGATATGTAGTGGGAGCGGCCATGGCGTACGGCATGGCGCCGCTCGTCGGCAAAGTGGACTTGAAGCTGATCATCCCCAACGAACTGGCCGTCGCCGTTTTCTTTGGGGCGCTGCTGATGTGCCTGCTGGCGGCGATGATCTCATTCCGCAAAGTGGCGTCGATTGATCCTGCGCTGGTTTTTAGGGGCTAAAGAGGCTGATATGCAGAACGTACTCGAAACTACGAATGTGACTAAGACCTTCCGCGAAGGCCGGGAAGAAGTGAACGTGCTGAATGGCGTCTCGCTCAACCTGCGCGCGGGCGAGATCGTCGCGCTGGAAGGGCCGTCGGGCTCGGGCAAGACCACGTTTCTGTCGATCGTGGGATGCATCCTCACGCCCAGTGGAGGTCGGGTCGTTGTCGATGGTGAGCAGGTAGATCCCAAGCGGCCGGAGCAGTTGCCGGAGATCCGCAAGAAGTCGATCGGCTTTGTCTTCCAGCAGTACAACTTGTTCCTCTCGCTCACGGCGCTGGAGAATGTGCAGTATGCGCTGAAGATCAAGGGACAGACTGGCGCCGGCGCCCGCCACGAAGCCCAGCGAGTGCTCGAAAGCGTGGGACTATCAGACCGCTTGAATTTTCTGCCGCGCGATCTTTCTGGCGGACAGAAACAACGGGTGGCGCTGGCGCGCGCCCTGGCCGGGGGGCCGCCGTTGCTGCTCGCGGACGAACCCACCGCCAACCTCGACACGCAGATCGGCGGGCAAGTCATCGAACTCTTCCGCCAAAGCGCCAAACAACACAATCGCGGCCTGCTGATCGTGACCCATGACCCGAAGATCCGCCCCATTGCTGACCGGGTCTTGCAGATCCGCGATGGGAAGATCTTGCAATGAGGATTTGGTTTCTCAGATCAGGACGGAGTGATTTATGAAAGTTATGAAGGCAATGTTGCCCCTGGCCGGAGTGGTGCTGATCGGCGCCATGGTATTTCAGGCTCGCTCTCAGCATGTGAATGCGATGAATTCGCCTAACGGAGTGCGTACCGTCAAGGTTGACGGCGGCCATCGCATCAGCGCTGAGGGGCGGGTGACCACTTATCCGGGTGGGCAGGTGATCGTCGGGTCGGATACGGCAGGCACCGTGATGCGGCTGCTGGTGGAGGAGAAATCGATGGTGAGGCAGGGCGAACTGATCGCAGAGATCCGCGCCGATGATCTGCGGGCGGCCATCGCGCAAGCCCAGGCACGGGTGACCGAATCTGACGCTGACATCAAGCTGTATGAGGCGGAAGCCCGTCGTGCGGACAATCTGTTCGAGTCGCAGGTGGGCACCAAGCAGGCCACGGACCGCGCGCGGCGCGACCTCGATGCCGCCAGCGCCCGCCGGGAGACCGCGGCGGCTGACGTCCGGCGGCTGCAAGCGCTGCTGGGCAAGGCGGTGCTGCGCGCGCCCATCAGCGGCGTGGTCACCGAGCGCCATGTGCAGCCTGGGGAGTCGGTGAAGGAGCAAGCGCCGGTGGTCACTATCGCCGACTTGAAAAAGATCCGCATCGAAGCGGAAGTGGACGAGTTCGATGCGGGCCGTGTGGTCCTGGGCGCTGAGGTCATCGTCAAGGCTGAGGGTTACGACCATCAGCAGTGGCGCGGCGTGGTGGAAGAGATCCCGGATGCCGTGGTCGCGCGGCGGCTGAAGCCCGAAGATCCCGGACGTCCGAGCGATACGCGCGTCCTCATGGTGAAGGTGGCGTTACAGGAGAAGACGCCGTTGAAGCTAGGCCAGCGCGTGGAAGTAGAGATACTGAAAAAGTAGAGTAAATCGGCTTGAGACGCAGGAATCCGCGCGTGTGGGGAGCACATTTCTGGCTCTTTACTCATAAGTCCTTAGTTTTGTAATTGTTACAAAACCGGTCGCAGAAGCCGTCGGATCCACTTTCACAAGAGCGGAAAAGCGGGCCGACTTTTGCCTTCTACCCCGCTGGCGATTGGTCCCATTGGGGCAGAATCCTACGTCTAAAAACTGCTATAATCTCTCTACTCGCCCGCATTTCAGTTCCAGGTAGATGCCGGACGGCATACCTCACGGTATCCCGCTGCAATGAGGACGAGGGTTGTGGAAGAGGGCTGCACCATCCACCTCCGGCACCGCCCTTGGCGCCGCCGGGAATGAGTGCGTCGTCCTCCTCAAAATCTCATAAAGAACATCTGCCCGCAGATTTTCTAAGGAGTCTCGAAGACCCATGTTGAACTCGATACGCAAGGTAATCGCCCTGCTCACCCTTAGCCTCGTCGTCACCGCTATTGCGGCCGCGCAGGCGCCCACCGGGACAGCCGCCGTCCCCAGCAAGATCGGCGTCATCGACATCCAGCGTGCCATCCTGGCCACCAATGAAGGCCGCCGCGACTTCGAAGCGCTCACCAAGAAGTTCGAACCCAAGCAGGTCGAACTCAAGACCCTCAACGACGAAGTGGAGAACCTCAAGAAGCAGCTCTCCGCGCAAGGCGACAAGCTGAACCAGGACGAACTCGCCAACCGTAACCGCACCATCCAGCAGAAGGAAAAGAACCTGCAGCGCCTGCTCGAAGACGCGCAACAGGACTTCCAGACTCAGCAGAACGAGCTGGCCCAGCGCATCGGGGGCAAGATGATCCAGGTGATCGAGGCCTACGCCCGCGCCCACGGCATCGCCCTGGTGGTGGATGGCTCCAACCCGCAGAGCGGCCTCATCTGGGCGGCCGAGCAGACCAACATCTCCCAGCAGATCGTGGACGCCTATAACACGCAGTCTGGCATTGCCGCGCCGGCCCCGTCGGCTCCTCGGCCCGGGGCTACCGCTCCGGCCACACGCCCGGCGGCGACCACCCCGGCAGTGAAGAAGCCAGCCCCTACCACCCCGCCGAAGCCCTAAGCTCTGTCGCGCAGGAGGGTTTAAGCACGGCCAAGGCCGCCAACTCGCAAAAGTTGGTGGCCTTGGTTTTTTCTTCACGCCCCATTCCCGATTGGAACCTGGTCAACTCTGAACACCTTACGGGACTTAGACGCGATTTAATGTCTCCGCCTGCCCTGTAATCCAAGGGAAGTACGATAAGATTAGTCCCTATTCAATCTGCCCTGAACGCCCTTTGAAAGCCGGCTGTGCTTTCCCGGAGTGGCTCGTACTTCAGGCGGGTTGACTTGGCTGGCAGGCCGGTTGCAGACAGCGGGGACGAACGTGCTCTTCATTGAAGATTTTGGGGTTTTAGTCCTATGGCTCATCGTTATGGTGATGAGTGTGAACCTCGTCTTCATGTTTTTTGTTTTTTACCGGCGGCTTTCCCGGGCGCGGTACTTTGCGGAAAAGGACTCCGCGCGCGATCGCTATCTTTCTCCCGCTGAGCGTTTTGCCGCCGGTGAGATCTCCGTAGAGCAAGCAGCTGAGGTGTTTGGCAGCGCCAACTCGCAGCCCGAGATCGACACCATCGAAGAGCTATTGCGGACGCGTCTCAATCCGGTCAATGTGACCGCGACCAGCGAGTTGTTCTTCGCTCTGGGATACGTGGAACGGTGGGCGCGCGAGTCCTTTGGCCGGCGCGGACGCAAGCTTCTTGAACGCTCCATGCGTCGCGAGCACGTGGCCGTGGATATGACGCACACCCATGCACCGTGGTGGCGGCTGGCCGGCCGGCTGCGCATTCTGGCTGTGCCGCGCGCCCTGGCCCTCGATCATCTGGGCCGTCTAGCGCCCGCTTATGCTGAAGTCTTTCTCGCTGAGGGGCTGCGCGATCCTTCCATCTTCGTCCGGCGCGTGGCCATCGAGAGCATGGGCCGAAACCGCTTTCCCCAAGCCATTCCCCATCTGTTGGAAGAGTTGCGGAAGGCAGTGGAAGAAGGCAACGATGTCTCGCTGCGGACCATGAAGACGTCGCTGGTCTGCTATCGGGTGGAAGACTGCGACCTCTTCATCCCCTACATGACGCATCCGGTGCGGCGTCTGCGTTTCTTCGTGGTGGACACATTGCGCGAGATCTGCAATCAGGCCGCCGGCGAAGGACTGCTGGCGAAGAATGATTTTTCCCCGATGCTCTGCCGAGTGATGTTCGAGCACGCTATCCACGACGAATTCGCGGATGTGCGGGCACGCTCCGCGTGGATTATCCGCCACTTCCGCGATCAGCAGGCCAAGGACGCGCTGCGCGCGCTGATGCGCGACGAGAACGAGTTTGTGCGGCTCCATGCGGTCCGGGCCTGTGGCCACCGCGCGTATGTGGAACTTGCGCCGGAGGTAGTGGGCCGCCTCACGGATACGCGCTGGCGCGTACGCGAAGCGGCGGTGATGTCGCTAGCGCGCTTCGGCCCGGCGGGACGGGAGGAGCTCTACCGCTATTTCGTCGCTTGTCCAGACGCGTTTGCCTGCGAGCAGATCACGGAAGAGATCCAGCGCACCGGCTTGGTCGAGGACCTGGTGGGATCGCTGATGGGGAGCTTGGACGAAGCGGCGCTGGCCCGCGGCGTGGTCCAGAAGATGGCGATGATGGGCAAGACGTCTCTGCTGATTGACGCGCTGGCCTCCATCACCAATGGGGATGCGCGCATCGCGCTGATGGAATGCCTGGCGTCCTCGCCTAATGAAGAACTGCTGGCGGTACTGGCCATGATCGCGGAGACCAGTTCCGGGCAGGTGAAGTCCCGGGCCTCGCAGATCCTTCATCAGAGTGGTTCCAGCCTGCAAATACGCTCGGCGATATCGGGGACGGACTAGCATGCATAACGCCGGGCTGCACTTTTTCGATTACGTCAACACCATCATCCTGATCTACTTCCTGGTGGCGAACGCGGTGTACACCGTGTTGATGGTGATCTCGCTGTACACGGTGTCATTGCACTCGAAGTTCGCGGCGCGCATCGGCTACAGCGATCTGTCCGACTCACCGGTCACGCCTCCGGTCGCGCTGATCGTACCCGCCTTCAATGAGCAGGGCGCCATTGTGCAGACGATTGAATCGCTGCTGGTGCTGAATTATCCGGAGAAAGAGATCATCGTGGTGGACGATGGCTCCACGGACGAGACGGCGATGCGAGTGATCCAACACTTCCAGTTACAGCGCATGGATCTGGTGTACCGCCAGGCCATTCCGGCGAAAGCGCCCTTCGCTTTCTATCACAACCCCAAGTTTCCGGAATTGCTGCTGCTTTCCAAGGAAAATGGGGGTAAGTCCGATGCGTTGAATGTGGGCATCAACATGGCGCGCAGCCCTTACTTCTGCACCGTAGACGCCGATTCCATCATCGAGAAGGACGCACTGCTGCGGCTGATGGCGCCCATCGTACACTCCAACGTGAATACCATCGTCAGCGGCGGGGTGGTGCGCATCGCCAACGGCTGTACGTTGGAAGACGGCCATATCAAGGAGATCCATCTGCCCAAGTCGTGGATCGAGCGCTGCCAGGTGGTGGAGTACATCCGCACCTTCCTGTTTGGACGGCCGGGATGGAATTTTCTGGATGCCACCTTCATCTGCTCCGGCGCGTTCTGTCTGTTGCAAAAGGAATCGGTGGTACTGGCGGGCGGCTTCAGTACGGACACGGTCACGGAAGACATTGACATGATCGCCACGCTGCACCGGCACATGAAGGCCAAGGGCTACAAATACCGGATGGTATTCACCACCGATCCCATCTGCTGGACGGAAGCACCGCACACGTTTGACATGCTGGCCCGCCAACGACGCCGGTGGCAGCTGGGTCTGATGCAGACGGTGATGAAACACAATTCGATGATCGGCAATCCACGCTACGGGCTGATGGGAATGATCAGCATGCCGTTCCACGCGTACATCGAGGCCATTGGCTGCGTGGTGGAGGCGGCCGGGCTGATCCTGCTGCCATTCTCGTTCCTGGTGGGGGCGATGCCGTTCTCGCTGTTTCTGCTCTTGATGTTCCTGGCCGTGGGCTATGGGACGCTGCTCTCGATCGGGTCAGTACTGCTGGCCGAGGCGACAGTGCGCCGCTATCCCACTTATCGGGAGGTGCTCACACTCTTGCTCTTCGCGCTGGTAGAAAACCTGGGCTACCGCCAGATGGTGGCTTTCATCCGCGCGCAGGGAGTGTTGCAATACTTCTACGGCAAGAACAAGTGGGAGGCGGTGGTCCATCGGGGACTGGAGCCGGGGCTGGAGGGCGCCGATGGCTAGCCCCAATCGCTGGTACAGCAACCGGGTCTATATCGGTCTCATCATCTTTCTGGTGGTGGTGGGCTTCTGGGAGTTCAAGTGGAAGCCGCAGTACCGCCCCTACTACGAGCAGGGCGTCCGCTACTACCAGGCGGGACGCTACCTGGAAGCGCTGGCGCAGTTCGATCGCGCTTATTCCATTGCGCCCAACTCGCTGGACGTGGTGATGATGGAGGGTTGGACGAACCTGAAACTCAACCGCTTTGACGATAGCCGGATGTACTTCGACCGGGTACTGCGCATCGACCCGCGCGTGGAAGAGGCACAGATCGGGGCTGCATTCGTGGCCATGGAGACGGGCAAGGGCAAACTCGACTATCGCATCCTGGCCAAGTATCTGGGCAAACGGTTGAACGATCCCAACGTCGCCATCCTGGTAGCGGGAGCGCTGCTGCAGGATGGCCGGACTTTTGAAGCAGCGGAGATGTTACAGAGCCTGGCCAACGACCAGAATTACGGACCGGCGGCGATGATCTCGTGGAAACGGATATTTGGATTGGAAGATTCGGAGGATGCACCGCCGACGGCCCTGCCCAAGCGGGCCAAAGCGGAGCAACTGCAGACTACGTATCGCGCCTCTGACGGAGCGCTGTGGGTGCTCGAGGGGTCGGAGTGGAAGAAATTCTACGTGAACGGCGTGAACCTGGGCCCGGGTGCGCCGGGTTTCTATCCTTCAGCACCGCCGCATAGCGTCAAGCAATACGCCACGTGGCTACAGAACGCTGAGGAGTTGGGCGCGAACGTGCTGCGCGTCTACACTCTGCTGCCGCCGGCGTTCTATCGCGCTTACAAAAAGCACCTGGATAAAGGCGGAAAGATCACGCTGTATCAGCAGATATGGGTAAGCGATCCGCCCAACAAAGACCTCTACGATCCCGCCTTCGTAGAGCAGACGCGGGCGGAGATCCGGCATGGGGTGGATGCCATCCATGGCGCCGCCGACGTCCCGCCCAAGCGCGCTCGCGGCAGCGGCATCTACGACCAGGATGTGGCTCGCCATGTCAGCGCGTTGCTGCTAGGCCGGGAGCTGGAGGCTTCCGTCGCCATCCAGACCAATATCGTCAACGGGGGCAAGCAGCGTTACAAAGGCCGTTATATCTCCATCAATGATGGCACCCCGACCGAGGTCTGGTTCGCGGAGATGATGGATTACCTGGTCGCGTACGAGACGGACACCTACAACTGGCAGCACCCCGTGGCCATCGTGAACTGGCCGCCGCTCGATCCGCTCTATCACCCCACCGAAGCGCCGAACATGGAAGAAGTGAAGTTCCGCATGAAGCGTGGGGAGAAGCTGGAGTTACCGAAGGAGATCGATGACGACAATGACACTGCCGCCATTGACGAGGCCAAGTATCAGGTCAGCACGGACCTCTATGCGGGGTTCTTCGCCTCGTATCACGTTTATCCTTACTATCCGGACTTTCTGCTCTTCGATCCAAAGTACCTGAACACGCGAGACCGCGAGGGCCTGAACCCGGTGTACGGCTACTTAAAAGAGTTGCGCGCGCACATCCCGTATCCGCTGGTGGTCACGGAGTATGGTATGCCGGATTCGATGGGCATCTCCCACTTCCATCCGTATGGGTGGCATCATGGCGGACACTCGGAAGTGCAGCAAGGTGCGATTCTGCGGCAACTTACGCAGAGCATCCGCGACACCGGTTGCTCAGGGGGCATCGTCTTTTCACTGGTGGATGAATGGTACAAACACAATTGGCTGACGGTGGATTTCGAAGATCCCATCGATCGCGCGTCTTTGTGGCTGAATGAATTGGATCCGGAAAAGCGTTATGGCCTGATCGGATTCAAGCCGTCGAAGTGGAAGCTGTTCAACGGTACGGCGGCGGACTGGCAGAACGAGACCACCCTTTACCAACGCCAGGGTAAACGCAATGTCAGCA
>JBKKBM010000024.1:0-11071 GCA_046714215.1 Terriglobales bacterium | reverse complement strand
TGCTGCACGGCTGGCAAAGCACGCAGAACGATGGCTGGTATCGCATCGCTATGGACAAGCTCGAGGTGCCGTACACCTACATTGCCGACACCAAGGTGCGCGAGACGCCGGAGCTGCGCGCGCAGTTTGACGTGATCCTGGTGCCGCCTACTTTTAATACGTTGGCGGGCGCTCTGCGCGGTATCCCCATGCGCGGTGGGCCCATACCGTGGAAGAATTCTGACGAGATGAAAAACCTGGTCGCTCCTGGGATTGATTCCACTGAAGACATGCGCGGTGGCCTCGGCTACCAGGGGCTGGCGAACCTGCAGAAGTTTGTGAGCGAGGGCGGCCTGCTGATCGCCATCCAGAACAGCGCGCAGATACCGGTGCAGGGCGGCATGACAGACATGGTGTCCATTGTGGACGCGCGCACCCTGCAAGCGCCGGGCAGCGTATTGCTGGCCAATGTGGAGGACAAGAAGAGTCCCATCGCTTACGGGTACGACGACAAACTCTATGTTTATTTTCGCCAGGGTCCCATCCTGCGGGTGAGCACCGGTTTTGCGCCGGAACCGCCCGCGGCGGATGCTGGCCGGCCGAGTGGACGCGGCAGCGCCAATGATCCCGACGTGATCCAAGGCCGCATGTATCGCGAAGCTGAGAAGCCCACGAAGCGCACTCCCAAAGAACAAGAATTCTTCATTCAGGAAGATTCGGTGGACGCGGCGCGCACCGCATTGCCTCCGAAAGAGCAGTGGCCACGCGTGGTGCTGCGCTTTGCGCCAGAAAAGGAATTGTTGCTGAGCGGCATGCTGGTGGGCGCGGCCGAGATCGCGGAGAAGCCGGTGGTCATCGACGTCCCCCACGGCAAGGGCCACACGCTGCTATTCGCGAATAACCCCATGTGGCGCGATGAGACCATGGGCAGCTTCTTTCTGCTGTTCAACGCAATGATGCATTTCGACCACTTGGACGCCGGGCGGTGACGTAGGGGCGCGATATTCGTGCGACGGGAAGTTGCCAAGGGCCACAGAACCGGGGTAACATCCGCCTTCGTCAGAACCTCCGGTGGGCTTGACCCGGCCGGCGGATAGGATTCCGCATCATGGCCCGAGCAGGAACCGCTCCTTCGCCGTCCCGCGCAGTTGAAACTGCACTCCAGGTCACCCAGATCAATTTCCAGAAAGCCGCCACACACCTCAAGCTTGATCCCGAGATGCAGGTCTTGCTGTCCACTCCCTTTCGTGAACTGCGGGTGGAGATCCCCATCCGCATGGACGATGGCACGCTGAAAGTGTTCATCGGGTATCGCGTGCAGCATAATGGCGCCCGCGGTCCGGCTAAGGGCGGCATCCGTTTTCATCCCAACGTGGATATTGACGAAGTTCGCGCACTCGCTTCCGCCATGACGTGGAAGACCGCGGTGGTGAACATTCCCTTCGGCGGCGCCAAGGGCGGCATCACCGTGGACCCCTCGGGAATGTCGACTAAGGAGTTGGAGCGTCTGACCCGGGGTTATATATCGCGCATCCATCTGCTGCTGGGACCTTATCGTGACGTACCCGCGCCGGACGTGAACACCAATGCCCAGACGATGGCGTGGATCTTCGACCAATACTCCAGCGCGCACGGCTATACGCCCGCCTGCGTCACCGGCAAGCCGGTGGAGATGGGCGGGTCGCTGGGACGGGAACAAGCGACGGGACGCGGCGTCTCGCTCATGGTGCGCGATGCGGCGAAAGATCTGGGCATGAAAATGACGGGATTGCGCGTGGCCGTACAGGGCTTTGGCAATGTCGGCGCGAACGCGGCGCTGCTGCTCCAGGAATTGGGCGCGAAGATCGTCGCCGTCTCTGATGTGAAGGGCGGCATCGCAAGTGGGAAGGGGATTGACATCCAGAAGCTGCAGGCGCACGTGAAGTCCAAAGGTAGTGTCGCGGGCTTTACCGGCTGCCAGCCGCTGACCAACGAAGAACTGCTCACCTATGATTGTGATGTGCTGGTGCCGGCGGCGCTCGAATGCGTGATCCATGCCGGCAATGCGGCCAAGATCCGCGCCCGGCTGATCGTGGAAGGCGCTAATCTGCCTACCACTCCCGCGGCGGACACCATTCTCGAAGCGCGCAGCGTGACTGTGGTCCCGGACATCCTGGCCAACGCCGGCGGGGTGACCTGTTCCTATTTTGAGTGGGCGCAGAACCTGCAACAAGTCTTCTGGGAAGAGGACCACGTCAACCGGGAGTTGGAGAAGGTCATGACCCGCGGCTACCGTGCGGTCGCCCAACGCGCGCACGCGGACAAGCTCTCACTCCGCACGGCCGCTTACTGTGTGGCTATAGAGAGAGTGGCGCGGTCCGAAAAGTTGCGCGGCACTTAAAGACTAGTACTCCGAAGCTAGCGGACCAACTCATCCGATAACAGATGCGCCTTCAGCGCGAGATTGTGGGCCCGCACCAGGTCCTGGCTCTGCGACGCTTCGCGTGACAGCGTCATGAATAGCTGGATTTGTTGCAGCAGGGAGCGCTCGTCCGGGTTGAGCACGCGCTGTAGCGACTTCAGATTCGCCTCCGTGGACAACAACAACTGCTCTGTCGTCTGGCGGTGATGCGCATCTTCGGTGTGCGACATCCCGGGGACCACCGAGCCTGACTGCTCCCCCGGCGACGTGGCGGGCGGCTGCACTACGATGCGCGGGGGCGTGGCCTTGGCATGGGTGGTGGGTGCGGTCGCGGCTTTGTTCGGTTCAGTCACGGGGGGCTTCACCACTGGCTTCTTCGCCACCGGCTTCAGCTTCGCTTTGGGTTTGGTCTTCGGTGGCTCGCTGACCGGGGGTTTATCGGGAACGGACGCCGCCGGCTTGGTGACGGGCACGGGCGTGGTCGTTACCGGCGCGGTGATGGTGGGCGCGGGTACGGCGGTCGCCACCGGCTTCTGCTTCTTCTTGCAGCCGCTCACTGCGATGAGCACCAGGGCCAGCCACAGCACGCTATAGGAGCTTCGCATCATCTAGACTTGCGACCTCTTATCCGAACTGTCTCCGCTGCGCTCCGTCCGGTTCGCGGCGGCGTGCATGGTTGCATTCGAAGCGGAAGCAGATGCAGATTCTGACGCCGGGAAGCGCAGCTTGAACTTGGTGCCTTGCCCCACCACCGTGTCGAACTCCATGCCACCATTATGAAGCTGCATCACCCGATACGCCATAGCCAGGCCGATCCCGGTGCCGCCTTTCTTGGTGGTGAAGTAAAGGTTGAATATCTTTTCCTGGATCTCCGGGGGGATGCCGCCGCCCTCGTCGGCGATCTCCACCTGTACGTCGCCATCGTCGCGGAAGGCGGTGATGGTGAGGTTGCCGCCTTTAGCCATGGCCTGCATCCCATTGATCATCACGTTCAGCACGGCTTGCTTGACCAAGTCGGGGTCAATGGTGACCGGCAGCGGGTGGTCAGCGATGTGGCGCACCACATGGATGCCGTGGCGCTCGGCATCCGGCGTGGAGAGCGTGAGCACGTCATCCAGCAGGCGTCGCAGGTCGATGTCCGCTAAACGCAGGTCCATGGGACGAGTGAAATCAACCAGCGTCTGCACTACCCGGTCCAGCCGCCGGATCTCGCTCCCGATCACCTCTAGATGACGCTGCGCATTGGGGTCCGGACTTTCCATCTTCTGGCGCAGTAATTCCAGGTGCACCACAATGGCGTTGATGGGATTCTTGACTTCGTGGGCCACGCCTGACGTCAAGCGGCCCAGCGCCGCCAGCCGCCGCGATAACTCCAACTGATCTTCGATCTTATGCACGGATTCGGCATCGCGCAGCGTGAGCAAAGCCCCGATCCGCTCGCCCTGCTCCTCGATGAAGTCAAGCGAGACCTGGATGCGCCCCGCGCCTTCGCCCGCCGGCAGCTCCAACTGGGCCAAAGGCTGGTGGGTCGCGAAGGCGTCCAGAACCGTCTGCCCTAATAGATCGCCGCCGCTGAATATCTCGTCAACGCTTTGGCTCATGAGTTCAGCGCGATCGCGATGGAGGAAGGTGCGCATGGACGAACTCACCATCACCGCTTTATCGTCGCGGGTGAACAACATCACCCCGTCCTGCAGGTTGGACATCACCTGGTCGAGGTTCCCCTGCAAAGCGGAGAAGACCTCTTTCACATCGCGCATCTGCTGGCCCAGGCGGTCGATCTTGGTGCTGACCACGCCGTATTCATCCTTGCGTTGGCCGGGCTCGGTCCCTACCGGCGCCGTCAGGGAAGCGGCGGCGCCCATTTCATCCAGCTTGCGGCTGATCTGCTCCAGCGGACGCAACGCCAGATTGGACAATACCGCTGCCAGTAAGAGCGAAAACAAAATGGACGCGCCCGAGAGCAGCAATGCGTTATTCAGCTTGGGTCGCAGCGTACCTTTGAGCAACACGGTGGAGACGCCCACGCGGATGGTGGCAAAGTGAGTTCCTTCCCGCTGCAGCGCGAGCCGCACTTCGTAGACCGCGGGCTCCCCGAAGATGGCCTGCACCTGGCGCCAGAAGCCGCCGGCCCGGATGACGGATAGATCTTCGCGCGCCGGAATTTCCTTGCCGATCATCTTGCCATCGGTGTGCACAATAGCGGTGCCCACCTCATCCGTCACGGCCACGTCATAAATGGTCGGCAGGTAGGCTACGGTGGACTGCATCACCGTATTCAGCGCGGCGTCGGTCTGCAAGCTTTCTTCAATGGCCTCACGCAGCGCTTTGGGATCGCTGAGATCGATCTTTCCCGGATCCAGATCCTCCTCGAGCGCGCCCCGGGTGGCGTCAAACACCTCCAGGCAGACGAACTCGCCGTTCTGGTAGGTCTCATCCAGGCGCTGCTTCACGATCTGCGAGATGTAGATGGAAGACAGGGTGGTCACCACCACTACCACCATGCTGGTGATGGCGAGCACGAGCTTCGTCTTGAGGCGCAGGTTTCCGAACATGCTGCGGATCAGTTGCTTCCTGCCACCGACTCGGCGTTGGCGGCGTGCCCCGCGTACTCCTTCAGTTTGTTATGCAGGGTCTTCAGACTGATGCCGAGGATCTCAGCGGCGCGCGTCTTGTTGTTGTTGGTCGATTCCAGCGTCTTCATAATGAGTTGGCGCTCCGCTTCTTCGACAGTGGTACCCACCCCCAGGTGCAGCATGCGCGGGTCGCCGGCATTGACCGCCCCGCGGGGGATGATGGCGTTCCCGAAATTCGGCGGCAGATGCTGCCGCTCCACCATGGAGCCGCTACAAACGATGACCGCGCGCTCCAGGGTGTTCCGCACCTCGCGGATATTCCCCGGCCAGGAATAAGCCTGGAACTGCTCCAGCACCGCTTCATCGATCGTGCTCACGGAGCGTCCATGTTTCACGTTCATCTCTTCCAGCAACGCCTCCGCTAATTGCCGCAAGTCGTCTTTGTGTTCGCGCAAAGGCGGCAGATGGATAGTAAACACGTTCAGCCGGTAGTAGAGGTCGTTGCGCAACTCTCCGCTGGCCACCGCCTGCTCCGGGATCTTGTTCGTAGCCGCCAGCACCCGCACATCGATCTCCGTCTCCACCTTACTACCCAGGCGACGCAGCTTGTGGTCCTCCAGGACCCGCAGCAGCTTGGCTTGAGTGTTGATGGGCATCTCGCCGATCTCATCCAGCAGCAGGGTGCCGCCCTCGGCCAGCTCGAAGCATCCGGAGCGACGCTCCACCGCGCCCGTGAAGGCGCCTTTTTCGTGGCCAAAGATCTCGCTCTCGATCAACGTCTCCGGGATGGCCGAGCAGTTGATAGCGACGAATGGCTTGTCTTTGCGCGGACTCAGGTTATGGATGGTGCGCGCGACCATCTCTTTACCGGTGCCGCTCTCGCCCGTGATGAGGACGGAAGCCGAACTGGGCGCCACCATCTCGATGAGTCCAAAGATTTCCTGCATCGGCTTCGACGAACCCACCATGCGGCCCAGCACGCCGGTCTCGCGCAGCTTACGCCGCGTGACTTCCAGTTCGCGGTCGGTGCCGCGCTGGCGCGCCGCATTAAACAGGATGTTTTTCAGCCGGACGGGATCCACCGGCTTGGTGAGAAAATCGTAGGCACCCAACTTCATCGCATCGACGGCCGTATCGATGCTGCCTTGCGCGGTCAGCATCACTACTGCCACCGGATGGGTCTGTTCGGAGAGCCGCTGCAAAAGTTCCAGTCCATCCATGCGCGGCATCTTCATGTCCGTGACCACGATGCCGGGCATCCAACTCAAGACTTTATCGAGCGCTTCCAGCCCATCTTTGGCGGTATCCGTCCGGAATCCCCAGCCCTGTACCAATTCGGCCAGACCGGTGCGCTCATTCTCTTCATCCTCGACTATCAGAACTCGTTCTTGTGCCATCGGTGAAGGCTCCCGGGAGTCCAAGCGCACGGCGTAACTGGTTGTCGGGGAAACGAATAGGCGCTGGATCACTCGCGTTTCAATCCCATAGGATGCGGCTGAACCCCCCACAGTCACTTTAACTCTGTAATTTTTACGTTACCTTTAGGAGCGGCTCTATGGTAGAAAACGGCCGGCTCAGACGGTCCTCAGGCAGCAAAGAGGTAATGATTTGCATCCAATTTTGCCTCTAGGCCCTAAAACCAGCTTGTTTCAGGAGGAATTCCAGGAGGATTTCTATGAACCGTTCATTCGTAGCTTCGCTCGTAGTCGCAACAGCTTTCGCGGTGACGGCTGCCGCGCAAACCTCGGCCACATCGCAGACCACCGGCTCGGCCACGCAAAAAACGTCGGCGACGGCGGGGAAGGCTGGCGCTAGCACCACCTCAGCCACCGGCGCCACGGCAAGTCAGGCGGCGCAGACGACCTCGCAGGGCGCGGCGGCCAAGACTACCGCTTCCGCCACCAGTCAGACTACGGGCGCGGTCACTGTACCGGCCGGCACCAGGATTCCCGCGGTGTTGAGCAAGTCCATCGACTCCAAGAAGGCCAAGGCGGGAGATAAAGTGGAAGCCAAGACCGTTGCCGACATCGTCTCCCAGGGCAAAGTCATGATCCCCAGGAATTCCAAGTTGCTGGGACACGTGACCGAATCGCAGGCTAAGGCGAGCGGTGGGGCTGAGTCCCGCTTGGGCATCGTCTTCGATTCGATCGTGACCAAGAAGGGCCAGACCATACCACTGCAGGCGAACATCCAGGCCATTGGTGCGGCGGTAGTCAATACCGCGGCTTCGGCGGGATCCACCGGCATGGAGAGCGGCGGAACCTACGGCGGCGGAGCCAGCGGCTCAGCGGGTAGCAGCAGTGGCGGAGTGTTGGGCGGAGCCACGGGCGCGGCGGGATCTACCGTCGGTGGCGCTGCCGGAACCTTGGGCGGGGTAGCGGGCGGAGCGACGGACGCGGCCGGCAGCACGGTCGGCGGGGTTGGTTCCACCGTAGACGCGGCGACGCAGGGAACCGTGGGCGCGGCGGGAAATACCGTTGGCCTGCACGGTACCCTCAATAGCAGCAGCACGGGCGTGGTGGGTCTAAAGGACCTGCAACTGAGTTCGTCCACCAGTTCCAGCGCGGGCGCATCGGTGGTCACATCCTCGGGTAAGAGTGTGAAGCTCAACAGTGGTAGCCAGTTGATGTTGAACGTCGCCGGCAGCACCGCGCCGGCTTCACCCCAGCAGTAGGAGGCCCTCTACCTGCAGGCAGGGGCGCCCGGCCCTTGCCTGCATTTCTTTTTGCTAAGGTTTTTGCTCTAAATAACCATTTGCTTGTACAATTCACTTCGCGTTACATTGTTCACCCTACTGTTTTATATTTTCGGATCCCTACTTGTCTCACTGGAAAGAACCTTCGGAGGAGATTTCCCCATGCCGTTTCGTCTACAACGTTTCGTGACCCTGATGCTGGCAACCGTCCTCGTTACCCTCGCGCTCCCCTTGGCTGTTGCCCAAGAGGCCCCCGCAGCGAAGACAGAGATATTTGCCGGATACGCTTTTCTTGATCCTCGCGCCCGCATCGGCGCGATCAAGGTGAACAACGCGCCCAGGGGTTTTGGGTTGGCCACCACCTACTTCTTCAGCCGCAACTGGGGATTCACGCTGGATGGCGGTGCCCATTTCGGCGAAGGTGTTCGCGCTGGAACCTTGATGGTGGGACCGCAATTCCGGTGGCCCACAGAGACGGTCAGTCCGTTCGCCAACTTCATGGTTGGCTTGCATACGCTGGGCGTGGAGAGCGTTGGTAACGACCACGGCATCGGTATCACCACTGGCGGCGGTTTGGATCTCGCCACTTGGTCCAAGCGCTTCAACTTCCGCTTGATCGAGGCCAGCATGGTGTATGGCCATCACAACTACGGCGTGGGTCGGAGATTGGACACTACCGGCATCCGGCTGCGCACGGGCATCGTGTTGCGCTTCGGCGATTTTGGACCGCCGCCGCCGCCGCCCACTGCCGCTTGCAGCGCCACCCCGGGTGAAGTCATGGCCGGCGAACCGGTCTTGGTGACCGTTACGCCCGCGAATTTCAACCCCAAACGCACTCTCACCTACGCGTGGAGCGGCACCGGAGTCACCGTTACCGGCACCACCGCGACCGCCAACGTAGATACGAAGGATCTGGCGCCCGGCACCTACACCGTGAAGTCGAATATCAATGACGGCAAAAAGGGAATGGCGGAGTGCACCGCGAGCTTCGTAGTCAGAGCGCCGCGGCCGCCCACCATCTCCTGCTCGGCGAACCCCAGCACCGTGCGCCCGGGTGACAGCTCCACCATCACCTCGCAAGGCAACAGCGCTGACGGTCGTACCCTGAGCTACAGCTACACGGCCAGCGCGGGCAGCATCGCCGGCGACGGCACCACCGCTACGCTGAGCACCGCGGGCGCGGAGCCGGGCGCCATCACCGTCAATTGCAACGTGCGCGACGATCGCAACCTGAGCGGGTCGAATTCCACCAGCGTTAACGTGGAAGCGCCGCCGCCACCGCCGGCACCCCCGGCCGCGCCGGAAGCCAGCCGCCTCAACCAGATCGCCTTTGCGCACAACAGTGCGCGCGTGGATAACGCGGCCAAGGCGATCCTTGATGATGTGGCCCTACGTATGCAACGCGATGCCGATGCCAAGATCGTGATCGTGGGCTCCAACGATGCTAATGAGAAGGCACGCACCCTGCCGGGTCAACGTGCACTCAATGCCAAAGCCTACCTGGTCAAGGAAAAGGGCATTGATCCCAGCCGCATCGCCGTACGCCAAGGCGCCAAGGAAGGCATGACCGCGATCATCTGGATCGTGCCCGCCGGCGCCACCGCTTCGGAAGAGGGAACCACGGCGGTCAGGGAGCCTGCGGCCCGTCGTTAACCAGTCACGCGGTATTTACCGGCCGGTCGATTCCCATCGACCGGCCTTTTTCCTTGCCTCAATCAAGGACGGCTAGGGTAAACCTCTGGGTTGAAACCGCCGGTGTATGTCCCAGGGCAGCCCCGTCACGACTTTGGTAATAGCTGGGGATGAAATGTTTACTTCCTTTTTTTTACGCGCATCATAGAATACGGGGGCAGTCGGAAGTTGCGTTCGTAAGCCGCTTCGGTTTCGCGTCAAACACCCAACCTCCTCTGGCCGAGCAAAGGTAGCCATGGTTCCCCGAGTCACTAAAAATTCGACGGTGTTCGCATTCCTGCTTTGCGCAAGTCTGTTTCTGACCAGCTCCACCTTGCTGGCCCAGCAATGGGTGCCGCTCGGCCCGGATGGCGGTGACGTCCGTAGTTTCGGGCGCGACCCCCACGCCCCCAGCCGTATCCTGCTCGGCACCAGCGCCGGCCAACTCTTCCAGTCCCAGAACGATGGCAAGACCTGGGCACGCTTTGTGCACCTGGGTGATGCCCGCGACTTGGTACTGGACCATATTGTCTTTCATCCGCAGCGCGCGGGCGTGATCTATGTCGCCGCCTGGTCGGTGGAGGAGAACACGGGCGACATCTTCCGCAGCGTGGACAATGGCAAGACGTGGAAAGCGATGAAAGAGATGAAGGGCCGATCGGTCCGCTCCTTCGACCTGGCCCCCTCGAATCCCGAAGTGATGATCGCCGGCGCCTTGGATGGCGTCTATCGCAGCCTTGACGGCGGCGAACGCTGGAGCATGATCTCTCCACCCAACCACGCTGACATCCGCAATATCGAATCGGTCGCCATCGATCCGCGCAACCCAGAGATCATCTATGCCGGCACCTGGCATCTACCGTGGAAGACCACCGATGGCGGCCTTACCTGGATCAACATCAAGCAGGGCATCATCGACGATTCGGATGTCTTTTCCATCATCATCGACCCACTGGATTCGTCCGTGGTCTATGCCAGCGCCTGCTCCGGCATTTACAAGAGCGAGACAGCCGGTTCGCTGTTCCGCAAGGTGCAGGGCATTCCTTACTCCGCGCGGCGTACCCGGGTGCTGCGACAAGATCCCGCGCAACGCAACGTGGTCTATGCCGGTACCACCGAAGGCTTATGGAAGACCATAGATTCCGGCGTCACCTGGAAGCGCATCAGCGCGGCCAACATCATCGTAAATGATGTGCTCATCGATCCGGCGCGGAGCCAGAACATCCTGTTGGCCACCGACCGCAGCGGCGTGTTGGCTAGCGCCAATGGCGGGGAAACGTTCTTCGCGTCGAACCGCGGCTTCGCCCATCGGCAGGTATCGTCGGTCCTCATCGACCAGCAGGACAGCGCCCGCATCTTTGTTGGCGTGCTCAATGACAAGGAATTCGGCGGAGTCTTCTCCAGCAACGATGGCGGCGTTACCTGGGAGCAGACCAGCCGGGGCCTTGATGGCCGCGACGTTTTCACCTTGCAGCAGGCGCCAGGCGGCACGTTGATCGCCGGCACCAACCGCGGCATCTTTACTCTGGATTTGCGCAATATGGATCCGCGCAACGGCCTGGCCACCTGGATGCTGCGCGACCAAGTTGCCAATGTGGTGGAGACCACCAGCCGGACCGCAGTGAAGTCAAAAAAATCGGCCGGCAACCGGACCATCCGCAAGACGGTTTTGTCGAAGCTCTCCGCCCGCGTGAATGACATCCACATTTCGTCGGATGCATGGTTCGCTGCCACCGCCACCGGCGTGTT
>JBKKBM010000023.1:0-9775 GCA_046714215.1 Terriglobales bacterium | reverse complement strand
ACCCGGCACACTCGCTGGGCGATGTGTTCGAGGTGAAGCTGCCGAGCAAGCCCACCAAGATCAAACTGCCCAAGCCGGGCGGACTCTACGTTTGGCAGATCGACGCAGCGGCGCAGTTCCAAAAATTCCTCAAACCGTATCGCGAGGTGATGCTGGACCTGCTGGAAAATGGGACGCTATTCTCGCGGAAAGAGATTGAGCCGCTGCTGGACACCACCATGCCGGGCATGGCGGAGATATCCGGGCTGCTGGCCATCCATGAACTGCTACAGTCCGGCGAATACGACCGCGTGGTAGTGGATACGGCGCCCATCGGGCATACCTTGCGGCTGTTCGAGTTGCCGCAACACTTCCGCGAGTTCCTCAACTTCCTCGACCTGGCGGGCAGCCGCGACCAGTGGCTGGCGCAACGGTTTGGCGGCAGCGGACAGATCTCATCGACATTCATCGCGGAATGGGACCGCATGGCGCAGGAGTTGGTGGAGGCGCTGACAGGCGAGACGTCTGAGTTGGTGCTGGTGACCTCAGCGGAGATGTTTTCGCTGAATGAATCGGTGCGAGCGCATGCGGAGCTGGAAGATTCCGGACTAAAGATACGGTCGATCGTGCTGAACCGGGTGGTGACGCAGGCGAGCAAATGTAAGCGTTGCGGGTCCCGGGTGACGCGCACGCGACAGGCACACGCGTTTCTGAAAAAGAATTTTGCGCGGGTGCCCGTGCTCACGGCGGAAGATCCGGGACAACCGATCATGGGCGCGCGCATGTTGGGGCAGTTCGCAGAACACATTTTTGCGGGCAAAGCGTTGCGGGTGACAGCGGGCGCGGCGAAGGGACGAGTAAAGAAGGTCGAGCTGAAACCCACGGAGTGGCCGGCGGTGAGCGCGTCGCTGGGGTTCACGCTGGGCAAAGGGGGCGTAGGTAAGACAACCGTCTCGGCCGCGCTGGCGTTTCATGAGCGTGAGGTCCATCCGAAAAAAGGGGTTACGGTGTGCTCGACCGATCCGGCGCCGTCACTGGACGACGTGTTTCTGGCGGAGATAGGCGCCAAACCGGTCGTTGTACTGGGCGACAAACTGTTTCATGCGTTGGAGATCGATTCGACGGCTGAGTTCCGCAGCTGGGCGGGGCGGATGAAAGAAAAGATCGGCGCGGCGTTCTCCGGAAACACCGGCGGCGGCGTGCATCTGGACTTGACCTTCGACCGGCAGATATTTACCGCGCTACTGAACATTGTGCCGCCGGGGGTGGATGAGATCTTCGCGATCTTCCGCATTCTCGATTTAATCGCCGAACGAAAGGCGACGGTGATCATCGACATGGCACCCACCGGCCATGCGCTGGAGTTGCTGCGTACGCCCGAGCGGATGCTGCAATGGACGCGCCTGCTGTTGAAAACGCTGGCAGCGCACCGTACACTACCCCTCGCTCAAGATGCGGCGGTAGAGATCGCGACGCTGGGGCAGCGGCTGCGCGAGTTGCACCGGCGGATGCAGGATGCGAAGGCCACGCGAGTCTTTTGCGTGATGCTGCCGGAGCCGCTGGCGGTGCGCGAGACGGAGCGTTTGCTCGGGGCGCTGGACGAGATGGAAGTGGGCGCGCAAGGGCTGTTCATCAACCGGGTAGCGCCGGGGATCATGGCGGGTACGGGCAAGGCAGCGACGTGTCCGCGGTGCGCGAATGCCAGCCGCTGGCAGGCCGGGCAACTGGCGGCGCTGGCCAAGCGGTATAGTGGACGGGCCGTTTATCTGGTAGAGGAGTTTGGCGACCAGGTCGCCGGAAGAAAGGCGCTGCAGAGCTTCACCCAACGACTATGGCAGTTCGCCTGAAGAAGAAGCCGGCCGCAGCCGCGACGAAAAACGCCATGATCAGACCCGGCGGACCTTTTTATTTCTACGGCGTATCGCTGCCGCAGAAGGGCGCGGCGGCGGTGGTCAAAGGGAAAATCAACGCGATCGGCATTGATAATGAGAACCGCGTGGAGGCGATTCCCTGCGCGGGCCTCGAGTGCTGGGTGACGCGCGTCTCCGAGGGGTTCGTCAGCGACATTGAAGGACGGATGGAAGATCTGGAGTGGCTGGCGGAAGCCAGCGTGTTGCATCAGCGGGCGGTCTCCGCGATCGGGGCGGCAATGGACCTGCTGCCGGCGCGCTTCGGGACGGTGTTTTTGAATGAGGCGTCGCTGGAGAAGCACCTAGCTGGACGGGCAAAAACGCTGCGGGCGGCCTTCAAGAAAGTGGCGGGCGCCGAGGAGTGGGGGGTCAAAGTATTCATGACCGCTCCCGCCGGCGCGCGGGGCGCGGCCTTCAGCGCCGCGTCGGGGCAGGACTACCTCCGGCAGAAGGCGAAACAGCTGGCCGCACAGAACAGCCGGAGGTCGGCGCCGGACGCGGAGACAGCAAAGCTGGCGGCGGTATTGCGGCGGCTGAGCCGCGCAGAGGCGCCAACGGGCAAAGTGAGCGGCGCGCAACCGGGGCTGCAATGGCAAGCGTCCTTCCTGTTGCCCCGTACCAAACGCAAACAGTGGGATACGGTCTTACAGAAGTTTGCCCAGCGCTGGGGTGAGGGACGGCGCATCGAATGTACAGGGCCTTGGCCTCCGTATTCGTTCGTCGAATGATCTTTCAATAGCGACCTCTTATGGCAAGTCCGCATAGCACGCGACCACATTCCCTGACCTTGGGTACTGATGACGAGCAGGAGATCTCCTTGCTGGAGATCCTGGACAACGTCCTGAATTCGGGAGTGGTGATCCAGGGAAGCATCGTGATCTCGCTGGCCGGAGTAGATCTGATCTACCTGGGGATGAGCGTGGTGCTGACGTCCGTAGAGACGGCGCTCAAACACCTGCCCCCCGAACTTCGACCGCTCGCGCCTAAGCGCAAATGATGCTGCTTCTATATGGTATGGCGGAAGAGAGTCCCACGGCTCCATTGCCACCACGTGGCGTGCGTGCGGCGGCAGTGGAGATGCTGCGGCGCGATCCGCTGGTGTGCTATTTCAGCCGCTATGACGCTTTCCCCGGAGGCTCCGCCGAAGAGCTGAAGAAAGATGCTCTCGACTTTCACTGGGTCGTGAACCACGTCTTCGAGAAACAAGCGGTCATTCCCTTCCGCTTCCCCACGCTGCTGCCCTCGCAAGCCGAATTGGAACAGTTTCTCGAGCGCAACAGCGACGCCTACCTCGCCGACCTGCGCCGACTGCGCGACCGAGTGCAGATGGAGGTGCGCGTCAGCATTCCGGCTGAGGCGCCCGCGTCGGAAACAGGCACGGCGTATCTCAAGGCGAAGTTCGACGCGGCGCAGCGAGTGATCGAGTTGGAAAGTCTGATGAAGTCAGCTGCCCAGGCGGAATGGAAGCAGCGCGGCAACCGCTACTTCGCGTTGATCCCCCGGGAGGTCGTAACGGAGTTTCGGGATAAGATCGCCGCGCTGGGGCAAGCGACGCTGCGGGTCTCCGGACCGTGGCCGCCGACGGAATATGTGAACTGCTATCCTGACCTGTCGCTGGACGAACGCAAATGACCGACGCGCGCAAGATCACGCCCGATGAAGTGGAAGCCGCCGTTGCCGACCTCAAGCGGCAGCTCCAGGCCGCGGCGGCGGGCGGACAACAACGCGTAGACTGCACCCCGGAGACGATCGAGCAAGGCCTGGCCAAGCTGGTACTGACGCTGATCGAGTTGTTGCGGCGGTTGCTGGAGCGGCAGGCGATCCGGCGGATGGAAGGCGGAACGCTTACGGATGAGCAGGTGGAAGAGATGGGGCAGGCGCTGATGAAGCTGGAACAGAAGATCCACGAGCTGACGACGACGTTTGGATTGAAGCCGGAGGATCTGAATCTGGACCTGGGGCCAATCGGGAAGTTGCTGGATTAGAGTGTCGCCCCTCCGGGGCTCGCTCCTTTTCCGCAGCCTACCCACCACTGCCGTGGTGGGCTAAACTCAGCCCGCTACACGGCCTTCGTTTCCGCGCCTACGGCGCTGGGATTCCTAGACCTTCAGGGTCTTGATGCGCTCGGCGACGTCGCGGTAGTCGATGTTCGAGCTATAGACTTCCATGAACGTCTGATAAGCCTTTTTCTGGTCGCCGGCCATCTCATAGGCGCAGGCCATATCGTAGTACACAGACAAGCGGCTCTCTTCGTCCATGCTGGCGATCTTCAGCGCCTTCTCGTACCAGCGGATGGCGGCCTGAGGCACACCTTTGTCCACCAGACATTGCGCCAGCCAAGTGTAGGCCTGCACGGCCTGGGAGAACGGATGCCCCTTGTCGACGGCGTGGCAGACTTTCTGCAATTCGCCGATGGCCTCGTCAAGCAGTCCCATTTCTTTGAAAGCAATGCCGAGGTTGTAGTGCGTATCGGGATCTTCGGCTTCGGCGGAGCTGGCTTCGGCGTCCTCTTTGAACTCAGAGAACATGTCAGAGAGTTCAGAGGCGGCTTCGTGATGTTCGATCTCGGGGGCAGCGGTCGGCATCTCGTGTTCCATGGAGCTAAAGCCGGCGGGGACGGATTCCGGCGCAACCGGAGCGGGTGCGGATGACATGGTGGGAGCGACCGGAGTGGAAGCAGCGGCGGCGGACAAAGTTGGAGCGGGAGCCGGCGGGGCCGGCTTCGCGTGCGGCGGAGGCGCGCCAAACGTAAGGTCGCCGAGAGATTCTTCGAGGTCAGAGACCAGGTCTCCGAGGATGTCCATGTCTTCGGCGGGTGCTGGCGCAGGGGCTTTGGCCGCAGCGGCCGGGGCCGGAGGAGGCGGGGGTGGAGGGGGAGGCGCGACCACCTTTGGTGGCGGAGGCGGCTCGACTACCTTCGGAGGTGGAGGCGGTGGGGGAGAAGGCGGAGGCGGCTCGACCACCATCGGTTCGACGGCCATCTCAATATGTGCAACGGCGGGCGCAGCGTCGGAAGTGCTTTCGAACGAAAACTCAGCGACGGCCTCAGCCGGGGGCAGCTCCACGGCCATGGAAATCTCCGCGGGGGCAGCTTCAAGATGAACAGCTTCGGCGGGAGGCGGAGTGACGTCCATTTCGATGGGAGCAGCGGCGTCGGGCGGAGCATCCTCGACGACCATCATGCTCTCCCAATCGTCATTAGCGGCGGGAGGCGGTGCGGCGGGCGCGGCGGCGGGCGAAAGATTGAGCAGATTGACGGAAGAGGAGTCCCCGGGAAGGGGAGCAGGAGTGGCGGCGGTAAAACCGAAATCAGTGACGCCCGGGGCCGTGGTCATCTGCGGCGCCGTAGGCATAGTGAAGGCGGGAGTCTCGTCGGCAGGAATGTCAAGAGCATCCGGAGCGGCGCCAGCTTGGCTGAGATACTTAGCGGTCAAGTCGGCATAACTCTGGGCGTCGGCGGCGTGGCCGTGCTCGGCAAAAATCTCTTTCAGGACGTTGCAACTGCGGGCGGCTTCGAGGAAGCGTCCGCTCTTGACATAGACCTGGATCAGCCGGGCGTGGAGTTGGGAATCACGCGGCGCTTTTTTGAGGCCCGCTTCGAGCGGCGGAATGGCCTTGGCGGCGAGATTATAGGAATCGAAGAGTTCGGCATCGGTGAGCGCGGCCTGGACTGCGGCAGCGGTCTCGGCGTCGTATTCATGATGGATGACGGCGCCCTGCTCAGATGCAGGTTCGTCGGTCATGAAGGGCTGCTGTGCCTGTTCGGTGGTTAACGGGCGGGTGGTGGAGTCTTCGCCCAGCATGCCGACCACCTGCTTATAGTTCTGGTGGTGAAGTGGGTTCTCGGGTTCGCTTTCGGCGAGCTGGTGGTACAGCTCCTTGGCTTTAACCAGGTTGCCATCGGTCACATAGGCGTGCGCGAGCAGTTCCATGATCTCGGCTTCGTGGCTGGTCTCATTGGCCTTGCGGAAGAGGTTCCGCATGGCTTCAAGGGCCACAGAACTCTCTTTGACCTTGTTGATGGCAGAACTGAGCGAGGCGATGAGCGCGGCGCCATTGGCGGCGAGCACCTGATCGGCATACTGTTCATACAGCTTGATGCCTTCCTCCATCCGGCCGGCGGCAATGTATCCGTCCGCCACCCAGTTGATGCCGGTAAGGTCATTGTGGACGGTCATCAACTTACTGGCGATGGGAGCGGCCTCATCGAACTGCTTGAGTTGGATCTGGGCGCGCAAGAGGCTGCGCAGCGCATCGGGCCGGGAATCGAGGTCAGGAATGTCTTTGAGGCACTCGATGGCGGCCTTGCCGTCGCCTGATTCCGCGGCGATAGCGCCTTTGAGCAGCAGGGCGTCCACGTTCTTGGGATCGAGGGTGAGGACTTTGCCCAGGGCCTCATCGGCCGCGTCCATGGCCTGCTTGTTGTAGAGCGACTGGGCGGCGGTGAAGTAGATGTTGCGCGCTTCGGTCTTCTTGCCCAGCTTGATGTAGAGGTCAGCCAGCTTGGTCTGCATGGCTACGTTGTCAGGATCCAGCTCCAGGATCTTCTGGAAGACCTTGGCCGCATCGTCATTGTTGCCGTTGCGCAGGTGGCCGTCAGCGACCTGGACGTACTGGGAGCGGGCGTCGTTATACAGCCCCTGGATGGTATAAAGCTCAGCCAGCTTCTGGATGTTTTCCACGTTGCCGACGCTCAGCTTGGTGAGCTTCTTGTACATGGCAATGGCTTTGACGGTAAAGCCCTGGGCGGCGTAGGCGTCACCTACCTTGCGGAAGTAAATGACCGCATGGTCGTTGTTGCCGATGCGCGAGTAAAGGTCGCCAATGGTATTGAGGACGGTGAGGTCTTTAGGATCTTCTTTGACCACCTTCTCGTAATCGGAGATGGCATTCTGCAGCTTGCCCTGCTGCACGTTCTTCTCCGCCGAGGCGAGGACCTTTGCCTTGTTGAATCCAAAACCGAGCGCCATAGACTTTTCCGTACCCCCCGGGAACGAACCGCACGGGATTTTCGCCGGCAGAAGTGGTGAAAAGCGCGACCGCGTCCCTGAGGCTGAGGGTCCGAAGGGGACGAGATGCGAGCTGAAACCGCTGTCTTACTCTGTGCTGCCCAGGTGCTGCTATGTCTGCGGCCACATGGGCTGTGTCTGTGGCCCCGTTAGCCAAGCGAAACCCGTTTGCTTAGGCCGATAACGTTAACACAACTGGGCGGCTTGAGGCCTTAGCAAAAGCCCTGATAGGGGGTAGGGGGCCGCCCTAGAGGGGGCAGCCCCGGCGGGGCCGCCACCCAGCGGGGCTAGCGGTTAGCTTCCCTTTTCCTTCTTCGGCCGCCGGTTGGACTGAAGTACCTTCTTCCGCAGCCGCAGGTTCTTGGGAGTGACCTCGACGAATTCATCGTCGGCGATGAACTCGATGGCCTGCTCCAGATTCAGGGCCTTGTGGGGAACCAGGCGGATGGCTTCATCCGCGCCGGAAGAGCGCATGTTGGTGAGTTTCTTCTCGCGGACCACGTTGACGTCAAGATCCACGTCACGAGCGTTTTCCCCGATGATCATGCCCTCATAGACTTCAATACCCGGCCCCGCGAACAACTCGCCGCGCTCCTGGAGATTCCACAGCGCGTAGGAGGTGGTATGACCGGCGCGGTCTGAGACCAGGGCGCCGGTTAGGCGATGGGGGATCTCGCCCAGCCATTGGGTGTAGCCATCGAAGAGCGAGTTCATGACGATGGTGCCGCGGGTGTCAGTCAGCAGCTCACTGCGCAGGCCGATGAGGCCGCGGCTGGGGCACTTGAACTCCATGCGGACGCGTCCGTAGCCGTGGTTGTTCATTTTGTGCACGTTGGCCTTGCGCTGGCCCAGTTTCTCGATGACCACGCCGACGAAGGCCTCCGGCACGTCAACCGCCAAGCGCTCGACCGGCTCCATGAGCTTGCCATTCACGGTCTTGGTGACGATCTCCGGCTTGCCGACCATCAATTCGTAACCTTCGCGGCGCATCATCTCGATGAGGATGGCGAGTTGCAGTTCGCCGCGGCCGGCCACGGTGAAGGTGTCCGGGGTAAGTTCGTCCACCCGCAGCGAGACGTTGGTCAGTAGCTCTTTTTGCAGGCGGTCACGCAGGTTGCGGGAGGTGACATATTGACCTTCGCGCCCGGCCAGCGGCGAAGTGTTGATGGTGAATTGCATGGAGATGGTGGGCTCATCGATGGTGATAGGTGGCAGCGGCGAAGGGTTCTCGACGTCGGTGATGGTCTCGCCGATGGTGATGCCCTCCACGCCGGCGACGGCGATGATGTCGCCGAGATCGGTCTTTTCGATGTCCACGCGCTTCAGGCCGCTGAAGGAGAAGAGTTTGGTGATCTTCGTCTTGTGAAATGATTTGTCCAGCTTGGCGATAGCGACTTCTTCATTCACGTTCATGGTGCCATTGATCACGCGGGCGATGGCGAGGCGTCCGAGGTAATCGCTGTAATCGAGGTTCGCGACCAGGATCTGGAGTGGGCCTTTGGGGTCGCCGGTGGGCGGCGGCGTGGTGCGGAGAATGGTGTCGAAGAGCGGCTGCAGGTTCTCGCTGGGCTCCTTGATGTCCGTGGTCGCGGTACCCAGCTTGGCGTTGGTGTAGAGGACGGGGAAATTGAGCTGGTCTTCGCGGGCGTCGAGGTCAATGAACAGGTCATAGACCTCATTCAGCACTTCCGCGGCGCGCGCGTCAGGACGATCGATCTTGTTGATGACAAGGATAGGAGGCAGGTGTTGTTCAAGCGCCTTGGCCAGCACGTAACGGGTCTGGGGCAGCGGGCCTTCGCTGGCGTCGACTAGGAGCATGACGCCGTCCACCATCTTGAGGGCGCGCTCGACTTCCCCGCCAAAGTCGCTGTGGCCGGGGGTGTCGACGATGTTGATCTTGACGTCGTGATAGAAAACGGCGGTGTTCTTGGCCAGGATGGTGATGCCGCGCTCACGTTCGAGATCGTTGGAGTCCATGACGCGCTCGACGAGCGCCTCATTGGAGCGGAAGGTGCCGCTCTGGCGAAGCATGGCGTCGACCAGGGTCGTTTTGCCGTGGTCAACGTGGGCGATGATGGCGATATTACGAATGCTGATCTGCAAAATATTCCTTGTGTTCCGGTGAACGATTCCTATGATTTTCCGTGCTGATTTCCCGTTCTGATCTCAAGCTAAACGGGGATCGCCGATTTTGGGCGCGCGGCAAGCAAAAAAGGGCGGCTGAGGTGCCGCCCCCTATGGTGTTATTCGTCTCTTAGCCCCAGGGCGTAAGCCCGGAGTTAGACCGGCTGAACGTTTTCCGCCTGCCAGCCTTTCGGTCCCTGGACGACGTTGAACTGCACGGCCTGGCCTTCCTTCAGGGTACGGAAGCCCGAAGCTTGAATGGCGGAGAAGTGAACGAATACGTCTTCACCGTTCGCGCGGCTGATAAATCCAAAGCCCTTGGCGTCGTTAAACCACTTTACTGTTCCTTGTTCCATGGAAGCTGGTGTTCCTTTACGTTGATATTACGTTGGACCGAATCGGAGGACAGCTGAGGCAGGCATTGCACACGCAGAAACCGCTTCACGACCGCTTCTTACAAACGCACTTCTATTTTACTAAAAGAAAGGGAATTATGGCGAATTTGTGGGGAGGGGACAAAAGGGCTCGGGAGTATGGGTCGGCTGGGGCGCGTATTTCAGCCGGTACTGGACCATCCTTTACCGACATTTTTTTTTGCGGCTCACTGCCGGAACCGACAGGCTTTTCTTGTGCTCCCCTGGGGCAGCAGCAAGCTTAGAGGATTTGCTGTGCAGCAGGCGCAGCGCCAACTGGGCCAGGTGGTTCAATGCTTGATGTTGCGACGCGCTAAGTTCTCTCGGCACCTTGTCGATC
>JBKKBM010000022.1:0-3085 GCA_046714215.1 Terriglobales bacterium | reverse complement strand
GACTTGCTCAGACTTGGCGCTCATCGGCCAAGTCTACCTGTTTTTCACGTCCGCTGCCGGATGCTGGCCGATCGGTGCCTTCGAACCCGTCCCATTCGTCACAACTCTTACCCGATGAAAGTTGGGGCGGAGTATGATGAAATCAAGGTTTCATACATTTCCTGATGGGCAAAGGCTGATCGGCAAAGGAACGTCTTAATGCTTTGGATAAAGCGGTTGTTGATGGTGACTTTGATAGTTGCGATGCTGGTGGGCGTGGCGGCGGCGCAGGCCAAAGACGATAACCGCGCGAAGGCGGCCAAGGCTGGCAAGGCCGTGCCCAAGGTCCGCAGCGAGATGTTGGTCTCGACGGAATGGCTGGCCCAGCATTTGAACGACCCGAAGGTGATCATCGTCCATGTAGGCGGGTCAAAGGCGGATTACGAAGGTGGCCACATCCCGGGCGCGCGCTGGTTGTCCACGGACAGCTTCGTCCGCAACGAGCCGCCGGGTTCAGAGTTGCCGACCAATGAGAACCTGCAGAAGGCGTTTGCTGATCTGGGGATCGGCGACACGGCGCGGGTGGTGCTCTATGCCAACGACTGGCAGCCGACCGCGGCGCGGGCGTATTTCACGCTGGACTATGTTGGCCACGGAGACCGCGCGGCGTTGCTCGATGGCGGCCTGGAAAAGTGGTTGATGGAGAAGCGGGCGCTTTCAACGGAGACCCCGACATTTGTGAAGGCCGACTTCACGGTGACGCCGAACCCGAAGATCTTGGCGTCGCGGGAGCAGGTGGAATCACTGGTGGATAGTGCGACCTTGATCGATGCGCGTCCTTTAGCGCGCTATCGCACTGGGCATATTGCCGGAGCGTCGCCGCTATTCTGGGAGAAGAACCTGGTGAGCGATGCCATGCCGATGCTATCCGCGCCGAATGACCTGCGCCAGAAGCTGGAAATGGCAGGCGTGACGACCACGAAGCAGACCGTGACCGTTTGCGAGACAGGATGGCAATCGTCTTTCGCTTACTTTGTGGCTAAGTACTTAGGATATGATGTCATCAATTATGACGGCTCGATGAGTGACTGGAAGGCGCAGAAAAAGCCGATGGTCAAAGGCGACGCCAAACGCTAAAAGCTGACTTTTCTTTACCTTTTCTTTACTATGAGATACGACTCAAGTGGGCGGGGTGGCTTGACTCTGCCCCGCCTGCCCGCTTAGGGTGGGAACATTAGTGTTCGCTAACGAACATTCCATAGCCGGCTTGGCATCAAACCTAGCAGCCGGACACACCTCATTCACGACTACCTGTTCGCGCTCCCCTGGTCTCCCAAGCGGAAAGGCTTAAAGAATGCGAGTACACCTCGTCAACCCGAGCGACACATCGTTTGGCATTGCGGTGATCACCCCGCGGTGGCTGTATGTGCTGGCGGGAGCGACGCCGAGCGATTTTGGCGACCCCATCATTTGCGATGAGACGCTCAAGCACATCGATCCGGAGGACATTGCGCCCGGGGATGTGGTGGGGATCGGTATTCATACAGGGAATGCGCTCCGGGGATACGCGGTAGGACGGATGGCGCGGGAACGCGGGGCGTGGGTAGTCTTCGGCGGGATTCAGGCGACGCTGTACAGCGAAGAAGCATTTGAACGCGGCGGGGCCCATGCGGTAGTGAAGGGCGATGGCGACATCGCCTGGGGCAAGGCACTCAATGATTGCCGCAGCGGTAAGCCGCATGACATCTACGAAGGTGGCCGCATCGAAGCCGGACAATTCAAGGCGGCGCGCTGGGACCTGCTGCCTCCGGATAGTTACATGTGGGCGTCAGTGCAGACGGTGCGCGGATGTCCGAAGCATTGCTCGTTCTGCTCGGTGTGGCGTACGGACGGGCAAAAACCGCGGCAGAGGGCGAGCGATGCGGTCATTGAAGAGATTGTGGAACTGCGGCGCCGGGGCTACCGCTTTGTGGCGCTGGCGGACGACAATTTTTACCCGGTGTCGCTGACCGACCTGAAGTTGGCCGAGCGCCAGGGCAACCAGCATCGGGTGGACGAGTTGAATGCCATCCGCACGGAGCGCTTTGAATTGATGGAGCGGCTGGCGGCGCTGCCCAAGGACATGATCTTCTTCACCCAGATCACCATGGAAGCCGCGGAAGACCTGGAATTCCTCAAGGCCATGAAAAAGGCCAAGATCAAAGGCGCGCTGGTGGGCGTGGAAGCGGTGACTCCGGAAGGACTGAAGGCGGTCTATAAGGACTTCAATCTTTCGGGCGACAACCTGGTGGCCCGGTTGCGGACGTTCAGTGATCACGGTGTCCACGTGCTGGGGTCGTTCATCTTTGGGCTGCCTACGGACCGCGAGCACACGTTTGCCGCAACGCATGAACTGGCAGAAAAAGCCGGACTGACGTTTGCGCAATTCGTGATGCTGACACCCTTTCCGGGCACCGTGGACTTCGAGCGCTGGGAAAAGGCGCAGGGCGACGAGCCGGCCAAGGTGGAAGGCGTGCCGCTGACGCGGTATTGGTTGATCCCGGCGGACAAGCGTCCGAAGATGTTCATGCCGCATCCGACGATGAGTTCGGAAGAACTTCGCCAGCGGACGCAAGGCGTGTGGGACGGCTTTTACAGCATGAAGTCCATCTGGAAGCGGTCAAGCTGCACGCCCACGCTGCGGTCGCGACTGGCCTTCATCTTCATCTCCAAACTCTATCGGCAGATGTATGCCAGTACGGGAATTGCCACCGACAGCGCGCGCCGGAACAAGGCGAACCGCTGGGCGCGATGGTTGGCGAAGCCGTGCCGCAAGTTGTTCAAGGCGGCGCCGATGCCGGAGCTGCAAATGCCCTGGGGCGACTCCCCGGTCAGGCCGCCAGCGCTGAACGTGCTGCAGTAGAGCGCGCTTTAGGCTTTCATCAGGCCCGATGTACAATTTAGCTGTTCGGTCTCACAACATACCCGTCGTGGCGATGCGGAAAATGTATCGGCTGCGGCTGTGGGACATCGAATAGAGAAGAACTGCCAGCTTCAACAACCCCGTAGGTCGGGGGCGGCGCAGCTTGAACGCGACGCTCAGTGGATCTACTGGAGCCGGCGGATG
>JBKKBM010000021.1:0-10282 GCA_046714215.1 Terriglobales bacterium | reverse complement strand
GAGCGCATCAAGAACTTCGACGTCGATATGGCTTCTGAGTTCATCTACATGGCGTCGCTGCTCATCCACATCAAGTCAAAGACACTGCTGCCGCGCGATCCGGACGCCCCGCCGGAAGAGCAGGAAGATCCCCGCAATGAGCTGGTGCAGCGTTTGCTCGAGCACGAGAAGTTCAAGAACGCCGCGCAGATGCTGTTGCAGAAGCAGCATGTTGAAGAAGCGGTCGCCTCGAATCCGAACCTGAAAGACTTCAGAGACGACGAAGGCACGGAGCCGGAGCTGGCCGCCGACGTCCTTGATCTGGCGCGTACCTTCCAGAAGATATTGGACCGCGCCGCCAACCGGCCCATGGTTGAGATCGATGAAGACGCCGTCACCGTGGGCCAGATGATCGGGTACATTCGCCAGCGTTTGATGCTGGAAGACCGGCCCATCCGCCTGAAGCGGCTGCTCCGCAACCTGAACTCCCGCAATGCGCTGGTCTGCACCTTCCTGGCGTTGCTGGAGCTGGTGCGTCTGCAGGCGATCTTGTTGCGGCAAGACCGCGTCTTCAGTGACATCATCGTCAAGAAGCATCCCTCGTTCGACCAGGTCATGAGCGAAGCGGCCCCGGTCCGCGACGACTGGAAATGATTTCATCCATGAGTATTCACGGCATGAGCATTCACGGAAAGATCGAAGCCATCATTTACGCCGCCGAAGAGCCGGTCAGCCTCGACCAGCTCGCCTCCCTGTTGCAGGAAGCGGGACTGCTCGAAGCGCTGGTGCGTCCCGCCGGTGGAGAAGGCGAAGTGCCAGAGGCTGCTCCCGAAGTCTCCCAGGACCCCAAGGCACAGAAGGCGGAGGTCCGCGCCAAGTTGCGCGCCGTCCTCGACGAGATCATCGCCGTTTACGCCCACAGCGAGCGCGGCATGGAGATCCGCCAGGTCGCGGGCGGATATCGCATGTCCACCAAGCCGGAGCATCACGATGTGGTGCGTTCCTTCGCCAGGAGCCTGAAGCCGCCCATCCGGCTGTCGCTGCAGGCGCTGGAGACGCTGGCCGTCATCGCCTACAAGCAGCCGGTTACGGCGCCGGAGATCTCTGAGATCCGCGGCGTGGATTCCAGCGGCGTGCTGGCCACGCTCCTCGATCGCAAACTCATCACCACGGCGGGACGCAAGGCCGTGGTCGGGCGCCCGATCCTCTATAAGACGACCAAGGACTTCCTCCTTCGCTTCGGTTTGAAAGACGTCCACGAGCTGCCCAGCATGGAAGAGTTCGAGAAGATGACCCATGACTCCGGCCAGGAAGATCTCTTTGATCATCGTCCGATGGGCGACGCTACCGGCATTCCTGACGACCCGGCGGAAGCGCGGCCCCCTTTTGCCCAAACGGCGGAACCGGAAGACCAAGCGCCCGCGACGCCGCGCGCGGGGGAAAATTAAGATGGCCGCCGAACGCTTGCAGAAGATCATCGCCGCCGCGGGCATCGCCTCCCGGCGCAAAGCCGAAGCACTGATCACGCAAGGCCTGGTCGCGGTCAATGGCCAGATCGTGACGGAGCTGGGCGCCAAGGCGGACCTCGAGCACGACCACATCAAGGTCAACGGCAAACTGCTCCAGGGCGCGCAACGGCACGCATATTTTCTGCTGCACAAACCCAAGGGATATGTAGCGACGTCGTCGGACCCGGAAGGCCGTCCCACCGTGCTCGACCTGATGAAGGAGCCCGGCCTGCGCCTGTATCCCGTCGGACGCCTCGATTACGCCACCGAAGGCTTGCTGCTGATGACCAACGACGGCGAGTTGGCGAATCTTCTCACCAAGGCTTCCGCGCACGTTCCTAAGACCTATCTGGTGAAGGTCAGCGGCGTTCCGCCGGAAGAGGCGTTGCAAAAGATACGCGACGGCGTCCGCATCCCGGAAGGTGAAGGCAAGGGCGCACGCTTTGTGAAAACTGCCCCGGCGCGCGTCTCGTTGTTCAAGCGCGGTGACAATCCCTGGTACGAGGTCACCCTCATCCAGGGACGCAACCGCCAGATCCGCAAGATGTTTGAAGTGGTGGGCCACCGCGTGGAGAAGATCAAGCGCGTGCGCTATGGTACGTTGCAACTCGACGTGGATCCGGGGGAGTATCGGGCGCTGTCGTTGCGGGAAGTGGCGCAATTAAAAGCGTCCGCGACAGGCCGCAAGGCTGCCCCACCCAAAAAGACTCAGCGCCCGGCCTGAGCACGGGCTGGCGGCAGAGACGCATTGCTTTCCGCTTCCAGCTTGCGCGCCATAAAGATCATCCAGCCCAGCGTAGCCACCATGCCCAGCCATCCCAGCGCCCGCACCACTGCGGCGATGCGCGTGTCATATTGCAACAGCCCCAGCCGACTCAGGATGTTCCACCAGTCGTGGGGAACACCGTCATCACTTACATCACCCACCGTGATCAGGGGCAAGTCCAAGGCACGCGCGTCGGCGATGTAGACGGCGACGTTGAGCAGGCTCTCACAGAAAAAGAAAGAGCAGAAGACCACGCCGGTGGTGTGGCCGCGCCACGCAAACGAGAGAGCGAGCAGCGCCGGCACCAGCAATTGGAAGAGCGTACCGCCCCACAGCGTCAGCGTGTCTCCCAGATAGCTGAACAGAAGGTGACCCGCCTCATGCAGGATCACTTCCACGGGATATACAAAGGTGAAGTCCACGGCGCGCAGCGCGTGGATCATGTACAGCGAGTAAAAAGCCAACCATCCATACAGCGCGATGCGGGAGATGGGTTGCCACTCGTAGTCAGGATGAGGCAGCTGGATGCGCATAGCCGGGTGAGGTCAAGCTACCGCAAAGTCGTTAGGAATTCCATGAACGCCGGCAGTGAGTTCAGCAACTCTTGCCGGTTGCGCACCGCGATCTCCATCACCATTTTTTCGCCTGCGTCCGTCAATCGGAGATAGACTTTTCTGCGGTCCGCTCCGTCGCGAAAGCGCTCTACTACGCCCTTCCCTACGGAACGATCCACCAATTCCACCGCGCTGTGCTGCTCGATCTGCAAACGCTCCGCCAGAGTACTGATGTTAGGAGTGCAGTCCGAGGGCAGGCCCTTGATAGCCAGCAACAATTGGTACTGGTTTGGTTCCAGACCGTGAGCCTTCGCATGGATCTCAGAGGAACGAAGGAAGCGACGCAAATGGTAGCGAAACTCTGCCTGTTTGCGGAAGTCATCAGCTGTCAGTCTTGGAACCATGTGGGGAGCCCGCATTTTCATACGGGTAAAGGGATTCCGCAAGCTTAATCAATAATGCATCGGGTGGCGACTATTTGCGCAGAATGCGCAAACTCTTGCAACTTCCGATGAGCCCAAAGTTTTGGCTCGGACTCAAAACCCTATGAAAATACGAGGGATTATATCGGTTTGCGATGTTCAAGTTACTTCGGCATACGACGTGCACGTAGATAAGCCAGATTGCGACTCGTGACGGTCTCCCCAGACCCTGCATTGGTCGTCCCAGCAGCGATTTCGCCACAAATTGAGGAGAGATACCAATGAAACGCTTGACTTTTATTCTGGCCCTAGTCGCGCTAATGACTTTTTCCGTTAGCGCCAGCGCCACTGACATCAGCTTCTCCGGCGGAGTAACGTTGACGCAGACCGGTGCGCCGGGCGTCAGCTTCACTTTCAACGGCTTGACCGTTACCCCCGGGACCCTGAGCGGTGATGCGCTAGAAGGCGCGGCGGTCGCTATCAACCCGACCACTGCTTTCACCTTCACCAGCATCGTCGGCAGCAACGGTTATTTCAGCCCCAACGGCGGTACCATGACCATCGGCAACGGCACCACCGGTACCCTGACGGGCAACATCCAGTTTGTGACCATCACCGGCAATGGCGCAGGTTCCTTCGCCGTCAGCATCTCTCTTAGCAGTATCAATATCGTGGGCGGCGGCACCAGCGCGTTCCTGACCGCATTAGCCGCACAGAACCCCAACGGCGGCAGCGGCGTCTTCACCTTCCAGTTCACGGCGGGCGGGGGATTGAATGACCTGCTCAACATGGGACTGGGCAACAGCAATTTGGCCTCCGTCATCAAGACCTCAGTATCCGGGTCGGTAACAACGGTACCGGAGCCGGCTTCGCTCCTCCTGTTGGGTTCAGGCCTTCTGGCGGGCGGGCGGTTTGTGCGTCGCAAGATTCAGCGCTAAGTTATTCTCTCCGCAATTAAGAATGGGCGCCGGCAAAACCGGCGCCCATTTTTTGTTTCGTACGCTGGCTCGCTTACGCGCTGACCGCGGCGGCATATTCGTCGTACGTCCCCTTGAAATCCTCGATCTTGCCCGCCTCAAAGTGCCATACCCGGGTGGCCACCTCTTCGATCACATCATGATCGTGGGTCACCAGCAGCACCGTGCCCTCGTAGCGTTGCAGCGCAATGTTCAGCGCGTTGATCGATTCCAGGTCAAGGTGGTTGGTGGGTTCGTCCAGCACCAGGAAGTTAGGCTTCTGCAGCATCAGCTTGCAGAAGAGCAGGCGGGCCGCCTCGCCGCCGGAGAGTGCGTCCGTCTTTTTTAGCGCTTCGTCGCGTTGGAAGAGCATTTGGCCCAGCAAACCGCGCAGCTCTTCCGTCGAAGCCTGGGGATCGAACTGGCGCAGCCAATCCAGAGCGGTGGTTCCCTTCTCGATGGACTGCGTATGGTCTTGAGCGAAGTAGCCAATCAGCACTTCGTGACCCCATTTCACCTCACCCGCATCCTTAGTAAGCTCTGGGCCGCTCAAACCGGGCGCGGTTGCCAGCAGCGCTTTCAGCAGCGTGGACTTACCCACACCGTTGCGTCCGATGAGCGCAATCTTTTCGCCGCGGCCCACGTTGGCGGTGAAATCGACGATCACGGGCATCTCGCCGTAAGCTTTGGACACGTGCTTGAATTCCAGCGCGTGCTTGCCCGAGGGACGGTTCATCGTGAACTTAATGAATGGACGGGCGATATTCGAACGGGCCAGTTCCGCCGTCTGCAACCGCTCCACTTCCTTCTTACGTGACATCACCTGGCTGGAGCGCGTGCCCGCGGAGAAGCGCGCGATAAATTCATTCAACTGCGCGATCTTCTTCTCCCGCTGCGCATTCTGGCCCTCCACTTGCGACCGCACCTGCGTCTTGGCCATGACCATCTCGTCATAGGCCCCTGTGTAGGTGATGATGGTCTCGTAATCGATGTCCGCGGTATGGGTACACACGCTGTTCAGGAAGTGCCGGTCGTGGGAGATGACGATGAGCACTCCTTCATAGTGCACCAGAAAATCCTGCAACCAATGGATGGAGTCCAGATCCAGGTGGTTGGTGGGCTCGTCCAGCAGCAAAGCCTGGGGATGGCCGAAGAGCGCCTGCGCCAGCAACACCCGTACTTTTTGCCCGCCTTGCAACTCGCCCATCTTGCGATGGTGGAGGGGCTCGGGGATATCCAGCCCATCCAGCAATACGGCCGCGTCCGCTTCCGCGGTGTAGCCGTCTTCCTCGGCGATCACGCCCTCGAGTTCACCCAGCCGCATGCCGTCTTCGTCCGTCATCTCCGGCTTGGTGTAGATGATCTCACGCTCTTCCATGGCTTTCCACAGCGGCTTGTTACCCATGATCACGGTATCGATCACACGATACGCGTCAAAGGCGAACTGGTCCTGGCGCAACACCCCGAACTTCTTGGGACGCACCACGCTGCCCTTTTGCGCGTCCAACTCGCCGGTCAGCACCTTCATCAAGGTGGATTTGCCGGAGCCGTTCGGCCCGGTTAAGCCATAGCGCTTCCCCGGCGTGAACGCCGTGGAAACATCTTCAAACAACAGTTTTGCGCCATAGCGCATGGTCAAACTACTTACTGAGATCATTAAGCCTACCTGTTAGATACAAGAGTTCAAGCCATCAGGTGAACGGGTGAGCGCGGAGCGAGCGCTGTACCGCGCGAGCAAAGTGCGAGGGCGAAGCAGCGCAGCTGCGGAGTCCTGCGAACAAAAGAACGGGGGTCAGAAGCGGCTACTCTTGTCCTTCTAGAATAACAGCTATCGGCCTGCGGAGGCGAGGTTGGTGGCCGGCACCGTCCACATCACCAGGCCCAAGATCACCATTAGAGCCAGATAATACGCGGTGATACCGTAATTCGGTTCCAGGGCGGCGTCCTTGGTGAAGAGGCGGTAGCCCGCGCCCGCCGCCACCAGAAAGAATACGCCCTCCCCTAATCCCCACCCCAGCGCCACGGCGCCCACCAGCAGCATGGCGCGTTCGGCGCGAGTGAGAACAACAGCGGCCTGACCACCATCCAGCACCCAGACCGGGATCAGGTTCAGGACATTCAGCCACGCGCCCGTGCGCGCCAGTGCCGCCCAGAATCCTTCCCCAGTCTTCCACCACAGACCCAGGCAAACGAGCGCAGCCAACCATCCGGCCAGCGGCCCAGCCAGGCTGATGGCCGCGCGCGTGCCATTGGAGACGCCCAGCGCCTGCCACTTCACGTAAGCGCCGAGTCCGGGAAGGAATACTGGCATCTCCGCGGGCAGGCCGCGGCGCTTGATGTCGATGTAGTGTCCCATCTCATGGATGAGGATGGAGATCGCGAAGCCCACACCGAACTTGATCCCATACAGCGCCCAATAGACGGCGACGAACGAGGCCAGGCTGACCAGGAACTTCAGTTTAAATACCGCGAAGATCACGCTCTTGAACTTGAACAGGGCGAACCCCACTAGGCCCAGCGCGCCCAATTGTTTGCCCCACTTCGACATACCGCTGGGCGGCGGTGCAGTGCTAGCTTTCACTTCCAGTTCGCGCACATGATCGCGAATCCATGCCACCTGCTTCGCGTCCGGGGGCAGCAGCGGCACGTTCATCTGCCACAGCTCCCGCGCCCGCATGAACTCGCCTTTTTCTTCGAACGCTCGCGCATCGGCGGAGTATTGCTCCAGCTTTTCCGCATGCACCAACGCGTGGCAGCGCGGACAGACGAGCGTACCGGACGAAAGATCGCCCAGACAGCGTTTACAGGTGCGGACCAATTGGGGAGTGAAGTCAGGCACGGTTCTCAGTTAGCTTCCTGAGGTCGCAGCATTGGACGTCGACGAATCGAAAGGCCCATCCACCACCAGTGCCGTGGCCCCGGTCAACCGCCACGCCGTATGGATGCCGATGAAGAGGATGAGTAACCCGATCAGTCCCTGGCCGGGATTAGCGAGCGCCAGAAATGGCGAGGCCAATCCCACCAGCAGCAAGGTCAGCAGCGCACCGCCGAGTCCCATTTTTTCACCGTCCCCGCCGGCGGCTTCGACGTTTTCATTTTCGAGGTCAGCTGTTTCCGCATTGTCCGCAGGCTGCACCTTGGCTGCGTCTGCTGTTTTGCCTGAATCTTTGTTGGCAGCCACCTCGACCCTAGCTGGCTCCACGCCCCCGTTCTTCCACATCTGTGCGAGCCCGATCGGCACCGCGGACACCGCCACCGCGAAGTAGGTGAGGGCCGCGGCGGTAATCTGGTATTTGCGTCCACCAAAGCCCCGCGCGCCTTTCACCATGCCCTTGCCGACGAGCCACCCCACGGCGAGCGAGACTAATCCTATCTCCCATCCGGTGACGATGGTGACGGTGGCATAGAGGGCCATGCCCACAATAGCAGCGCCGATGCCGAACAGCAGTCCGCGCGTATAGCCCCTTCCCGTCTCGACCGGCATCTCGGTCTTGAGGCGCATTGCGCAACTGCCACAGGCCATGGCCTCGCCCACGCGGTAATACTGCATACCCACAGGTTGATTACAGAACTTGCAGTGGTCAGCACCGGCGCTTTCGTATTCAGCCGTGCCAAACTGCGGCGGGGTAGAAGGAGTTAGATCAGACATATATAGATATCGAACTTATCGGAGATGACGCGAACGGGCAAGCTTTCTGTTCGGACAATCGACGTCAACAATTTTCCTACGCCCGGTCGACGACCAGCTTGCCTACCTGGTCGGCGTAAGCAAAGCGCACCTTGAAAGCGTCGCCAGCAACCACCGGCAGCGGTTGCAGCCGCAGCCAGATGGGAATGCGCCAGGAGTTGTCACGCGTCACCGTCAGCGCTTGCGTACCTGCGGGTGCGGTCGAGAGAAACTGCCCGGCGCCGATATCGAGATCAAAGTACATTGCGACTCCGTGCATCGTCCCCGGCTTCCCGATCTTGATCTCGCCGGACGCCTCCACACAGATGCCCGGGTGGCTAGCAAAGTCGACGCGGGTGAGCACCACCGGCGGCGCCAGCGTCTCACAGCGCAGGTAATCGGCGGTACGGAGCCGATAAATGGCGAGGTCGGAAGTCAGATGATCCTGATCGCGGCACAACAGGGTCGGGGCAAAATCAATCTCGTAGTCGCGCTTCCATGCTTCCGCATTCGGCGCGGTGAAAATGTATCGTTCGAGCAGGTCCTGGGGCAGGCACAGCGGAACCACGCCCACGGTGATCGCCGCCGGGATGATGCGTGCACCGGGCACGAGCAGCCGCGCGCGCGCGTCGGCCACGCTCTCGAGGATACCTTCGCCGAAGGGGCCGTCACCCACGGTCTCGGTGATCAGCAGGTTCGCTTTGATGCCGCCCGGCAGCTCCAGATCGTTCGACCGTCCGCGCAGGAGCGTGATGCGGTCGCTAAGTCCATTGGCCGCGAACATGGCTTCGGCCACGTTGGCCATGCCCGTCATCTCGATGGCGTAGACATGTTTCGCCCCCGCCCGGGCTGCGGCGATGGCCAGCACTCCGCTTCCGGTCCCCAGATCGACGACCACGTCGTCCGGCTTGACCGTCGCCTTGATCGCACGCAGAAATCCGTGGGTGCGGGAGCGATCATTCAACATCCGTGCCTGGCTATGGACCCCGCTCTTCGCTATGGGTTTGGCCGCGGATGACACGGGCGCCGCCGCATCCTGCAAGATACCTGCCTGCCAGAACTGATAGATGGTGCTGGAGACCTGCATCCACACTTTGGGGTCGCGTTCACGGTCGCCGAGTTGGCCCATAGCCTCGGCCATGGTCTGGGGATGACGAAAGAGTTCGAGGACGGTCAGTACATGCGGACCGGGATCCAGAATGATGTCGGCGAGGGAGAGCCGGACGACGCCGTCGCGGAACTCCAGCTTCACACCGGAGGCGACGGTGATGATGGTGTCAGCGGTGAGAGGGTTCATGGGTGGTCGGTGAACCGTACCATCATAAACTGGGGTGCTGGATGGCAACCCCGTGAGTAGCAAGAAGGTGTTGGATCGGATCACGAAAGGCTACGGGCGGAACGGACACTTGAGGTATCGCAAGATCGCCTTACTTGCGCAGCAGCAAGCTCTCAAGGGTGGCGGCGTCACTCAATCCCCGCTCCAGGCGGGTGAAGTGAGGCTCCAGATTCGCTTCGACCGATGAGCGGAAGGTGGGGTCCTGCGTCATTTTTTCCACGCCGGTGCGCCAGTCTGAATTTTCTTGCCGCTGGGCCGCATGCGCCCGCGTATTCCATGAATCCAGCAGCACGCTCTGCGCTTGGTTCTGCGTGTGCAGCAGCTTTATCTCGCCCAGCAAGTAGCGGTAGTAAGCCAACTCATGGGCGGTCATGTGGGGCGGACTCCAAGCTTTCGTCTTCCTTACCGGCCAGCACCAGACAAGAGTTGATGCCTTCCGCAAAGGACCCGGTGCGTTTGAGTGCATGCCGTGCTGACATCGAGATCATGCGGCACAGCAAGAAGCGGTTCGGAGTGTTGACGGCGGCGGAAAAGACGAGTTCAGAGCGCATGGCGTGGATATCCTCGGTACTTCATTTGTCTTCATTCACTGGTAACGGATTGCGCGGACCCGGCGTGCGCCGCGTCCAGTTTGGCGGCGGCGTCAAACGACGCGGCCAGCCGCGCGAACACACAAATGGAGTCAGCATCCCAGAGTTCAGAAGCCGGTTGAATGGCCAGCGATACCGCTTCCGGGTAATAGCTCATATTGACACCTTGCGCGGCATCAACGCGGGAAGGCTGACAGCCAGCCGTGACATCTGTGGGAAAAAGGCGAGTGTCACGCTGACCAGCAGCGCGACCAGCGGAAAGATTTTTAGGTACACGGGTCAGCCTCGGTTCTTTGTGCTGATGAGGAAAACTCTAAGAGGAAAGAACTTCAGATGGGCTGACTTAGATCAGGAGACCTGAAAGAGAAGAAAAATACTACTCTTCTACGAGGCTACGCTCATATAGGGTGGGGGTCAAGGAGCCGAATCACCCTGAATGTGGAGAAAATGGCGCGCCCGGAGGGACTCGAACCTTCGGCCTAACGCTTCGGAGGCGTTCGCTCT
>JBKKBM010000020.1:0-3157 GCA_046714215.1 Terriglobales bacterium | reverse complement strand
TGACGCTGGGCATCGGCGGGGTGGGGTTGATGAACATCATGCTGGTGTCAGTGGCGCAGCGGACGCGAGAGATCGGCATTGAGAAGGCTTTGGGCGCCGAACGGCGGCACATCCTGATGCAATTTCTGGCTGAGGCGATGGCAATCACGTTCGCGGGCGGTCTGCTGGGGATCTTCCTTTCGTATTTGGTCTCGTTCTCGGTGGGCAAGCTGACGTTGTATAGCGCGATCGCTAAATACGGCGAAGCGGGCGACATACAACTCATCATCGATGGGCAGACACTCGTGGTGGCGGTGGTGATCCTGGCGGTGGTAGGCGTGGCCAGCGGGATGTTGCCGGCACTGAAGGCAGCGAATCTGGATCCGATCGAGGCGTTGCGGTACGAGTAGCGAAATCATTCACCACAGAGGCACAGAGACACGGAGGAAGCAAACCCAAATACGGAAAAACGCAAAGGTAGGAACACGGGGCCACAGATGAACGCAGATAGGTTTTTCCCGCGGAGCTGCGGAGAAAAGTAAGGGCAACGTGGACTACAAGGGGAGGGTACGGATGCCTCGACGGCGCTCACGGTCGTTCGCGCCTCGCTCGGGATGTAAAAAAGAACCGCAACGGCCGTTTCAAGAAGACTAGGACAAGGCCAGGTTCTCTTCGATCCAGGGGCGGATGAGTTCGATGCAATTCTCGGGCGGGTCGAAGCGGACGCCCACCATCTTCTCCCGCTCGCTCAGCCAGCAGACGACGGCGTCGGTGTTCACGAACTGGGTGTTGGGCAGGGTGAAGGAGAGCGTCACCTTTTGCCCCTTGGCCAGGGGCTTACTGGGGACCATGGCCATGCCGGTGGCGCTGATCTGGCGGCTCTGGGCGGTGGTGACGTCGCCTTCCACCTTCACCGAGATGAGGGTGAAGAGGGGCACGCGGATGAAGCGCCGCACCTCCCCTTTGACCACCGTATGGGTGGCCTTGATCACTTCTTCCAGGGTGTGCTCGTTGATGGGATGGTCGAGGATGGCGTTGATGCCGTACTTCAGCATGCGCAGGATCATGACCGAATTGCTGGAGATGCCGTAGACGACCATATGGCGGTTGAAAGCGCTGCTGCGGGCGGTCTCGAGGATGGTGCCGGCGGCGCCACTCAGCTTGAGGGCGCAGCCTTCAAACTTCTGGTCGCGCAGGAACTGTCCGTCTTCGCTGTCGATGACGACGGTGTCGATGCCGTACTTGGCAAAGACTGTTCGCAGTTGCGAGATGGCGGGCTCTTCGAGGTTGGTGATGGCGACGCGCGGCTTTTTCTTCTTGCCGGAGGCCTCGCGGCTGGCCTTGGCTATCTCCGCCCAAGCCTGCTCTTCCAATGGCTGGGTGGTGCGTTTGGGGCGCTCCGAAGGGGCCTGGTCTGCCATATTTTTAAATTGTAACTCAGTTGGTGAAAGCCAGCTGCCAGCTACCGCGACCAGCCTTCAGCCGTCAGGAAGGCAAAGACACTGTCGCAGCGGCCAGCGGCCAGCCACCAGCTGCCAGTAAGGTCCAAGGTGGGGGGGCCGGGTGATTCCCCTTCCGGGAAACTCCATTCTGGCCCTGGTTCCACTCTGGGAACAATTCCTGGGTGCCCTTGCGGTTCCCGGCTATGTCCACAGCAATCCCTCGCGATTCCAGAAAGCATTTCCTTGGCGCGACTTCGCGCCGATGGACGAGCGCGGTGGAGCTTTGCAGGCGGAGATGTTTGGCGTACACTGGCGCCAATCCCAAGTAATCACCGGAGGACATCGCCATGTTGGGTAACCGCACGAACGAGCAGTGGATCGCGCAGTATGCCAGCAGTCATCAGCATCCGGTGAACCGGATGTGTCATACGTTCGGGATACCGATGATCGTGGCGTCGCTGGTGCTGGGCGTTTCCGCGTTCTTCATACCGATGCCGAACTTCTGGATGGTGCCCGTGGGGCTGTTCCTCTTCGGATGGATATTGCAGTTCATCGGCCACTACTTTGAAGGCAAGCCCCCGGAGTTCTTCACCGACTGGCGCTTTCTGTTCGTGGGCGTGCGCTGGTGGATGGCCAAGATGCGGGGGAAGGCGTAGGACGGTTTCCCGTTTCCGGTTGCAAATCCTAGCGGCAATTTACCTCAGCGGCTACAGCCGGCCCCTTGTTCGGGTGAAAATGGCACGACTGAAGCCGTGCCCCTTCCGAAAGCAACTGCACGCTGGTTCGGGGTTGCAAAGGCAGGAATGCCTGTCACGAGGGTAGTTTTCCAAAAGCCGGCCTCAGGCTGACAAGGCTGAGAATAGGGTGGGGATTTTCAGGCTGCGGGCGGGGTTGACGTGGTCTTGATGTTGGAGCCGGAGTCGGTGTTGTTCTTGGACTTGCCGCGGTAGACCAACTCCAGCAGCGTGCAATCGTCGTTGAGGGGGACGTCGCCGCAGAACTGGCGGATGGAAGCGAAGATGTGGTCGAAGCAGGGTCCGTCGGCAACGGTGGCGGCCTCTTGCAAGCGGTCTTCACCAAAGAACTCGCCGGTAGCGTCTTCGGCTTCGGTGACACCGTCGGTAACGAGGATGATGCGGTCGCCAGGATTGAGGGTGACCTTGTGACTCTCATAATCGGCGACGGCGAGGAGTCCCACGGGCAGGTTGCCGTGTTTGAGTTGCACGGGCTGGCCATTGCTGATCATCAGCGGAGGAACGTGTCCGCAATTCAAGATCTCTGTGGTGCCGTCCGGCGAGAGGTGGAGGATGACAGCGGTGGCGTACTTTTCGCCTTGCACCTTTTGACAGAGGAAGCGGTTGGCCGCGCTGACGATCTCCGGCAGCGGCACCTTGGCCACGACCTGGGCGTAGATGAGTCCTTGCAGGATGGAAGCTAGGATGGCGGCGGAGATTCCTTTGCCGGAAACGTCGGTGACGACGATGGTCAGGCCATCTTCGTTGACGACAACATCAAAGAAGTCGCCTCCGATGTCCTTACAAGGCAGGTTCTTGGCGCTCAAGCTGGCGTAAGACAATTCCGGCAGGGTCACGGACATGAGGCGCTGCTGGATCTGCGCGGCGATGGATAGTTCCTGCTGGTAGCGGCGTCCGTCCTCTTCCGCCTGGGCGAGGTGGGTACTTTCCACCAGGGCGGCGGCTTCACGGGCAATAACGCCGAGGATGTCCTGACTCACG
>JBKKBM010000019.1:0-6946 GCA_046714215.1 Terriglobales bacterium | reverse complement strand
GATTGAGTTCCGCAACCATGCTCACCTCCGAAGGATAACTACCCCGTGCTCTTCCTTGCCACTTACATCCCCACCGCGCGCCCATCGTGTCACCGCTGGCGCCCGGCAAGAAACTTACGAGATGGCGCGCCGCTTCGCGGCGATAGTATTCGTCCCAGGACGCGTTGCAGCCTGGGCCGTCGCCGCCGCTGCTTTCGCCTTCTCCCGTCCACTCGCCTTCGCCTTCGCGCGCGGACGCGCCCCCGCGGTCGCATTTTGCAAGTCGCTCCGCTGCGGCAGATTTTGCGTCCTTATCTCAGCATGGATCTCGCGCACCGCGTCGCTGAGGCAAACGCCGAGGATCGGCTGACGCGCATTCTTCAGGATGTCGATGACTTCGCTCGCTGAGTTTTCCAGGTAGATGCGCTTGCCGTCGGTTAGCAGGTGATAGTCCGAGCCCGCGGTCACGGTCTCAACCAGGCGCTTGCCCAGTTCGCGCTGCAGGTAGCGCATGATCTTGCGCACCCGCTGCAGCGAGAAGCCTTTGCGCCGCAACTGACACAGAACGGCCACCTCGGCGATGTCCTCGATCGAATACAGCCGATTGCGCCCTACCCGTTGCGGTACGACTAATCCGCGCTCATCCCACCACTGCAACTGCCGCGGTGTGATGCCGGTAAGCGCAACGACTTGGTTCGACGTGAACTGCATAAGGGCCTTGCTTTGTTTCAAACAAATCAATAGCTGATTGTTTGAAACATTCTAGGTCTCGCACGTTGCGTGTCAAGAAAAATGTTAAGGGAATGTGAACGCGAATCTTATTGGTAACGAACCTGCCGCGAGAGCGCTAGCGCGCTCCCCCACCCACGAAGTGCACGATCTCCAGCTTGTCGCCGTCTTGGATCGGCGTCTCCGGCCATTTTGCCCGCGGCACGATCGCGAGATTCAATTCCACCGCGACTCGGTCCGCCTTCATGCCCAGTGAATCGACGAGCGCCGCGAGGGTGGCCCCGCCGGCCACGATGCGGGTCTCCCCGTTGATCTGGATTTGCATGAGAAGGATTGTAAGGCTACGCGTGCTTCAGGCGGAATTTGCGGGTCACGGATTTATTGTCGCCATACATGGCTCGTACCAAGACGATCAGTTCGTTGCCCGCATCGGCGGGGACTTCGATCTCGAGATCGCACTTGCCATCGCTTTCCGTCATCGACTGCGAATGGATGTGCGCGTCCGGCGCCAGACTCAGGCGCGAGGTGAGCAGGGCGCCGTCCGCAACCACACCTTGATCGTTGACTAGCAACTTCAGTATCAATTTCCCGGTGCTGAACGTGACATCAGAGTTGATCCATTTGATGGCAAGTCCACCGGCGTTCACGTCCTGCACTTCGCCGTCAGAGCAGAACAACTCCTGCATCTTCCCCGCCTTCACGCCTTCCAGCATCAGCTTATGCTGGGTCTTCAGCATCTCGTGCATCTCTTCGGTGGAGAATTGCGGTTGGACGGCGTGCTCGGCATAGGAAGAAGCGCGTTTGCCGATGCAATGGCCTTTCACGAATACCTGGGTCTGCAGCAGCAGGTCATTCACGCGCGCTTCGCTCTGCACGTGATAGACGACGTTGTCGGTAGCTTTGACGTCTGTGTTAAAGCCAAAGATCATGCGTTTTCAGACCCGATCACAGCGGCACAAATGGACATGGATGGCGCCTGCAGCGTGCCGTTCTCAGCGTCGAGTGCTTGCGCTGAAAGTTTTCCTCAGCGCTGCCCTCACAACGCTTGACACCCGTGAGAGTTGACTTTTATAGTCGAAGGTTCGCATCCATTCGTGCGCCCAAGTATATACCAGCAAACTTTATGGCAGACAATCACTTAACCGCCTACGCGCCCTTGTTGATGCAGATCGTAGCGGCCACTGGTATTGCCACCGGCATGATTGTGCTTTCGGCCATCCTGGGCCAGCGCAAATTCAACCGCGTGAAGATGCAGGCATATGAATGTGGCATCACCCCCACTGGCGACGCCCAGCATCGCTTCTCCGTAAAGTTTTATCTCGTCGCGATGATGTTCATCCTGTTTGACGTGGAAGCCATCTTCCTCATCCCCTGGGCGGTCGTATACCGCGAGCTCACGCAGAAATATGGGATGTTCGGCTTTGGCGAGATGATGGTCTACCTCAGCATCGTGCTGGTGGGCTTCTTCTATATATGGAAGAAGGGCGTGCTCGATTGGAACCGCACTGATGAGAGCGAGGCCTACTGATGCTCAATCAAGGGCCCAACGCCATCAGCGACATCGAGCAGTTGAAGACGCATCCCGCGCTGGCAAAACTGCTGGCGTGGAAGCCGGAGGCGGTGGGCGCGGTCAAATTCGACCGCAATGAGCTATCTATATATATAGGGCGTGAGTACATCCGCGAGGCTTGCACGCTGCTGAAGGCCGACTTCAATTTCTTTGCTGACGTCACCTGCGCCGACTGGTTCCCCACTGAGCCCCGCTTCCACTTGGCCTATCACCTGCTATCCCACAAGCTGAAGGAGCGCGTCCGCCTGAAGGTGGCGCTCGAAGGTGATAACGCCGCGGTCGAATCCATCACCAGCGTGTGGCCCGCTGCCAATTATTTCGAGCGCGAGATCTTTGACCTCTTCGGTATCCGCTTCCTCAGCCATCCCGATATGCGGCGTCTCCTCATGCCGACCGATTGGGAAGGCCATCCGCTGCGCAAAGACTATCCGGTGGAGGGCTACCGCTGATGGGTAACCTCTCTTTCACCGCGTCGGCGGAGATGACGCAAGACAAGACCATGATCCTCAACATGGGCCCGCAACACCCATCCACCCACGGCGTGCTGCGCCTCTTGCTGGAGATCGATGGGGAAAAAGTCGTGCGCATGATGCCGGATATCGGCTTCCTGCATACCGGCATCGAGAAAACTGCGGAAGCCAAGTTCTACCAGCAGGTCGTGACCCTGACCGATCGCATCGATTATCTCTGCCCCATGACCAACAACCTCTGCTACGTGTTGGCCGTGGAAAAATTGCTGGAGATGGAGCCGCCCGCCCGCGCCCAATGGATCCGCGTTCTCCTCAACGAACTCACGCGCATCGCATCCCATCTCGTCTGGCTGGGCACGCAAGCGCTTGATATGGGCGCGATGTCGGTCTTCTTGTATTGCTTCCGCGAGCGCGAAGACATCCTGCGCATTTTTGAGAACGTCGCCGGGCAGCGCATGATGACGTCCTACTTCCGCATTGGTGGCCTGGCCATGGAGCCGCCCCTGGATTTCTTTGCGCGCGTAAAGAAGTTTGCCTCAACGTTCAATGAGAAGGTGGACGAATACGAAGGCCTGCTGACGACCAATTCCATCTGGATCGGGCGCACCAAAGGCGTAGCCCACATCACCGCGGAAGATGCCATCGCGCTCGGAGTGACTGGCCCCTCGCTGCGTGCTAGTGGCGTGGATTGGGACCTGCGGCGCGACATGCCGTACTCCAGCTACGAGAAATTTCAGTTCAAGGTCCCCGTCTCGACCGGTGGCGACGTCTATACGCGCTACCTGATGCGCATCGAAGAGATGCGGCAGTCGATCGGCATCGTGAAGCAGGCGCTCGAGGGCATGCCCAGCGGCCCGGTGAAGATGGACGCACCCAAAATCGTTCTCCCCGACCGCGAAAAGATGAAGACGCAGATGGAAGCGCTCATCTACCACTTCAAGATCGTGACTGAAGGTTTTGCCGTACCGCCGGGCGAGGTCTATCAGGCGGTCGAATCGCCCCGTGGAGAGATGGGCTACTACATTGTCAGCGACGGTACTGCGAAGCCGTACCGTGTGCACATGCGTTCGCCGTCATTCGCCAACATGCAGGCGCTCAACACGATGTGCGTAGGCCGCTTGTTGGCAGATGTGGTTGCCGCCATCGGCAGCATCGATATTGTGTTGGGGGAGATAGACCGGTAATGGTCGTCAGCGAAAAACTCGACAAATTCTTCTCGGAGAAGATGCAGCAGTATCCGACGACGCGGTCGTTCCTCGTCCCCATGCTGCTCTACACCCAGGACGAACTCGGCTACATCTCCGCGGAGGCTATCGCATATCTCGCGCAGAAGACCGACTTGACCGAACTCGAAGTGAAGAACGTGGTCAGCTATTACTCGATGTTGCGTACCAAGCCCATGGGCAAATTTCACGTTCAGGTCTGCACCAACATCAGTTGCCTGCTGCGCGGCGGCGACGCCCTCTATAAGCACTGCGAAAAGTCTCTAGGCATCGGCAACAAGCAGACGACTTCCGACGGTGTCTTCTCGTTGGAAGAAGTGGAATGCATCGGCGCGTGTAGTTGGGCGCCCGCAATGCAAGTCAATTACGACTTCCACGAGAACTTAACGCCGGATAAGACTGACAAGATTCTGGAAACGTACCGCAATAAGGCACAGCAATAATGGCGGATTTGGTTCAACATCCCGACGAAGTTCGGATCATCTCCGCGCGCTTTGGTAAAGGCGCGGCGTCGATCGAGAAGTATCTCGAACTCGACGGCTACAAGGCCGTGCAAAAGGCCTTGCAGATGAAGCCCGAGGAGATCATCAATGAGGTCAAGGTTTCAGCCCTCCGCGGCCGCGGCGGCGCCGGCTTCTCCACCGGCATGAAGTGGAGCTTCGTCCCGAAGGAATCAGCCAAGCCGAAATACATTCTCGTAAATGGCGATGAATCCGAGCCCGGCACCTGCAAAGACCGCTTGATCCTTGAGCACGATCCCCACGCAGTCATCGAAGGCGTGCTCATCGCTGGCCTAGCCGTGGGCGCGCGCAAAGGATACATCTACATTCGAGGCGAGTATCGCTATCTGGTCGACATCACCCGCAAAGCGCTTGACGAGGCCAAAGCCAAGGGATTCATCGGCAAAAATATTTTCGGCAGCGGCATCGACTTCGACGTTTACTGGCACACTGGCGCCGGTGCTTATGAAGTGGGTGAAGAATCCGCGCTGATGGAATCGCTCGAAGGTAAGCGCGGCATCCCGCGCATTCGCCCGCCGTTTCCTGCGGTAGTAGGCCTCTGGGGCGGCCCGACCGTCATAAATAATGTCGAGACGCTCGCCGCAGTTCCCCACATCTTGCTCATGGGTGGCGCCAAGTATGCGAGCTATGGCCCCGAGAAGAATGGCGGCACTCGCCTCTTCTGCCTTAGCGGACACGTGAACAAGCCTGGCGTCTACGAATTGCCGCTCGGCTATCCGATGAAGAAGCTGATCTACGAAGTCGGCGGCGGCATCCCGAATGGCAAGAAGTTGAAGGCGGTCGTTCCCGGGGGATCATCCACCTTCTTGCTGAAGCCGGAAGAAGCCGAAGCCATCAACTGCGATTTTGACAGCTTTGCCAAGCGTGGCGAGTTCCTTGGCTCTGGCGGCGTTGTCGTCCTCGACGAAGATACTTGTATGGTGAATTTTGCGCTGCGCGTGATGAAGTTCTATCAACACGAGAGCTGCGGATGGTGTATCCCCTGCCGCGAGGGTACCGATTGGCTGAAGAAAACGCTCACCCGCTTCCACACAGGCGGCGGTGTAAAGAAGGACATCGACAATATTAATTATCTGGCGCAGAACATGCTCGGCAGGACGTTTTGTCCGCTCGGCGACGCGGCTGCGATCCCGACGATGTCTATCGTGCAAAAGTGGCGGCAGGAATTCGAGGATCACCTGGACGGCAAGCCGTGCCCGTTTGAAAGCAAGAAGCAGATACCCGAGCCGGCATTCGCATAAGACGTTTTTGCAGAAGGCATAGAAAGATCTCATGGCTGACGTAACCATCACTGTCGACGGCAAGAAGATCACCGCACCCGCGGGCACGCTGCTCATTGAAGCGTGCAAGACGGTCGGCATCGAGATCCCTTCGTTCTGCTATTACCCCGGATTGTCGCTGCAGGCGGCGTGTCGCATGTGTGTGGTGCGCATCGACAAGATGCCGAAGCTGCAGACTGCTTGCACCGTGCCCATCACCGAAGGCATGGTGGTGACCAATCAGAGCGACGAAGTTAAGCAAGCGCGCAAGGCGACTATTGAATTGCTGCTCGGGAATCATCCGCTGGATTGTCCGGTATGCGACGCGGGCGGCGAATGTGAATTGCAGGACATGACCTTCACCTATGGTGCCGCTGAATCGAAGCACATGGAAGTGAAGGCGCATCGCGACGAACAGCAATGGTCGCCGGTGGTGTATTTCGATCGTCCGCGCTGCATCCTTTGCTACCGCTGCGTACGCGTCTGCGGCGAAGTGATGGACGTCTGGGCGCTGGGTGTGCAGAACCGCGGCGTCGGCTCCGTCATTGCGCCGAACAAGGGCGACCATCTCGATTGCGAAGAGTGCGGCCAGTGCATCGACATCTGTCCCGTAGGCGCGCTGACTTCCGGCGCGTATCGCTACAAGACCCGTCCGTGGGAGATGAACCACGTGGGCACTACCTGCACCCATTGCGCCGACGGTTGCAAGACCACGTTGGGCGTGCGGCGCGCGAATACCGGCATGGAGATCGTGCGCGGCGACAATCGCGACAAGAGCGGCATCAATGGTGACTTCCTCTGCATCAAGGGCCGCTACGCTTTCGACTTTCAGCAACATCCCGACCGCTTAAAGCAGCCCTTGGTTCGCAAGGACGGAAAGCTCAAGCTCGTCACCTGGGAAGAGGCCTTCGAGACCATTGGTAAGCGCTTTGCTGACGTAAAGGCGAAGCAGGGCGGTGCCGGACTCGGCGTGATCGGCTCCACTCGCACCTCCAACGAAGAAAATTATCTTCTCCAGAAGTTTGCCCGCACGGTGCTGGGCACCAACAACATCGACCATCATCGCACCGCTGATTATCCCGCCTTCGCTGCGGCCATCTCCGGCAAACCGGAGTTGGCAGCCAGTTTGCGCGAGGTGGAGACCGCTCCCGTCATTTTGCTCATCGGCAACGACCCGACGGAGCAACATCCGCTG
>JBKKBM010000018.1:0-15777 GCA_046714215.1 Terriglobales bacterium | reverse complement strand
GTACTCGCCGGAGTGCTGGCGGTATTCAGTCCGCGGCAGCCAATGAGGAATACGAACAGGGTTGCGATGGTCACCAGTTGGGTGAATTGCGGACGCGTCAACATGCCGGACCTCCGACCACCGCATTTGCGGCAGGCAACGTCCAGGGGAAGTGAAAGACGCTGGTGAGTGTGATGTGATCCGGAGTCGCGGGGTGGGGTGAGATCGCAGGGAAACAAGCAATAAGTGCGAGGGGAAATGTTCACAATTGCACATTCCGAAACGGGGAAAAAGGATCAATCCTTTCGCGAGGGTAGGGATCCCTCGTCTCCGCTCACTTACGCTCGCGATTCGCTCGGGGAAAAATAAAACTACAGATTCTTCTTCAGTGAATCCAGCCCGGTCTGGATCGCTTCCTGCGTAGTCGAAAAACTGAAGCGCAGATGACTTTCGCCGTGTTCGCCGAAGACGATGCCGGGAACGGTTGCGACTTGGGCGGCGTCCAGCAGCTTGGCTGCTGCCTTGCGGCTGTCGCGGTCAACGGAGCTTACATCCGGGAAGGCATAGAAAGCGCCCGGAGGCGTGGCGCACTTGAGGCCAATGGCATTGAGGCCAGTGATCATGAGGTCGCGGCGCTGGCGATATTCTTCGCGCGACTTCGCCAGATAATCCGCGGAGATCTGCATCGCTGCGACGCCCGCCCACTGTGTGGGCGTAGAAACGCCGTTGGTCGAATACAAAGTCGTCTTACGCAGGCCCGTCATCCACGGTTCTTTGGCTACCACATAACCCAGCCGCCAGCCCGTCATGGCAAACGACTTTGACATGGTGAACGAAGTGATGGTGCGCTCCGCCATGCCCGTGAGCGAGGCGATGGATACATGCTCGCCATCGTAGACCAGGTCTTCATAGGCTTCATCGGCAAATACGATGAGGTCGCGCTCCTGGGTGAACGCCGCGACTTCCTGCGCTTCCGGGCGACTGAACACCACTCCGCTGGGGTTCTGCGGGGTGTTGTAGTAGAGCCCGCGGGTTCGCGCGGTCGTGTGGCGCGCCAGCGTCTTGGCCAGTCCATTGGCCCGCGCCTCTTCGGTCGAGACGAACACCGGTTTCGCCTGGCAGAAGTGGATGAGGTCTTTGATGGGCGTCCAGAAGGGTGAGAACATGAGCACTTCGTCGCCCGGATCCAGCACCGTCTGGAACGAGCCGAAGAGTCCGTGCATGCCCCCGTTGACCACGATCACATCATCCGTGGTGATGGCCAGGTGGTTGCGTTCGGCGACTTTCTGAGCGATGGCCTGGCGCAATTCCACCACGCCCGACGACGCCGCATAGCGCGTCTTGTTCTCCGCCAGCGCCAGGTCCATGGCCTGCTTGATCGGCTCCGGCGTGGGCATGAACGGCTCACCACCCTCGAACTGATGGACTGGTTTCCCCTGCGCGCGCAACTCCATCACCTTGTTGCGGATCTGCACAATGTCAGAAAAACCAACGGTTTCCAGTCGGGAAGCGAGGCGGAGCGCGGACGTGCTGGTCGGGTTCACTGGGGTATGAGTCCTGGATCCTTGCCGAAGGTCTGTAAGTATGAAGACCTTTGAGTATAGCGAAAGTGAACGGGTGTTCAAAATGTAAGTTCAAAATGAAAGGGAGACGCTGACCGTCTCCCTTTTGTTATGTTCGTTACCGCTCAGTCTTTCTTGGGACGATTCGCGCGGTTGCCCAGGGTCCAGCCCAACTCATAGACCAGGCGCGATACCTTGGTCATTTTCCCGAAGTCGATCTTATCGACGGTGTCGGTAGGCCGGTGGTAGTCCTGATGGACGCCGTCGAAGTAGAAGATGATGGGGACGCCATGCTTGGCGTAGTTCCAGTGGTCAGAGCGGTAGTAAATCCGCTCCGGATGCTTGGGGTCGTTCATGGTGTAGTCAAATCTCAGCTTCACCGTGCGCGCATTGATCTGCTCGTGGATCTGGTGCAGTTCTTTACTGATGCGGTCCGCGCCGATCACGTAGATGGTGTCCACTGCGGTGAGGGTGGCATTCGCTTTTTCCGTATCGCCGGCAGGGCGCGAGCGTCCGATCATGTCCAGGTTCAGGTCCACCACCAGCTTTTCCAACGGGATCACCGGAGCATAGTCAGTGTTGTACTTCGAGCCCAGCAATCCCATCTCTTCGGCGGCGTGGAAGATGATGAACACGGAGCGCTTCGGCGGATGCATCGCCATGGCCTGCGCGATGTTCAACACCGACGTGGTGCCGGAGCCGTCATCATCGGCGCCGGGATAGATCTCGCCCTTGGCATTGGTGTTGAGGTGGTCGTAGTGCGCGCTGAACGCGATGTACTCATGCTTCAGCTTCGCGTCTGTGCCTTCGAGGATGGCGACCACGTTCCGGGTGCTGGCCTTTGTCTCCGTAACCGCGGCCGCGAACTTGGCGGAAGCGGTCAGCGCTTTGGGCGCCAGTGCGGCCCCGTCCTTGGCCGCTTCGTTGACCTTCTCGGTTGTTTGGGCGATCTGCGCCAGTAGTTTATCGCTCAGCTCCGGCGCCAGCCGCAAGGCGGGCAGCTTCTGTTTCTCCGCCGCCAGACGATTGAGCGGGAAGCGCCCGGCTGTTTCCTTGTAAGCCGGGTTCTTCATCGCGCGAACGTACTGGGGCGATGGGATGCGCAGCACTCCGACCGCGCCATGGGCCCGCGCGGCGCCTTCATCCTCGTCATTCTCCCCCAGCAACGAGTCATCGATCCCCTTGGGCGAACCACTTGCGATCAGGACGATCTTGCCCTTCACGTCGAGGCCCGCGTAGTCGTCGTGCTTTTGCGCCGGTGACGACACGCCATAGCCCACGAACACGATCCCGCCTTCGGCGCTGCCGCCGAAGCGCGTGGCGCTGTAGAACTCGCCGAACTTAGCCTCCAGGGTCTCCGCGCCGATGGTCAGGCTCAGCATGGATTTTTCGTTGTCCTGTTTCGCTGAGACGATGTCGAACGTCTGAAAGTATGAGCCGTTGGCGCCCGCGCCTTTATAGCCGTACGACTTCAGCCGCGACGCGAGGTATTTGCCGGAGATGGCGAAGTTCGGCGCCAGGGAGTGGCGTCCTCCGAGTTCCGGGGAAGAGAGAAACTCCAGATGCTTACGCATCTCGGTCTCATTGATGGCGTTGACGGCGTTGCGCGGCGTAGCCGGTACTGCTGGTTCGGCGGCAAACAGCGTGGTCGCGATGAGGAAGGCTGGCGCCAGCCACAAAGTCCGGCGCAACGAAGGCTTAGGTTGAGGTGTGATCACCCTAAGGATTCTATCCTTAGGGAAACAAATGGCACAAATTAGGGACGAATGGAATCAGGGACGAATGGCAGCGGGGCGGGAAGGAAGTCTGGCAGTCCGATGGCCGGATGTACAATTCAGACAGGCAATATCCCCGGCCAAAAGGTGCCTTCCTAGTCCCGTTCGCACCCAGCCCCTTAAATTTTGCCCATCTAAGTTCTGCCCAATGGAGGAGAGATTTGATGAGGACCCGATATTCATTTGCGCTCGCAGCCGTCTTAGCGATCGCCGCCAGCCCGCTATATTCCCAAGCTCCAGATGCTTCTCCGAGTATGTCCGTCGCGGCTGCGCCCGCGCCCCGGCTGAGTTATCCCGAGGTCAAGAAGGTCGACCAGGTGGACGACTATCACGGCACCAAGGTCGCGGATCCGTATCGTTGGCTGGAGAATGGCAGCAGCGAAGAGACGCGCGCGTGGATCGAGGCCGAGAATAAGGTCACCTTCGACTACCTCAACCAGATCCCGCAGCGGAAGCAGATCCGCGAGCGCCTCACCAAGCTCTGGAACTATGAGCGCTATAGTGTGCCCTCGATGAAGGGGGGACGATATTTCTTCACCCGCAACAACGGCTTGCAGAACCAGAGCGTGCTCTACACCGCCCGCACACTGAGCGAAGAGCCCAAGGTCGTGCTGGATCCCAACACCATGTCCAAGGACGGCACCGTCGCGCTCTCCGACTACGACATCAGTCATGACGGCAAGGTGATCGTATATGGCACCGCCATGTCCGGCTCTGACTGGACGGAATGGCGCGTCCGCGAGATTGATACCGGCAAGGACCTTGCCGACCACATCAAGTGGGTGAAATTCTCCAACGCCGCCTTCACCGCTGACGGCAAAGGCTTCTACTACAGCCGTTACGACGAGCCCAAAGCCGCCGGCATGCTGCGCGACAAAGTCCAATTCCACAAGCTCTACTATCACCAGTTGGGCACGCCGCAAGCGCAAGACGTGCTCGTCTACGACCGTCCTGACCATGGCGACTGGAACATCCGCGGCTTCGTCACCGACGACGGTAAATACCTCATCATCAATCTCAACACCGGCACCGACCGCAAGAATCGCGTCTACTACAAAGACCTCACCGCGAAGAAAGCCCCCGTGGTCAAATTACTCGATGAATTCGACGCTTCCTACGGTTTTATTGACAACGTAGGCCCGGTCTTCTATTTCGACACCGATCTCGATGCCCCCAACGAGCGTGTCATTGCCATTGACACCCGTAAACCCGCGCGCGCCAACTGGAAGGCCATCATCGCGGAAGCCAAAGAGCCTATCTCCGGCATCAACCTGCTCAACAACATGTTCGTAGCCACTTACCTGAAAGATGCTCGCAGCATGGTGAAGGTCTATGACATGAAAGGTAAACCGGTGCGTGAGGTGGGATTACCCGGGCTGGGTACGGTGAGCGGTTTTGGCGGCAAACGCACCTCCACTGAGACCTTCTATTCCTTCAACAGCTTCACCGCGCCTTCGGCCGTCTATCGCTATGACATGCGGACGGGCGCCAGCACCATCTTCCGCCAGCCGAAAGTCGATTTCAATCCTGCCGACTATGAGACCAGACAGGTCTTCTTCACCAGCAAAGACGGTACCAAGGTCCCGATGTTCATCAGCTACAAGAAGGGCCTCAAGCTCGACGGCAATAACGCTACCTACCTGCACGGGTATGGCGGCTTCAACGTCTCGCAAACGCCTACTTTCTCCGTGGCCAACCTGGTATGGATGGAGATGGGCGGGGTGTTCGCGCTGGCCAATCTGCGCGGTGGCGGCGAGTACGGCAAGGCCTGGCACATGGCCGGAAGCAAGCTAAAGAAGCAGAACGTCTTTGACGATTTCATCGCGGCGGCGGAATTCCTCATCGCGAATAAATATACATCCACGCCGAAGCTGGCTATTGGCGGCGGCAGCAACGGCGGCTTGCTGGTGGGCGCGGTGCTGAATCAGCGTCCGGATCTCTACGGCGCGGCGCTGCCTGCTGTCGGCGTGATGGACATGCTCCGCTTCCATAAGTTCACCATCGGGTGGGCATGGACGTCCGATTACGGCTCTGCCGATAACGCCGACGAATTCAAGGCTATCTACGCCTATTCGCCGTTGCATAACATCAAGCCTGGGACTAAATATCCCGCGGTGATGGTCACTACGGCCGATCACGACGACCGCGTTGTGCCAGCGCACAGCTACAAGTACGCCAGTACGCTGCAGGCGGCTCAAGCAGGCGATGCGCCGGTGCTCATCCGGATCCAGACGAAAGCGGGCCACGGCGCGGGCAAACCCGTCTCCATGCAGATCGAAGAGCAAGCCGATCGCTGGGGCTTCCTGGTGCATGAGTTGAAGGTGCAGTTACCAAACTAAGGTGGAGTGGCATAAAGCGGGCAACACCTATGCGGAAGTGGCTCGAAGGAGCGATGAGGCCGGAGAACCCGACCCCATCAACTTAAAAACGCCTCCGCAGTGGCACCCGCTCACCGTCTAGCGCCTTGCAGCCGCTCCGCATCCCCGGACTCCACGGGGACGTGTCGCCTTTTCCCTGGCTATTACCTTTCCTTATGCGGCGAGCGTTCCGGGAACTGCCGGAACCGGCGTGGCCCCGAGCTGCGACTTCTCTGACAGCAGGGGCCATCCCTTGCGCAGCACGTACATCAACCACGCGCCCGCCGCTTGCGAAGTGAACAATGCCGTCAGCACCAGCGCGGTATAGAACGACGCATTGATGATGTGGGCCTCATATGCGACGCTGGCCAGCACGATGCCCGGTCCGCCGCGCGCATTCAGCGATATGGAAATGTTGAACGGATCCAGCCCGCGGAAGCCCGCCAGATAGGAGGCCGCGCCCGCGGCCAACATCCGCAGAATGCTCGAGCCCACCAGGAAGAGCAGCAGTAGTCCGAGGGAGAACTCGCTGCCCAATACCAGCTTCTGTCCGATCAACGCGAAATATACGGGGATGAAAACGGTGAATGCGACTTTCTTCACGGCTTGGAGCGATTCGCCCAGATGCTGTTCAAACAAGTGAGGCTCAACGCTGGATTCGCTGGCGCCCGCCGGCTCGCCGCCCGCCGCCGGTTCTCCGCCCGCCGCCGGTTCTCCGCCCGCCATCAGACCGTAGCCCGCGAGGAATGCGGCGAAGACGAGGTCAACTTTTAGCCAGGTGGCAACGGTCGTGTACGCCAGCAGCACCAGCACCGCGTAGCCCAGCGGGGAAGTGCGCGCCAGAATGTTCACCCGCGCCCGGTTCAACTTGCGCAGCAGCGCCGGCGCCAGGAAAAAGCCGATGGTCATGAATGCCAAAGTGGTGGCCACATCGCGGGCCATCACGCCAAACACTTGGCCGTTCATCACCCCGTTGGCTTGCGCCAGCGCGGTGGCGATGGCGAGCACGCCCCACAGGATCACGTCGTCGAGGGCGGCCGCGCCCAGGATGAGTCCGGCGAAGCGCGTGTTCAAGATGCCGAGGTCATGAAAGATACGGGCGATCACCGGGATGGAAGTGACGGCCACCGCCACCGCCAGCACGATGAGCACGGCCAGACGCGGAGCGGAGCCTTGCGCGATGGCCTCCACGGGCAGGAACGAGCCCAGCAGTAGTACCAGCAGGAAGGGGACCAGCGTACCCACGCCGCACAACCACGTGATCTCGCGCCGCATGCCTTTGGTGAAAAGGCGTTTCATCTCCGTGCCGGAGAGGAACATCAAGAGCAGTAGGCCGATCCAATACAGCGCGCCGAAGATGATGGAGGATTTGCCGGAGACGTCCGCGCTGCCAAACAACGCGCGATAGTTTTCGGGCGCCAGCGCGCCGAAGACGAATGGTCCCAGCAGGATGCCGGCCAGGATCTCGCCCGCCAGCTTCGGCTGGCGCAGCTTCTCGAACAGCGAGCCTAAAAGCGTGACTCCGCTCAGAATGATGGCGAAGGCGAATAAGAATGACCCAAGTTCAGGGGACGACATCCAGGGACCGACCAGACTTCAGACTTTTAGACTTCCACACTAGAAGCGGAATCAGACTACCCCGGTTGAGATGGCCAGCCGCCCGCGCGTGTTGCTTTAGGCTCAAAAGTAAGGGCAGCTCGACCAAGTCCCGCAGGGACGCCTGACAATAGCGCGGCACTTCGTGCCGGGTTCCGGATGCTACTGCAAACAGTCCCTTTAGGGACGGCTGAACATGAAAAATGGCGCGGCGTCAGCCGCGCCATCGCATTGCAGAAACCCGGTTACGCGTTCCCGTACCGCCGCAGGGTCTCGCCCGGCAGCAGCACCATCTTCGACTTCCCGACGGCGCGCATCGGCACCAGTCCGGACACATCCACCGCCTGCATTTTTTCTTCTTTGGCCAGGCCGGTGTCATCCACGCGCATGCGGTCCATCTTTAAATTGAGCTTGCGTTCGAGGGCTTTGAAATCCGCCAGGTCGGCCCCGGTCACAAACGTGGACGCGATGCCGGAACTTCCGGCGCGCGCCGTCCGGCCTACGCGGTGGACAAAGTCCTCCGCGATCTCCGGCAGGTCGAAGTTGATGACATGGGCGACATCATCCACGTGGATGCCGCGCGAAGCCAGGTCAGTAGCCACCAGGATCTGGTACTTGCCGTCCTGAAAGCCGCGCAGCGCCGCATTGCGCTGCGACTGCGAACGGTCGCCATGGATGGCTTCGGCGGACAATCCCGCGCGTTCCAATTTCTGCGCCACCCGCTCCGCTCCCCGCTTGGTGCGGGTGAAGACGAGTGAGCGCCCAGAATCTTCTTCCAGCAGCTTGAGCAAAAGACTGTATTTCTTGTCGGAGCCTACTTCGAACATCTGCAGCTTCACGTTGTCCACTGGCCGCAACGTAGATCCGAGGGCGCAGCGCACCGGCTTCACCATGTAATCGTCGATCAAGTGGATGACGGAAGGTTCCAGCGTGGCGGAGAAGCACATGGTCTGGCGCTTTTTCGGCAGCTTGCTCATGATGCGGCGGATGGCCGGGATGAAGCCCATGTCCAGCATGCGGTCGGCTTCGTCGAGCACCACCATCTTGAGATGGGTATAACGGAGCAGGCCGCGTCCCTGGAGATCTTCCAGACGTCCGGGCGTGGCCACTACCAGGCGCGCGCCGCTTTGCAGCGCTTTGATCTGGGCTTGCTCGCTCATGCCGCCTACCAGCACGGCTGCCTGGGGCAACTTGGTGCCGCGCAGGTCGCTATACACCTGGGCGACTTGGATCGCGAGTTCACGCGTGGGTACCAGCACCAATGCTTCTACGTTCTTGCTGGGCTCGGCCAGCAGCATCTCCATGATGGGCAGCATGAAGGCCAGGGTCTTGCCCGTGCCCGTCTGCGCCGTGGCCAGTACGTCTTTACCCTCCAGCGCGGGCGGAATCGCCAATGCCTGCACGGGGGTGGGGGTGATGAAGTCAGACTTCGCAAGCCGTTCCTGCACAAAGGCGGAGAGCGGCATTTCAGTGAAAAGATTGTTCAATGGTTCTGCTTTCTTTTGGCGGGGATCGCGAATATTCAGTAAGCGGGCATCAGCGCCAAGGTTCGATTTACGCTGAAGAACTTACGGAGCGACAAAATACGGAAGGATTGTCTGACCAGCCTGCGGGGGATAGCTCCCATCCACAGACTTACCGAGGGTTTAAAGCGCAAACCCAGTATAGCACAGTTTTTTGTGCAGCCTGGAAGTGCCTCAGAGGGTTCACGGCCGGTTCGCGATCATCTCCCTGATTGTCCGCACCAGCTCTTCCGGGCCATTCACACTATGGAGCCCGGTCCGCAGGGAACCCCTCTTGCCATTGGACATCACCGCCACCGGTGTTTGCGGTTTGTGCTCTTTCATCTGGCGGATGAGCTGTTGCTTCGTCTTCGGCGGGACCAAGTGGCACAGCAGCACTGCGGCAAAGTCTTCTTCGCACAAGAGGGTCAGCGCCTCGGCCGGGTCCGTACGGGACTGGACGGAAAATCCTGCCTCGCGCAGGACGGCGTTGCGGGTCAGCAAGAGGTCAGATTCGGACCCTACAGAGAGCAGACGATATGCCATCGCCGCAAATATTATCGCCGCCGGAAACCGTCGTCGGTTCGCTAGCGAACTTACATCAGCCACAGGCGGATTGCTCATCGTGAGTGGCCTTATAGCGCTCTCAAGGCGCGCGTGATCACCCCTCACGCTATCTGAATTTCGGGTGAGCACATTTGACCATCTTCCTTTATCGCAAGTTGCTAAGCTTGTGAATGATCAGCAAAAATCTAAAGTACTCCGTGTCCTATCTGTGGTGCCAACCTGGGGGGACCTTGTGACTTCACAGTGGGGCGCCACACGACGAAACCCATCTTGATCGGCCCTCCACTCTAAGGGACAACTTGATTGCACGCTGGTGTAGAAATGCCAACTCGAAAGAAAAAGAAGACGAAATCGCTCATCCCTCCAAGGGCGCTTCTCATTTCGTCGGACGATCCTGAAGCCAAGGATGAAGGCCCGCGCCTGCTCCCCTTAAGCGCAGATATCGTGACCGAAGTTCCCGGCTTGGCCCGGTATCTGTCTCTCGCCGATGAAGCTTTGGGACTGAAGAAAGCCAACCCACTTGACATAAGGCCTAGACGCAGGGCATAGGAATAGGCCGCACGGGTCGGCCTCTTTTCTGCAACAAGCAGGCTCAGCGCCGGCGGAACCTAAATCAGCCCCAGCCGCGATTGCTCGTCGTGAATGGTCCGATAGCACTCGCAGGCTGCCGCTTTTAGGCCGGCAAGGTACTGGATGCTCACGTGGCCGCGGCTGTATTTGATCAGCCCGCTGCGTTGCAGCGCCCCCGCCGCCAGGGTCACGGATGAGCGCCGCGTCCCCAGCATCTGCGCCAGAAACTCGTGCGTCAGCGAGATCTCATGCGAACTCATGCGGTCATGGCAGATCAGCAGCCAGCGCGCCATCCGCTCTTCCACCTCATGCATCCGGTTGCACGCCGCCGTCTGCGACGCTTGTACCAAGTGCAGTTGCAGATAGCGCAGTAGCATGGTTCGTAATTGTCCGGGCTTCGCGTAGTGCTCCCGCACGATGCTCGCCTTGATGCGGTGCCCCGCGCCGGGTATCTGCATGAATGTCTGGTTAGGGATGCTGTCCGTCTCCAGCAGGATGGGCAAGCCCGCCATGCCTTCGCGGCCCACCACGCCCACCTCTACCGTGCTGCCATTCTCCAGTTGCACCACGATCGAAGCCAGACCCTCTTCCAGAAAATACGCGTAGGGTAGCTTGTCTCCGTTGTCGTGCACCACAAACCGGCGCGGCAGCACGATGGGATCCAAGTGGGGTGCCAAGCGGTTCAGTTCGGCTTTGGGCAATGATGCCAGTATTTTGTTCTTGTATTGCGGGACCTTTGGACACTGCAGCTCCTTCGCAAGGCCAATTTAGGCCTGCATCAGATGCGCAAAGGAGGTGCTACCCCATGAGGTAGGCAGAGTTGCGTATGGGATGTCTAGGGCGACTATACGCTCCAATCAAACATACAGGTGTGCTGTAGCGAACGTAGGGCCTATGTGAGGCATCGAAGTTTATGACTTCGCCCGCGCCCACGCGCCGTCTACGATCTCGCCGATAAGTTGCGAATAGGTCCGCCCGGACTTCTTCGCCGCCATGGCAAATTCCTGGGAGCTAGCCAGCCACGGATTCGGATTCGCCTCGATCACATACACTTCCTTCTTCTTATTCAGCCGCATGTCGATGCGTCCGTAGTCCCGGAACTTCAGCGCGCTATAGGCCAGCGCCGCCGTTTCTTTCAGCTTGTCCACCACTTCTTCGTCGAGGTCTTCCACCGGCGCTGATTTTGTCAGCTTGTACGCATCGGTCTCGCGATCGAACTTTACATCCTGGCCCGCGACGCGCGGCGTACCCTTGGGCAACTTGGACAGGTCGAGCTCGATCAGCGGCAAAACTTCCGGCGACGAATTGCCCAGCACCGCCGCATAGATCTCCCGGCCGTCAATGTATTCCTCGATGAGCGCGGGCGAATCGAATTCCTCGTGGATGTAATGGATGCGCTCCATCAATTCCTTCACGCTGCCGACGACGGAATCACCGTCAATGCCGATGGAGCCGTCTTCACTGGTCGGCTTCACGATCAGCGGGAACTCGATGTCGTGCGAGTGGTCGAGCATGCCCTTATAGGAGGTGGCGAAGATAGGGGTGCGCACGCCGTGAAACTGAAAAAGTTTCTTCGCCACGGATTTGTCCTGACCGAGAAAAAGTCCGCGCGGTCCGGTGCCGGTGTAGGGAATGCGCAACAGGTCCATGTACGCGGCGATGTTGCCGTCCATGGTGTCATCGCCGGCATACGATTCGGTGAGGTTGAAGATCAGGTCGGCGCCGCAGCGGCTCATCGATATCAACGACTGCCGCGTGCCATCCAACACTTGATAGAAGGGCTCATGGCCCAGCTTTTCCAGGGCTTCAAAGATCTCTTCGCGATCTTCCTTCGGCTTCTTCTTCGGCTTGCGCTTTTTAACCTTGCCATTCTTGCCCGTCTTGGCTTCTTCCTCCACGGGAGGCGGCTCTGGTTCTTCTTCCCAGATGTCGTACAAGACGGCAATCTTGAGTTTGGTAGGACTCATAAGTGTGGCTGTGCCTATTCTGACTTGATTTGATGCGGAAATCCAGAAAGAAACGGGGTGGGCAATCCAGCTGACAACTCAAGGGAGTTTGCTCAGCGCGATTCGGAGGAGAGCTTCTGCTTGCTTTGGAGGGACTTTGAGGTCGAGTTACTTTTAAAAAAGCTTTCCTCTGCGTTCCTTTGCGTCCTCTGCGGTGAATATGTTGCTCAACTTTGGACGAACTTTCCGCGCGTCAGATAATTCATGGCCAGCGCCGTGCAGAAGACGGTCAACTCGGTGAGATTCTGTTGTTCACATGCAACTTCCGCGCGGAGTTTCAATTCGTGGGACCGATTCTCGATCGATTCGATCAGGTTCTTGATCAGCGGACGCTGCACGCCCGTCCAATACGTCACCTTGTCGGTGAGCAGCTTGCGATGCTCGCGCACCAGGTCGCCGGCCGGACGCACCCCCTTGCGCTTCCGCGGTGACACATTGAAGATGTCCTGCAAATCGGTGTCGAGCAGCAATTCGCCCGTATCGCGAGGCTCGCTCAAGTCGGGAGAGTGGTTCGTGTAGAACTGCTCCACCGTGTCTTCCATGTCTTCCACCGTGATGTCAGTATCGCCCTGCGGACGCAGGGGCTCCAAGTTCCCGAACTTTTTCCCGATACGGTCCATGTACTTCAGCTTCTGCATCGCCCCCCAGCCCTTGTAGCGCTTGCGCCAGTTCGAGCGCGGCGTCATCCACACGGCAAAAGTCTCGGCAAAATCCTCATCCGGATGCTTCTGCGCGTACCAGCCTTCCATGTGGCGCACAAAACTGCGCGAGAAAGGAACGGGTTTGTAATTATCGCGATACGCCTTGCGAAAGGAACCGAACAACTCGCGCCATTCCGGCGTCTTATACAACTCGTAAGCGTAGTTGAAAGCGTGTCCCGCCTCATGGCGCATGTACATCATGATCTGGCGCGCATCTTCCAGGTCATTCATCTCGCGCTCGAGTTTTTGCAGCTTCGGATCGGCCAGGTAGAAGGGAATCCCGATGACCGGCTCTTCCGAAGGACATCCCCATTCATCGCTTAAATAAATGAGTGGACGAAACTTGTGTAGCCCTTTTTTGCCCAGTTCCTTATATAGCTGATGGACGAATCGCTCGACCGATGAGCCTTCCAGTTTGAGTCCCAGATCGCGAATAGGTTTCGAGAGTAATTCGCGGACATCCGGGGGGGCTTTTTCAAACGAAGGCATGGGAGAAAGAGGCTACCACAATGGGGCGACGCGTGAAAAAAGGGCCTCGCATAACTGCAAAATGGGCCAAAACGGGTTACAGGCCGTGGTTCACCGGCTGCTGGAACCGGCCGCAACGCCGGCATCAATTCGCGGAATCAATCTGGGAAGGATGGCTTCAGCCATATCGCCAAGCGCGGTTGATGGCCGGCTTTAGCCGCTGAGGTTCGTAGAGACGTAGCTTGCTACGCCTTGAGCCCGTAGGGCGACTGCCAGTAGCCCGGCACGAAGTGCCGGGTAAGGGGTGAAGAGCTGGCACTGGGTTTAGAATCACCCTATCCCTCGGAGGACCACTATGACCCCCACATCCATCTCCGCCGTCTCTGCCGATCTAAAAACATATTCCGCATTCATCGACGGCAAGCCCGTCACCTCCGCCGGCACCCATGTGGACACCCAGTCGAACCCGGCGACCGGGGAGCCCTGCGCGCTCATCGCGTACAGCTCAAAACAGGATGTGGACGCAGCCGTTGCCGCAGCGGCGCGCGCCTTTGCCGGATGGAGCAAGACGCCGGTGCTCCAGCGATCGCGCATCATGTTCCATTTTCGCGAGTTGGTGGAGCGCGAGAGCAAAGCGCTGATCGCGCTCATCACCGAAGAGCACGGCAAGACGCTCGACGAAGCGCAGGCCAGCTTCCAGCGCGGCCTCGAAGCGATTGAGTTTGCCTGCGGCGCGCCCAGTCTGATGATGGGCGAAGGGGTGGAATCGGTCGGCACCAGCGCCGATAGCTGGACCATCCGCAAACCCATCGGCGTGTGCGTGGGCATCACGCCCTTCAATTTTCCCTTCATGGTGCCGCTGTGGATGTTCCCCATCTCCATCGCGTGCGGCAATACGTTCGTGCTGAAGCCGTCTGAGAAAGTTCCGCGCGCGTCGCTGCGCCTGGCGGAGTTGATGAGTGAAGCCGGATTGCCAAAGGGCGTGCTGAATGTCGTCATCGGCGGCAAGGAAGTGGTGGATCAACTACTCGCGCATCCGACAGTCGTCGCTGCGAGCTTCGTTGGCTCGAGCACGGTGGCGAAGTACATCTACACCACGGCCGCAGCGCACGGAAAGCGCGTGCAGGCACTGGGCGGAGCGAAGAACCATTCCATCGTGATGCCGGACGCCGATCTGAAATCATCCATCGATTCCGTGATCGCGTCGTCGTATGGTTGCGCCGGAGAGCGCTGCGTGGCGACCAGCATGGTCGTGACCGTCGGTGAGATCGGTGATTCGTTCGTCGCCGGATTGAAGCAAGCCGCCGACGCATTGAATGTGGGCAACGGCACCGAGAAGGGCATTACCATGGGCCCGCTCATCTCCAGCGAACATCGCAAGAAGGTCCTGAGCTACATCGACGCCGGCGAGAAAGAAGGCGCCGTGCTCGTCCGCGACGGTCGCAAGGGCGCGCCCGAAAACAGTGGCGGCAACTTCCTGGGCCCCACTCTCTTCGACCAGGTAAAGCCTGACATGAAGATCGCTCGCGAAGAGATCTTTGGCCCTGTGCTATCGGTGGTCCGAACTAAGACCCTCGCCGAAGCGCTCGAAGTAGTGAACCGCTCGGAATACGGCAACGCCGCCAGCATCTACACCCGCTCCGGCGCCGCCGCGCGCGAATTTACGGAGAATGTTCAAGCGGGGATGTTGGGGATCAATATCGGCGTGCCCGCTCCGGTCGCGATCTTCCCCTTCTCGGGATGGAAAGGCTCGTTCTACGGCGATCTGCACGCGCTGGGCAAAGACGCAGTCCGCTTCTACACGGAGACGAAAGTAGTCACGCAAAGGTGGTCGTAACGCCTGATGAGGAAACGAGGGTACTGCTTTCTTTTGGCTGTTGCCATACTGACACTCGCAATTGAGGCCGGTACAGTCGCAAGGCAAGGGAAGGAAGCTCGGAGTGGCTCCACACTCACGAAAGAACAGTTTGCGGTCTACAAGTCCTTCCTTGATTCCCATGCCTATTACCTCGAACGAAACTTCGGGCGGCCGCGATCCGCTCTCCTCCTGGGTAGAACCAAGTACCGGCTGACTGCGCAGGATCTGAAGGAGAAGCCGTGCCTCGCGAGCATGGAGTTTGAAGAACAAGAAGCTCCCTTGGGGGAGTTTCAGGAGGCGGATGCCAAGAAGCTGATGGTGAAGTTACATCAACGGAACACAGGCGAAGAGGAATTCGCTATGACGGCAAAAAGCAAGTGGGCGCCGGTGTTGTTGTCGAACATCGTCTTTGACAAAGCGCGCGAATACGCCGTCATCCATTACCTGACCTCGTGCGGCCCATCGTGTGCGATGAACGGTATCGCCGTCCTCAAGAAAAAGAACGGGTTCTGGGGGCTTCGCGATCGCGGATGCGCCATGAAGTTCCTGTGACTTACAGCGCCGCCTTGCTCGCCCCGTACGTTCCGCGCTTCAGGAACTCTCCCCTGCCGGCTTTCCCGAGGAACTGATCGCCGTCAACCAGAATGCGCCCGCGCGAGAGCACTACATCCGGCATGCCCTTGACCTTGAGTCCCTCAAACATGGAGTAGTCCACCCGCATGTGGTGCGTTTTGGCGCTGATGGTGTGCTCGCGGTTGGGATCGAAGACGACGATGTCTGCGTCGCTGCCGACGGCAATTGTCCCCTTGCGCGGGTAGAGTCCAAAAATCTTTGCC
>JBKKBM010000017.1:0-7074 GCA_046714215.1 Terriglobales bacterium | reverse complement strand
CCGCACAACAGCCGCGACAACTATTTGCTTAACACCTTGATCGGCTTGAACTATTGGCTGGTGCCCATGGGCGCACTAGTACTGGTGCTGCCTTACATTTTTATCAAGGGCATCAGTGAACGCCGTCTGCGTCCGCTCTTCTTCGGCTGGTATCTCACGATGCTGCTGGGCTTGGGCGGCACTACGCCCGTCGGACGCATCCTGCTCGGTCGCGCCTACGAAGTCCTGACCTTTGAACGCTTCACTTTCTGGGCTACGCTGATGGCCCTGCCCTTCGCCGGCCTGATGGCCGCGCGTCTCATTCAACGCTTTGAGATGAAGGCCGTGGTCGCGCTCTGGATCGGCGCCGTCTTCACCTTTGCCACCGCCGTCTCCTGGATGACCTTCCACCCCATCACCTCGGCCCCCTTCGACTCCGATCCCGTCGTCAACTTCCTCAATCGTGACGATCACAACAAATATCGCTATCTGCTGTTGGGCTTCGGCGTGAAGTTTTCTGATGTCGGTATCCGCTCCAACGCCAGCAGCGTCGACGGCGACTACAACTCCGCTCGCCTGCTGCCGGAACTCACTGAGTACGGCGCGGCCCGCCTCGACAACGCTAAGTATTACGGCACTGCCGGCATGGAATCTCTGCGCGCCATGCTGAAACACGCCAACCAGTACGGACTCAAATATGTCTTCATCCGTGACCGCTATTACGAGCCGCTCATCGCTTTCGCCGGTTGGCGTAAGGTCGAGAGCTATGACAATGGCAACGTCACGCTGTGGAGCAAAGAAGACATCGCTTACGCCCGTCCCATCGCGCGGCAAGGTGCGCCTTCGGCCTTCCAGCGCTACGCCTGGGGACTTTTCCCCATCCTCGCCAGCCTGCTCACCATCTTCGCCATGTTTTTCTGGCCTGAGCCTCGTCCCCTGGCCAACACCGTTGCTTTCCCGTCGGCCGCCTCTAACCGCGCCGACGAAGTTCTTCTTCGTGAGGCCAAATAAATGCGACGCTTTTCTTCTCTGATCTTTGTCCTCGTCCTGCTGCTGCTGATGGGTATCAATTTCTTCCGTGGCACACGCATCGCCGCCGCTTCCGCCCGTACGCCTGAAGCCACCGTTCGCGCCTTCTTTGATCGCGTGAAGGCAAAGGACATCAACGGCGCTTACGCCATGGTCTCTGCTAAGAGCAATGTCGACAAGGGTGCCTTCCAGCGCGACGTCAATGGCAGCGATGGCAGCCTCAAGACTTTCTCCTCGCTGTGGAGCGCGGAAACCCGCGTCCTTCGCGAGTCAGACACGGAAGCCGACATCCGCGCCGATCTCACCTGGTCGACCGCCGTCGGCGCGCTCAAGGAAAGCCGCGACCTGAAAGTTGTCAACGACGATGGCAAGTGGAAGGTCATGTGGCAGGCGACCAAAGAGGTCGCCGTACCTCCCCAGGTCATTCCCGTGAACTATCTGCGCTGGGACATCATCCGCCGCGGCTCGGAAGATGATTGGGGCGCGCAGAACGTCGAAGCCCCGCGCGTGCGCATCGTCTCCATGAACGCCGTCGAAAGGGAAGGCAACGTCATTGTCATGGGCGAAGTCGTCAACGAGGACACCGTGCCCGGCTTTGTCACCATCAACGCCGTCCTCATCGGCAAAGACGGCAATCCCATGAAGGAAGAGAGCAGCTTCGACAAGATCTCGCATACGCTGCTGCCCAAGGAAGTCTCGCCCTTCCGCATCGACTTTCCCAAAACGAAGCTTGCGGACATCAAGAGCGTGCGCATCGATCCCACTACGCTGCTGGTGCCCGCCTCGGCCGACCCCGTCATCGGCGTGCTCAACCAGCGCCTGGAAAAGGATGCGAACGGCAACAGCGTGCTGCGCGGCGAACTCGTCAACCAGAGTGGTCAGACCGTCAACATTCCCCACGTGCTGGCCACCTATTACGACAATTCCGGCAAAGTCATCTGGGTCTCAGACGCTTACGTCGATCGCGCCCTCGTGCCCCAGACTCCCATCCCCTTCAGCGTCGAGGTCCGTGAAGACTTAGCGCCCAAGGTCCACAACTATCGCGTCACCGTCAACCACTACACCATTGATCGTACTTAAACTGACCGTACGTAATATGACAGGACCTAGCATGCGCGCTTTCGTATCGACCCGTATTTTCACCCTTGCTCTCGCTCTGGCGATGCTCACCCTGCCCGTCGCGGCCGGTGAACTGGCACTGCCCCCCACCATCAAGGCGGGTGCGGACCTGAAGTTGAAGGCCGACGTAGGCGGTGAAGCTACTCTTTTCATTACCGGTCCCGGCACCGCCATCAAACGGACGCTCAAAGCCGGCGAGGAGGTCTCCATCGGGGGCGAGCATCTGCGCCACTCCGGAAGTTACCTCGTCGTAGTGAAGGACGGCGCTACCGTCACCGCCAAGTCATTCTTTGTTGAACCCGGCGAGGTCAGCAACATCAGCTTCCTCGCCCGGCCGTCGCGCGTGCCTGTCTCTACGCCCGACGCCATCCGCGGAGTCGCCTTCGTCTTTGATCAGTACAACAATCTGGTGGTCGCCTCCACGCCCGTGAAGTTCGATCTCTCGGTTGACGGCGGCGGTAAGTTCACCCAAAGCGTCAACTCCAGAGACGGTGTCGCCTGGATCAAGACCTCTTCCGGACGCAATCAGGGCGCGGCGCAATTTGTCGCCAGCGCCGGCACCGCTTCCGTCCGTCGCGTCGTCCAGTTGACCGCTGCCGATCCCTGTAACCTCCGCATGCACGCAGTGCGTCAGGGCGCGGACATTGTCGTTGAGACCGATCCTATCCGCGACTGCAGCGGCAATCCCGTACCTGACGGCACCATTGTCACCTTTATTCAATCCGGCGGCCGCGGACGTACGACCGTCGATGCCCGCGTGAAACGCGGCACCGCCAAAGCTACGCTGCCGCTCGTCCCCGGCGCGTTACTTTCCGTCGCCTCCGGGGTTGTTTTAGGGAATGAGATCCGTTGGGCCGGAGGTCAATAATGAAATCCCGCATCATCATTCTTTGCCTCGTCTTTATCACCTTCATCGGAGTCGTCGTCGGCAAGGCCGTACTCTACGCCGCCGACCCGGCCCCCTCTGTCACCATGACGTCGACCAACGCGCAGCCGCGCCAGGTCGAAGATTCCACCGAGAAGGCCATCATCCGCGAATACGGCGTCGCCTGGCAGAACCTGGCCCGCGCGCTTAAGGAAAATAATGCCGGAGTCTTGCAGGAAAGTTTTGTGGGGGTGGCCCAGCAGAACTTCACCAAGCAGATCGAACAGCAGAAGGCCGCCGGCATCACCACTACTTACCTCGACCGCGGCCACAAGATCGGCGTCCTCTTTTATTCGCCGGAAGGGTCAGCCATGCAGTTCCGCGACACCGCTACCCTCGAACTCCAGGTGCTGGAGAACGGTAAACTCATCCACGCCGAGACCGTTGAGCGGCAATACGTCGGCCTGATGACCGTCTATGGCGACCGCTGGCGCGTCCGCGTCCTCCAAGCCATCCAGTAAGCTCGGTTAGGCGCTGATTAGGTTTTGTCGAGACGTAGCTGGCTACGTCTCTGGTGGGAGAGCGGGCCTTTGGGGTCAAGCAGCTCAACTTCCCGGGCTTTAGCCCCGGAGGCGCCTTGTGGCGACGTGCCATCGGGTACAGCACGGCTTCAGCCGTGCGTTGCGCATTTACAAAAATCCGGCTTTAGCCGCTGGGCGACGCCCCACCACCACCCGCGGGATACCCTGCAAGTCGGGAATACTCCCTACCTCATCCCACTCCCGCATCAATTCCAGCACCGCCGCTTCCATCGAATATCCGATCTCCATCATCAGCCACCCGCCCGGACGCAGCGCCGTGCGCGCCTCCGGGATTAGCCGCCCATAGATCTCGATCCCGCGCTCCCCGGCAAACACGGCCACGTCCGGTTCATGCTCGCGGACTTCCTTCTGTACTTTTTCCCACTCCTGCCGCCCCACATACGGAGGATTCGATACCACCATGTCGAACTTCTCTCCCGCGAACGCGCCGAGTAAGTCGGACTGCCGGAACTGCACCCGGTCGGCCAACCGCAACCGCGAGGCATTCTCCTGTGCCATCGCCAACGCGTCTAAAGAAATATCCGCCGCGGATAACTCCGCCTCCGACAATTCCGACGCTAGCGCCAGCACGATGCATCCCGACCCCGTTCCCACATCCACGATCCGCGGCTTCGCTATCTGCAGCGCGCGGACTTTCGCCACCGCCGCTTCTACCAGGTGCTCCGTCTCCGGGCGCGGGATCAGCACGGCCGGCGACACGAGGAAGTCCAGCCTCCAGAATTCTTGATGTCCGGTGATGTATTGCAAAGGAATGCCGCTGGCGCGGCGCGCCACCGCGTCGGAAAAAGCGGTAGCCTGAAAATCGGTGAGAGCAAACTCCGGATGTGCGATCACAAACGTCCGGTCGCGCCCCAGCACATGCATCAGCAGCGTCTCCGCCGCCATGCGCGGCGGCCCTATAGGCTCAGAGCTGAGCCGTTCCACCGCCGCCGCCATCGCTTCGCGAATGTTCATCTCTATCGGGAATCAGGCCGTCGCTTCCTGCTTCAATTTCTCCGCCTGATAATGCGTAGCCAGCGCATCCACGATCGGCTGCATCTTGCCTTCCATGATCTCCGACAACTGATGAATCGTCAGTCCGATGCGGTGATCGGTCACCCGGTTCTGCGGAAAGTTGTACGTTCGCACCTTTTCACTGCGGTCGCCGCTCCCCACTTGCTGCTTGCGTTCTTTGGCCAGCGCCGCCTGCTGCCGCTCCATCTCGACTTCATACAAGCGCGAGCGCAACACCCGCATCGCCTTCTCGCGGTTCTTGATTTGCGACTTCTCATCCTGGCAACTCACCACTGTGTTAGTCGGCAGGTGCGTGATGCGGACCGCTGAATACGTCGTGTTCACTGATTGTCCACCCGGCCCTGATGAACAGAACGTATCGATGCGGATGTCCTTCGCCTCGATCTTGACGTCTACGTCTTCCGCCTCCGGCAGCACCGCTACCGTGATGGCGGAAGTGTGCACCCGGCCCTGGGTCTCCGTCGCTGGTACCCGCTGCACCCGGTGCACGCCGCTTTCATACTTCATTTGTGAGTAGACATTCTGGCCTTCGATGATGGCGATCACTTCCTTCATCCCGCCAATACCCGACTCAGAACTCGACAGCACTTCCACCTTCCAGCGCTTGCCCTCGGCGTACCGTGTGTACAGGCGGAACATCTCGGCCGCGAACAATGAAGCCTCATCCCCGCCCGTGCCTGCCCGGATCTCTAGGATCACATTCTTCTCGTCATTCGGGTCCTTCGGCACGAGCAGCAGCTTCAACTCTTCTTCTACCTGCGTTTTGCGCGCTTCCAGCTTGGCCAGCTCTTCTTCGGCATAGCGACGCATCTCTACGTCCGCCTCTTCCGCCACCATCACCCGGCTCTCGGCGATGCCTTGCGTCAGGTCTTTTAGTTCGCGGTACTTTTCTACCGTGTCCGAAAGATCGCTGTGCGCCTTCGCCGTCTTCTGGTAGCGGGCCGAATCATTGACGATGTCCGGCGACGACAGCGCCGCCGTCAGCTCGTCATACTTTTTTTCCATCTGGTCTAAACGTTCAAACATAAGTTTCACCGGTTGAATAACGATGCAAGGGTTAAAAATTGCTGTTGCCAGGGCCGCATCTCGGTTGCTTTCGGAAAGGGCACGACTTCAGTCTCGCCGTTGCCTTTTGCTTTGAAAGGGCGCGGCTTTAGCTGCGCCGTTAACTGCCACACTGATTACGGCTTTAGCCGCTGAGGTAATGTTTTTCGGGAAAAATCGAAAATTAGCGGCGGGAGCCGCTAGGCAAGGACCAGCTTGCCGCCCAACTGTTTTTCCATCTGCATGGCTTCATCCAACGCCTTCATCGCGCACTCCACCTGCCCATCCGCGGGCGGTTGGGTGGTGATGCGTTGCAGCCAGAGACCCGGCTGCGTCATCAGCGCGAACAGCGACGACTGCTTCCGCGCCGCATAGCGGATGATCTCGTACGAGACGCCCGCGATCACCGGCAACATCGCGATGCGCAGCAGGAAGCCCTGCAGGAAGCCAAAATTCGGAAACAGCATGTAGATGGGGATCGAGATCAGCATCACCGTCATCAGGAAGCTCGTCCCGCAGCGCGGATGAAATGTCTGAAAGCTCTGCGCGTGCTCCACCGTCACCGGCTTGCCGCTCTCGAACGCGAACACCGTCTTATGCTCGGCACCGTGATATTCAAACACCCGCCGGATGTCCTTCATCCGCGACGTCAGGTAGATGAACGTCAAAAACAACGCGATGCGGATCACGCCGTCGATCAAACTTGTCCCAAAGCGGTTATCAAAACTCGGATACGCATGGGTCACCCACTTCGCTACGAAGAAGGGAATGAACTTGTACATCGCGATGAAGAACCCCAGTGACAGCGCGATATTCACGAACGCCAGCCAGCCGCTGAATTCCAAGCGTTTTTCTTTGGGCTGGTCTTTCTGTTCTTCTTCCAGGGCCACGTTGGCGGAGAACTGCAGCGCGCGGAAGCCCAGCGTCATCGCCTGGCCCAGGGTCGCTACCCCGCGGATGAACGGCCACGCCAGCCACTTACGCTTTTCACTGGGGCGGTCCAGTTTCTCCACGTGCGTCACCATCTCGCCGCTTGGTTTGCGCACGGCGATACCCCAAGCGTGCGGCGAGCGCATCATCACGCCCTCCAGCACCGCCTGCCCACCCACCAGGGTGGTCTCCTCGCCGCTTTCCAGTGCCGGTAGCAACTGCAAAGCCGTGAGGAACTTGAAGTTGTGTCGCAAAAATCCCATATGCATTAGATGATACCCCACCCGGGGAGGGTGCGATTGATTACCTTCGTTATCTGTGAGGTTTGGCCCGAAATCTGCATAATTGGGCGTAACCTTGGCCATTGGAAATCGGCCAAACTGCTTCTAAAAGCGCTACCTTGGGATTGAGTCACCTAAATGCCTGATTTTACTGACCGCATCCGCCGCGTTACCGCCGACCTTCAAGCCATCCGGCTTGAACTGGAAACCG
>JBKKBM010000016.1:0-3192 GCA_046714215.1 Terriglobales bacterium | reverse complement strand
GGGGAATTCGGAGGCTTCGTCCCACGTCATGACATTGGGCTTGATCTCGCTCTCCGCAAATTCGCGGATGGAGCGTTGTAACTGCTGCTGTTCATCGCTTAATTGAAAATCCAAGCACGGCCTCCTGCTGCACAACAATTAGGTCCCACTTCTCTGACGCACGGATGGGCCCCGTGCGAACGAGCAAAACAGGTCAGTATACAGGGTTAACGAGGGGCCTTGCAGAGGGTCTGATCGCGGGGTAGTGGGCTGGTAAAGTCGCCCACTACCGATCGCGGCTTGCAAATCCTGTGACTGATTGTAGAATCGTCCATTCATCCCTGCAGCAAAGCCTGAAATCTACCCAACCTCCCGGAGGCTCGATCTGATCGGCCGTACGCTCGCGCACTACAGCATCAATGCAGCGATCGGTGCGGGCGGGATGGGCGAGGTGTATCGCGCCACCGACGCCAAGCTGGGCCGTGATGTGGCGCTGAAGGTCCTGCCCACCGAGATGGCGAGAGATCCGGAGCGACTGGCACGCTTCCAGCGGGAGGCGCGCGTGGTGGCCGCGCTCAATCATCCTCACATTGTGACTGTGTTCTCCGTCGAGGAAGCCGACGGCGTCCACTTTCTCACCATGGAATTGGTGGAGGGGCAGGCGCTTGACTCCGTCATTCCTGAGGGCGGCTTGCCGATTGCGCGGATCGTGGAGATTGCCGGCGCGCTGGCTGAGGCGCTGGCAGCGGCGCATGACAGGGGCATTGTGCATCGTGACCTGAAGCCGGCGAATGTGATGGTCTCCGACGAAGGCCGCGTAAAAGTGCTGGACTTTGGCTTGGCGAAGGATGTGCGTGCCGACAAGGCAGCCGCCGCAACGCAGACATCTACGGGAGACACCAAGGCCGGAGTGGTGATGGGGACGCCGGCGTATATGTCGCCCGAGCAGATCGCCGGGCGCGTAGTCGACCATCGCACCGACATTTTTTCGCTGGGCATTCTGCTGTACGAGATGGCGACGGGACAGCGTCCATTTCAAGGTGATTCATCGGCGGAACTCGCCAGCGCGATATTGCGGGACACGCCGCGACCGATCGCAACCATCCGCCGCGATTTTCCCGTGGCACTTCAGCGGGTAGTCAACAGCTGCTTGCAGAAGGACCCGGGCACGCGTCCGCAAACGGCCCGGGACATACAGTCGGCGCTGGCGGGTAACATGCGCGCGATTCCGACTGCGTCCGGCGCCCATCAAGCGAATCAGGCTGGTCAATCCATCGCCGTGCTGCCCTTCGCCAGCCTGAGTACCGACGCCAGTGACGAATTCTTCGCCGATGGCGTGACCGAAGAGATCTTGAATGCTCTGGCACAGATTCCCGGCCTGCGGGTGACGGGTAGGAGTTCCGCGTTTTCTTTTAAGGGCAAGAATGAGGATTTGCGGTCGGTGGGGGCCAAACTCAGCGTGGCCACCATCCTCGAAGGAACGCTGCGGCGCTCGGGGAACCGGCTGCGGATAACCGCGCAACTCATCGACGTAGCGAGCGGCTATCAACTGTGGTCTGAGCGTTACGACCGGGTGATGGAAGATGTTTTCGCGGTGCAGGACGAGATTGCGCTAACCATCGCCGGACGCTTGCGATTGTCGCTGACGGCGGCGCGCGACAGTCAGCGGATGGAACCGCCCACCCGCAACCTCGAGGCTTATGAGCTGTACTTAAAAGGGCGCGGCTTGCTGTATCAGCGAGGACTCAGCATTGGCAAGGCGATTGAATGCTTCCAGAGGGCCGTGGTGCTGGACCCCGATTATGCAGAGGCGTGGGCGGGACTCGCCGACGGCTATACCACTTCCGCATACTCCGGGGTCAAGCCCGCGAAGGAGGTCATGCCGAGCGCCTTGGACGCGGCGCGACGGGCGCTTCTCCTAGATCCAGACTTAGCCGAAGCCCATAACGCGCTGGCGTGCGCCACCTTGCTGTACGAGTTGGATTTCGACCTGGCGGAGCGGGAATTCCTCCGGGCGCTGGAACTCAATCCCCATTACCCTCAGGCCCTGGCCTGGTACGGTCTGTTCTTCCTGCAGTGGATCTCCGGAAGAGAAGAAGAAGCGCGCGAAGTGTTGGTTCGCGCCCTCCAACTCGATCCCTTGTCAGCGTACACGAACACGATCCTCGCCTTTTCCGATTTCAGTTGCGGCCGATTCACTGATGGAGTCGAACATGGAAGGAAAGGAGTGGAATGTGATCCTAACTCGTACCTGGCCCATTGGAGTCTAATGGTCGCATTGGCCTACAATTCTCAGTACGAGGAAGCGGTGGCGGAGGCCGAGTTGGCGCTGAGCATGTCCGGACGCCAGAATTGGGCGCTGACCACTCTGGTATCGGTCTACGCTGCCTGGGGCAAGCCGGATAAAGCACTAGCCGTCTTTCGCGAGGCCGAAGCGAGGAGTGCAAGCGAATACATCCAACCGGCGATGCTGGCCCCCGCCGCCGCCGCAGTCGGCAACATGGAACAGGCCCTCGCGTTCGCCCAGCAAGCGCTGGATGACCGGGATCCGATGTTGGTGATGCTGGTGCGCACCTGGCCCAGTTATAGCCAACTCCGCAAAGAACCCCGCTTCCTCAAGATTGTCAGCCAGTTGGGTCTGCCGGGGTGGGACCCGACGGATGAAAAGGCAATGCGCGGTTAACTACGCGGAGCGGGAGTTCACTGCGGCATACACAGCTTCTCCGCCTGGGTCTTCAGCGCGTCTAACCAGGGTTCGAACGCAGCCATGCCCTTCTTCTTCATGTCGTCATTGAGGAAGAACACGGCCGGACCAGACAGCTCAATGACCGCCTGCATTAGGGTAGTGAGGTCCACCTGCGGCGTGAATACGAAGGCGCTCTCAAAGTTCACGCCCATCACGGCGCCCGTCCACACGATGCGCTGCGGCGGTACTGCTTCCTTTATCGTCGACTTCAACTTGAATGATGGCTGCGCAATCTCGATCACGCCCTGACTGCCGGGCTGCCACGGGTCCCCGCTCGTCCACTGGACGCCGGCGAGCAAGGAACTCCACTCGCTCCAGTGGGTGGAATCGGTGAACACATTCCAGATGTCTTCCGGGCGACAACGCGCCACGGTGGAGTATTCAAGCTTCATCGTGAAGGGGCCCCAGGAAACGAACTACGATGTCACGGAATACGACGGTTGAAAGGCGAACTGCCTTTCCGATCA
>JBKKBM010000015.1:0-3336 GCA_046714215.1 Terriglobales bacterium | reverse complement strand
CCGCATCGGCCAGCGCTTTGATGCGTCCGTGATAAAGGTATCCGCCGCGGTCGAAGACCACCTGCTTCACGCCCTTTTCCTTGGCGCGCTCCGCGATCAGTTTGCCGATGGCCTTGGCCGAAGCCACGTTGCCGCCGGTCTTTTTCGCGCCCTTCGCGGGCTTTTTGCCTTCTGCCGTCGAAGCCGCCACCAGGGTGGCCCCGGCGATGTCATCGACCAACTGGGCATAGATGTGGTTCAGCGAGCGATACACATTCAAGCGCGGCCGCTCGGACGTGCCCCGCAGCTTGCGCCGGATGCGGGAGTGGATCCGCTGGCGTGTCGCGTTTCTTTCCGTCTGAGGAATCATTTTTTCTTCTTCCTTAATGCGGATTCTCGTCCGCAGTGTTTCGGCCCCGTCACCGCAGCTCGTAAGCCGCGGCAGTGGGACAGCTAAAAATTATTTCGCGCCGGTCTTGCCGACTTTCTTCTTCAGGCGCTCGCCGACGTAGCGGATACCCTTGTTCTTGTACGGGTCGGGCGGACGGAGGCCGCGGAAATCGGCGGCGACCTGGCCGACCTTCTGGCGGTCAACGCCGCTGACGGTCAAGCGCGTCTGCTTGGGGTCGATAGCGACTTCGATGCCGGTAGGCAGCGGATACTCGATAGGGTGCGAGAAGCCGAGGGAGAATACGACGGTTCCCTTGCCTTTCAATTCCGCGCGATAGCCGATGCCGACGATCTCTAATTCCTTCGACCATCCCTGGGTGACGCCATTCACGGCGTTGAAGACGAGCGCGCGCACCAGGCCATGGAAGCCGGCCTGCTGATCAGTCTCGCGGGTGGCGACGAGCTGTCCATCTTTTTGCTCCAGCTTGATGCCGGAGGGGATGTAGGTCTCGATCTTGCCCTTAGGGCCCTGCACCGCGACGGTGTTGCCGCGCAATTCCACCTTGACTCCGGTAGGGATCGTGATCGGCTTTTTTCCAATTCGTGACATTGATGTTCCTTTTATTCGAGTCCCTCAAGACGCTTGCGCGTCCGAGTTCCACGTATTTGTAGGGCTCCGCAGCTTCGCTGCTTTGCCCTCGCACTTTGTTCGCGCTACGCGGCGCTCACTCCGTGCTCACCCACAGCCGCGAGGCTGTTAGTTAAGCGCAGTTAATAGACTTCGCAGAGGATCTCGCCGCCCACGCCTTCTTTGCGCGCCTGGCGGCCGGTCATGACGCCCTTGGGAGTGGTGAGGATGTTGATCCCCAGCCCGCCGAGGACGCGGTTGATCTCATTGCGGCCCACATAGACGCGGCAGCCGGGACGCGAGATGCGATTGATCTCACTGATGGCCGCTTCGTTGTTGGCGCCGTACTTCAAATACACGCGCAGAAGCTTTTTGCCTTCCTCTTCCGTGGCCTTGAAGTTGGTGATGTAGCCCTCTTCCTTGAGGATGCGGGCGATCTCCAGCTTCAGCTTGGAGGACGGAACGTCCATCTTCTGGTGTCTGGCCTTGTGCGCATTACGAATGCGGGACAGAAAATCTGCGACCGGGTCGGTCAAACTCATGTTGTCTCCTTCAAAATCTCTGTCCGTTCGCTTGCGCGACCCACTCGGAACGTCCCCGTTCCTCGCTGGGCCTTTCGGCCGGGCCGCGTCAAGAACCCGCGACAGAGTTGTTACCTACTCGTTGCTTCGTACTACTTACCAGGACGACTTGGAAACCCCAGGGATCTCGCCCTTGAGCGCCAAACTGCGGAAGCAGAGACGGCAGACGCCGAACTTGCGCAGGAAAGCGCGCGGGCGTCCACAGATCTGACAGCGATTGTGCTGGCGGGTGGAGAACTTGGGTTTCTTTGCGTCCTTAGCTCGTTTTGCGGTGGTTGCCATAGTTTCCTATTCACTCATTGAGTCTGAAATCATTGACTCATTTCAAAATCTCTTGCCTTTGCCTTTCATTGATTCGATGAACCAATGAAGAAATGAAGCAATCCTTCTACTGCGCCGTCCGGAAGGGCATGCCCATGGCCTTCAGCAGGGCGCGCGCTTCGTTGTCATCCTTGGCCGTGGTCACGATGGTGACGTTCATACCCTTCATCTTGTCGACCTTGGCGTAGTCGATCTCCGGAAAGATCAACTGGTCCTTCAGTCCGAGCGTGTAGTTGCCGCGGCCGTCGAACGACTTGGTGGAAACGCCGCGGAAGTCGCGCACGCGGGGCAGCGCGATGTTCAGCAGGCGGTCCATGAATTCATACATGCGGTCGCCGCGCAGGGTGACCATGGCGCCGATAGGCATGCCTTCGCGCACCTTGAACGCCGCGATCGACTTCTTGGCACGGGTCACAACCGGCTTCTGCCCGGTGATCTGGCCCAGTTCGTTCACGGCCGGGTCCATCAGCTTGGCGTTCTGCGTAGCTTCGCCGACTCCCATGTTGATGACCACCTTATGCAGGCGCGGCACGGCCATGGGGTTCTTCACATTGAGTTCCTTCATCAACGCGGGCGCGATCTCTTTGGTGTACTTCTCTTCCAGTCTGCTCTTTGCCATTGCCTGTCTCTGCTCTTTCTCCACGATGATGAGGAGACCTCATCCTTCGTAGGGTGCTCCTTAGAAGCTGCCAGCTGCCAGCTACCAGAACAATCTACTTACCTATTTATCCAGCGGCGCGTCACAACGTTTGCAGACGCGGACCTTCTTGTCACCCTTGGCCTCATGGCCCACGCGGGTGGGCTTGCTGCAACTGGGGCAGACCACCATCACGTTAGAGATGGCGATCCGGCTCTCCTGCTCCGAGATGCCGCCCTTGATGCGCTTCTGCGGGTTGGGGCGGACGTGCTTTTTCACCGTCTTCACGCCTTCGACCAGCAGTTTGCCGTCGCCGGGAAACACGGCCAGCACGCGGCGGCCGTCTTTCAGGTTCTTGCCGCGGCCGGCGATGACCTTCACCGTATCGTCTTTGCGAATATCAACTCGTGTATTCATGCTTTCCAACCCAACCGGGGCTAAAGCCCCAAAACTTTTTGGTGCCTTACGGCGCGGCTAAAGCCGCGCCCTGATATGTGTGCCTTCCCGTTAAAGAACTTCCGGGGCCAATGACACAATCTTTAAGAACTTTTTCTCACGCAGCTCGCGGGCCACGGGGCCGAATACGCGGGTCCCCACCGGCTCGCCACCTTCGTTGATGAGCACGGCGGCGTTCTGGTCAAAGCGGATGTAAGTGCCATCCTTGCGGCGCGTTTCCTTGCGGGCGCGCACGAGAACGGCTTTGACCACAGTGCCTTTCTTGGCCGTGCCATCGGGCGAAGCTTCCTTCACCGACGCGGTGAAGACATCGCCGAGATGGGCGGTGAGTCCGATGCCACCCA
>JBKKBM010000014.1:0-30137 GCA_046714215.1 Terriglobales bacterium | reverse complement strand
GCAAAATTCATCATTCGGATATGACTTCCTCTACTTCCGCTCTCTGCCCCGCAACCCTCGACGCGAAATGCGCTTGCAGCGCATCCACGCTGGGAAAGATCTGGGTGCTGCATCCCAGGATCCATCCGCTGATCTTTTCCGCCGGCAGCGCGGTCACTAGATACACCGGCAACCCTAGCCGGTGGGCCACGGTCAGCTCACCCTGGGTCCCCGCGCCCTGGCTGCAATGCTCATCCCAGTAGCAGATGATCGCGTCCGTCCGTTGTTCGATAATGTCAAGGTCGTAGGCGATGATCTTGCGCATTGTCACCTGAAACCGCCCCAAGTCTGTCCGCTTCCACTCCCGGAAGTGCTCTACCTCCACCGCATCCAGGTTCTTCTTGGCGTCGGCCGCCGGGTCATAGACCTCGTGGCCCAAGCCTTCCAGAAATGGGGTAAGGGCAGCGCGCCAATGCCGCCCGTGGTCGGGCGCATGCTCAATGGCGCCTGATAGATAGATACGCATCCGCACTTTTGATTCTCATCGCTGTTGCTATCTTCGTCAACGCACAAAATGGCGGCACCCTGTGCATTCTGTGGAAAACACTGCACTGGGGGATTGTTTTGTGCGAAATGCTTGGCGTCCCATTTCGGTTGCGGTACCAAAAGGGAATCGCTCCCGCTCTCTCTGCTCGCTTCTCCCTAGCTTCGCGCATGCCGGAGTGCGACGATGATCATCCGGTTGGTTGCTGCCGGAAAAGGAGCCCCCGTGTCCCTGCTGCCCACAGACATCAGTCTCTGCTACGACGACCTGGAGATGAACCGCGTAGAGCGCACGGTCACCCGCGCCGGCCGCACCATCACCCTTACCACCAAAGAGTTTGCCCTCCTCGAATATCTTCTGCGCCATGCAGGCGAGCGCGTGACTCGTCCCATGATCGTCGCGAGCGTCTGGAAGCTCTCCTTTGACGGCCTCACCAACGTGGTGGACGTCTACATCAACTATCTGCGCAAGAAGATCGATCGGGGAGCGGCCAATAAGTTGATCCACACCGTCCGCGGGGTTGGCTATCAGTTGGGTGCATGATCGCTGGTCGCGAGGGTGGGCTGAATCGCTTCCGCCGCAATCTCTCGTGAGCCTATCCCGAATCGCTCTTTGACTGACGGATCTCCCTACCCGTCACTGGCACGAACCCTTGCAGAACGTGCCTGGGAGGTCCCCAATGAATATCGCTCCTGCGCTTGACCCGCCTCTCCTACCCGCCGCCTCGCCGCTGGAGGCAGAGCACGATGCTCTGGTGCTGCGGCATCTTCCCCAGGTCCAGATCGTGGCCCGGCGGCTGGCGGCCAAGCTGCCGGCACACCTGGTGCTCACCGACTTGATCGGGGCAGGGGTGCTGGGTTTGATCGAGGCCGTCAGCAAGTTCGATCCCACGCGCGACGCCAACCTCTCCACCTACGCGCAGTTCCGCATCCGCGGCGCCATCCTCGACAGCCTCCGCAGCCAGGACTGGGCTCCGCGTCGCTTGCGCCTGTTTTCAAGGCGCGTCGCGGACGCGCGGCACGTGCTCTCCGCCTCCCTCCAGCGCGTGGCTTGCGACTCTGAGATCGCCGCCCACCTCGACACGTCGCTCCAGGATTACCAGTCTCACCTCACGGAGTGTCACCTTCTGGACATCCACAGCTTTGTGGAGCCGACGGTGGACGAGGGCGTCAAAGGGCCTGTCCTCGAGGACGTCCCGAGTCCTGGGCCCAATGCGCTTCAGCTCTTGCTCGGCCAGGAGGAGACTACCCGCCTCGCCGCCGCGGTGGAGGCGCTCCCGCCGAGCGAGCGTCAGGTAATCGCGCTTTATTACCTGGAAGAACTCACTATGCGAGAAGTGGGGCTGGTGATGGGGATCGGCGAGTCGCGGGTCTGCCAGATCCACCGGGCAGCACTGGACCGGCTGAAAAAGAGTTGGGATCGGCGCCGCGCACCGCATCGGCCTTAGAGAGCGCTAAGGATTTCCTTCTGGTGGCCGATATCCAGGAAATGCATAAGCTTTCCCGATCTGGGTGCAAGCAGCTCCCGGCTGACCATATCTCCCGACTCCGACAGGCCCTGCGTGCCGGGACCTTTACCCCCTCCGCCTTCCAGATCGCGACGGCGTTGCTCGAAGACCCGTACGCGCGCGCCTAGCTGGTTACCCGGAGGCATGCCCCTAGACCTTGCGGCGTGGCATACGCACGATGTTAGCGGGCTCGTCGCGGTGCCATATCGATAGCAGCACCAAGTCGGTGGTGAGAAAATTCAATTGCGCGGGCCGCTCCAGGCCCTCGTGGAAGACGTGCTGGTCCAGCAGCGAATGTAAGCGCTGCAAGCTGATGCCCAGCGACTCCGCCGCTTCCTGCTCGGTATAAAATTCCTTATCTTGCCGCATTGTGTTCGACACGTGCGCGTGTCCCCTCCCCAGGGAAGTACATATGTACCGTTTTAGCGCCGATACTCCTATCAGGTAAACTTCCCAGAGACACGGACCATGAGACCTTATCCCAGCGCGGTTCGCCTGATTACCTTTCTAGTAACTATTTTGTTTTCCAGTCAGATGCAAGCCTTCTCCCCAGCGGCAAAAGACCCCGTCACCGCTACGAAATCGGCAGAAAAACCCCCAATCCCAAGTTTGCCATCCATCCTGGGTTCCAAACTCGTCACCTTAGACCCCCTCACTAAAAAGGCCGTAAACCACCTATACGACCTCGAATACGACAAAGCCATCGCTGACTTCGAGCGCGTGGTCCGGACCCATCCGCAAGACCCTTTTGCCCGTAACTATCTTTTGCAGGCGGTCGTCCTCAAGGAGATGTACCGCCTCAACGCGCTCGACACCACGCTCTACGCCGACGACGGCTTTCTCACCGGGAAGCCGTTACCCGCGGATCCTAAAGTAAAGGAGCGCATCCAGGCCATCGCGGACGCCAGCCTGCAACTGGCTGAACAGCGCCTTAAGGCCGACCCCAAGAATGTCGACGCCCTCTACGCGCGCGGGGTCACCCGCGGGCTGCGCCTCAGCTTTGCCGCCATCGTCGAAAAGAGTTTTTTTGCCGCGTTGAAGAACGCGGTCGCCTCCCGCAATGATCATGAGCGGGTGTTGCAACTGGATCCCACTTACACCAACGCCAAGTTGATCGTGGGAATGCATAACTTCGTGCTCGGCAGCCTGCCGTTTGGCATGCGCTTGCTCGTCGGCATCGCCGGCATGAGCGGCAGCAAGAAAAAAGGCTTGGAACTATTACAGGAAGTCGCCGCCTCTCCGGTGGAGACCAATCCTGACGCCCGCGTCGCCCTTGCCCTCTTCCTGCGCAGGGAGGCGAAATACAAGGAGGCCCTGGCCGTCGCTCATTCCCTTGCCGTCGAACGGCCGAAGAATTTTGTCTTCGCGCTGGAAGAGGCGAATCTCCTGAAGGATTCGGGACTCGGCAACGAGGCCATCGCGGCCTACCGCCACATCCTCGCCCAAGGCAAGAGTGGGGTCTATGCGAACCCCCATCTCGAACGTGCCGCCTTTGGCCTGGCTGAATCCCTCAAAGGCCAGCGCCAGGCCCAGGACGCCATCCAGGCCTACGAACTCGCGCTCTCGTTCACGCAACTGGATCCCGAGGTGAAAGTCCGGTGCCACCTGGGTGCGGGTCAGATGTATGACGTCCTCAGCCAGAGGGATGCCGCCCTCAAGCAATACCAGTCGGTCCTCCAGCTTGATCCCACCTCCCGCCACGCCGCCGACGCCCGCAAACTCCTCCGCCAGCCTTACCGCTATCCCCGATAACTCTTTTCGGAACTTTTCCCACGCCGCCCCGTAAATACCCCTGGAGGGAGTCCTATGTACTGCAACTACTGCGGCAAAGTCATCCAGGATGATGCCAACCTGTGCGCCTATTGCGGGACCCGCGTGGGCACGGTTCACGCGCGGAAGCGGTTGGTTCGTCCCTATGCGGGCAAGAAGATCGCCGGCGTGTGCGCCGGGGTCGCCGAATATTTCGATCTGGACGTCACGCTCATCCGCTTCATGTGGGTGGTGGTCGCCATCTTCGGAGGCTGCGGAGTGCTCGCCTATGTGGTCGCCTGGATCGTGATGCCGGCTGAGCCTGCGCCCTTGCCCTTTGCTCCGCCCGTCGCGCACAGCACCATCCAGACGTAACCGCTCCGCGCATCGCGCTACGCTTACAATGGTCGGATGAACGTTCGCAGCGCTGACGCTGAGATCTCCTATACCGTCATGGGGCAGGGTCCGGACGTGGTCCTGCTCCATCCCTTTCCTGCCACCTACGCCTTTTGGCTGCCGGTGGCGGAGAGGCTTTCCCAGCGTTATCGCCTCATCCTGCCCGACCTGCGCGGACACGGCGCTTCCGGTGCCGGCGATGGTCCCGCGACCATGGCGAAGCACGCTGCCGACGTTGCGGCGGTCTGCCGCGATGCCGGCGTGACCCGCGCCGTTTTTGGCGGCGTCTCCATCGGGGGCTATATCCTGTTCGAATTCTGGCGGAGCTATCGCGCCCAAGTCCGCGCCCTAATGCTGTGCAACACTAAAGCCTCCGCCGATACTGCGGAAGCTCGCACTACTCGCCTGCAAGCGGCGGATGACATTCTCAAGAACGGTCCCGACCAATTCCTCGACGCTACTTTGCCCAAGCTGGTGGGCGAGACCACCCGGCGCAACCGTCCGGACCTCGCCGTCGAGGTCCGCCGCATGATGCAACAGCCCGCCGTGAACCTAGCTGCGGTGCAGCGCGGCATGGCGGACCGTCTGGATTCCGTGCCGACGCTCGCTACCATCAACGTACCCACCCTGATCCTGGCTGGCGATGAAGACACCACCACACCCGTGGCTGACGCGCAAGTTATGCAGCAGAAGATCACGGGTAGTGTCCTCCGGGTGATTCCGCAGGCGGGTCATTACTCCGTGCATGAAAAAACGGATGATGCTCATCGCATCATCCGCGGGTTTCTCGAGGATCTCAGTCCTGTGTGAGGCCGGTTAGCGCTGCACGAATGCCCGAACCTGCTCGAGTGTCTTCCGCGCGTCTTCCGAACGCGGATCTTGGGGCGACTTGTCCAGGAACACCTGCAGCTCAGCCATTGCCTGCGAATAATCTTTTAGGGCCAGCAGTGCATGTGCTTTCACCAGGTGTACCGGTGCATATTCGAAACTCAACAGCGCCTGGGCCTTGTCCAAATACTTGAGGGCCTGAGGATAATTCTTCTTGCCTACATTGGCCTTGCCCAGTTCGAAATATCCCTGCCAGGCGCCGGGGTCGAGCGTGATGCCGCGCTCCAGCGTTTGCATGGCGAGATCGAACTTCGATTGCATATTCAGATTGGCGCCGTAGACCAGGTAGGCCATGGCGTTGGCTGAGTCATATTGGAGAGCTTCGTCCAGGTCGGCGGCGGCGGCTTCCAACTCACCCTTGTCCATCTTCAGGATGGCGCGCGTGGTCAGCGCGTCCGAATACTTAGGGTGGATCTCGAGCGCCTTGGCGATGCGGGCGGCCACTTCGTCGAGCTTGCGATCGGCCAGTGCCTTCCGCGCCTTCTCATACTCCTTACGCGCCTTGCCCGGTACCTTGTACTGCGCTACGGAGACGGTGGTCTTGCTGCCGGCTTCCGCATCGGCCGCATCCCCCAGGATCACGTTCAAGCTCGATCCCATGGTGCGAATGTCGGTTTGCTCCGTGACCTGGAAGAGGCCTTTGGTGACCACCACGTGGTAGTTGCCGTAGGGTACGTTGCTCACTTCGACAAAGCCCGCGGTGTTGGTGTAACCCGCCTTGGCCGACTGGCCCAGTTGGCGGTCGCGTACTTCTACGCGCGCATCCCGGATGGGCTGGCCGCTGGCATCGCGGACGCCGACGGTGAGCGAGCCACTGTTCATGCTGGAGATGCGATTCAGGTCTGATTGCGCGAAGGAGAGAACGCTAAGGAGGAGTACGCTGATGCTCGTGATTGCTGCCCGGGAGTTCATAGTCCCGATACCTCTGGGGAAAGTTGAGGTGCCATCCGGGCGGTGTTAGGGGGCCGTTTACCGGTGCTTACTCTCGGCACGGTGGTTGCCGTGCTGTAAGCTAGGATGTGGCTTATAGAACTAAGTTGTCCTTAGCCCAAATGGGCCATAAAAATATTTCTTAGTTACTTGGGGCAACCACTCGCACCTGTCTCTTTTCGCTCATGACCGTTAAATCCTCGCAACGCACCCGGCCCGCAAAAAACGTACTGGGCAGCGTGCGCTTGCCTGGCGATAAGTCCATCTCCCATCGTTATGCGTTGCTGGCGGCCGTTGCCGAGGGCAAGACGCGCCTGGAAAACTTCTCCACCGGCGCCGATTGTGCCAGCACACTGTCGTGTCTGGAAGCGTTAGGGTGCGAGCTCGTCAAAGAGGGAAGCACGGTAACCATCAGTGGCCGGCCCTTAGACTTCAAGAATCCGAATGCCGCGCTCGATTGCGGGAATTCCGGCTCCACCATGCGGATGCTGGCCGGTCTGCTCGCGGGCCGGGGTCTGACCTGTGAACTGGTCGGCGATGCGTCCCTCTCCCGCCGTCCCATGGGCCGCATCGTGGATCCACTTCGACTGATGGGCGCGCAGATCGCTGCGGAGGCCGCTGGACGGCCTCCCCTTCGTATTTCTCCAGCCGCGCCGCTCAAGGGCGTCGCCTATGCGACGTCCACGCCTAGCGCCCAGGTAAAGACCGCACTGCTGTTTGCCGGATTATCCGCCCAGGGTGTGACGGAGGTCACGGAAACGGTGCGCACCCGCGACCACGGCGAGCTTGCCCTGCGCGCCTTTGGAGCGGAAGTTCATCGCACGCGCACCACCGTCAGCATCGCCGGAGGACAGCCGCTCCAAGCCATCACCGCGTTTGTCCCCGGCGACATTTCTTCGGCGGCGTTCTTTCTTTGCGCCGCGGCTATTTTCCCCGGCTCCAATCTCGTGATCGAAAGCCTTGGACTCAATCCGACTAGGGCAGCATTGCTCGACGTGCTCACCACGCTGGGCGCGCGCCTCAGCGTGATCAATCTGGAAGAGCATCATGGCGAATTGGTGGGCACCGTGAAGGTGGAACACGGTGCGCTACGCGGGCTCAAACTGTCCGGTGCGCTGTCCGCGCAACTCATCGACGAGCTTCCTGTACTTGCCGCCATCGCACCGTACACGGAAGAGGGCATCGATATCCGCGACGCTCAAGAATTACGCGTGAAGGAATCAGACCGCATAGCCGCCGTAGCTGCGAATCTGCGATTGATGGGCGCTGAAGTCGAGGAGTTCCCAGACGGCCTGCGCGTTCCCGGACGCCAGACGCTGCATGGCGCCGAACTCGATTCCGCCGGCGACCATCGCATCGCCATGGCCTTCGCCGTGGCCGCATTGCGCGCGCAGGGCGAGACCACGATCCGCAACGCGGACGCCGCCAGCATCTCATTCCCAGAGTTTTGGAAGATGTTCGACTCGGTGTGCGAGCGGTAAAGGATCTACTTCAACTCCACCGCTTCTTCGCCCAGATGTTCGTTGACCAGCCGTGACACCAGCGGCTTCAGCCCTTCGCCCGTCTTCTCCAGCACGAACCCTCCGGCCGCTTCCGACCAGCTCAACTTGAAGCTGGTGGCTAGCGCGGATATCCATATCTGCTTCACCGGAGCATTGGGCGTGACCACGAACTTGCCCGGGGGCATGTCAAAGACCACATTCAGCACGCCGTTCTGCTCTTCCACCTCGAAGTCGGCAGACTCCTCGGCCACGTACAGACTCTTCTTCAGCGCTTCAATCGCCGCCTCAGCCTGGCGACGAAACTCTTGCTCATCCATACTTTGATTATAGAAGGTTGTGCGCGCTATTGCTTGCCGTCCGCGGCCTGTCCATTGCACCGGTCGATGCCGCGTTCGATGGCCGTACCCTCTTCGTAGTCATTCCAAGTGTTGATCATGAGGAAGGGAAGCGGTTTGGCATCGCTGAAATATCGGCGGAAGGCGCGCAGGGAATCGTCAAACGTCTTCCCGCAGCGGCCGTCCATCTTGCGGTTCTGGCTCCACGACGCCTTCGTATCATTGAAGCCCGGCCACGCCGCGCCCACGATGACCTTGTCGGGATGCTTCGCCGTCATCTGCTGATAGAAACCTTCGAGATATTCCTGACCCCAATTGCTGCCGTCCTTCGCCCAACCCTTGGTGCCAGGATTCACCCACGCGTAGTAGCCGTCGAAGTCGTTGGCATACGCCCCGTGGTTGTCCTTGTAGATCAGGACCGGCTTCTGCTCCCACGAGTTCATCGACTCCCGCACCTGCTTCCAATCAGTCCGCCCGGTCTTGGGGAAGATAAAGATCACGGGCCGTCCCTGATACGTGAGATACGAAGTCCGCGGATAACTGGCCGTCGGCCCGATGTAGCGGGTGTACGCATATTGAAGATCGGCGATGGCCGCCTGCGTGGCCTGCTCCTTGTCGCCGGTGTCTTCGTCGTACATCAGCGCGACTTTGAAGTCGTGCCGGCTCGCGATCTCCTGCAACAAGGAATAGGCACGGTCTTCGAAGTCCTTACTCGGGCCGTACCAATTGATCACGAAGCCGGAGATGCCCATCTCGCGGGCCTTCTCCACCTGCTTCTCCAGTACCACGCGATCGACCGACGAGTAGCCGATATCGGCATGGCCGGGCACACCAAACCAGGCCTGATATCCGGCCAACAGTAAGGGCCAACGCTCGGGCAAGCCGACTGACTGCGCCGCGGCGAAGCGGGTAGAGGTCATCGTCGCCAGATTCGCAGCAATCTGCGCTGCGGTCATCGTGGGCGCAAGCGAGGCCGACATCGTCGACGTCGGGGATGACGACTGCGATGCCGCTTTCGCGGCGCAGCCCAGATTGGTTAAAGCCAGTAGTCCGCCGAGCAGGGCGGTAGTGAAGCGTTGCGCGCAAATATTCATGAAATAGGAGTCTCGGCTGGTGCTACAGATTCAAGGGCTCCAAGCTTAAGGATTGAGATGAGAAAAGCCCGCGAGATGTTGGTTCGTTGGCTCAAAGGGGGTTACGCTGGGTTTTGGTCATCCCGAGCGAGGCGTGAGCGCCAGTGAGCGCCGACGAGGGACCCCCTACCCCCGCAGAACTGGGTTCAGTCGTCCCTACGGGACTGGAGCTAGGGTGGCCAGCAACCCGGCACTTCGTGCCGGGCTACTGCTAGACGCCCCTGCGGGGCTGGGTGCGTAACCGCGCAAAAAAACTAGCCTAGACCGTGAGGCCTAGGCTAGTGGAAAAGGAAAACATTCCCGTTCGGCTAAATGCTAACCGCTAACTGCTAACTGTTACTCCTAATCCAACAGATACTTCTGGATGAACATGATGGTCGTATAGAAATCGAAGTCCTGGTTCTCTTTCTTGCCAAAACCATGACCTTCGTTCTTTCCCAGCAAGTACCACGCCGGCGCCCCATTCTCTTTCAATGTCTTCACGATCTGCTCCGCCTCGGTATACGGTACCCGCGGATCGTTCTTACCCTGCACGATATACATGGGCTTCTTCAGGTTCTTGATCATGGTCATGGGCGCGATGCGCGTGAGATACTCACGCATCTCCGGTTTGCGCTCATCGCCATACTCCACCCGGCGCAGGTCGCGGCGATACGCTTCGGTGTTCTCGAGGAACGTGACTAGGTTTGACATGGCCACCACCGCCTTCGACGCCCGGATCTTATCGTTGTAATAGGTGGCGATGGCCAGCGTCATGTGGCCGCCATAGCTGCCGCCGGTGATCATGATACGGTCGCCATCGAGGTTGGGATTCGCCTTGATCCAGTCGAGCAGCGCGTCAATGTCTTTGTAGGAATCTTCGCGCTTCATCCCGTTATCGGCCATGAGGAAGGACTTGCCATAGCCACTCGACCCGCGGATGTTCGGTAGGATCATGGCCACGCCCAGTTCGTTCAGGTAATAATTGTTGGCGCCGATGAAGGTGGGAAATGACTGCCCCTCGGGCCCGCCATGGATATTCAGGATCACCGGACGCTTGCCCGTGAACTTGGCCGGCGGCTTGTAGAGGAAGCCCGTGATCTCCTTGCCGTCAAAGCTCTTCCACTTGATCAGCTCCGGATCGGCAAAGCTCGCGGTGTTGATGCCGCCGGTTTCGCTCTGCGTCCAGCGCGTGAGCTTGGCAGTGGTCACGTCGATGGAATAAATGTCCTGCGGCGACTTCGCCGACGACAGATTGAAGCCCAGATCACGCCCATTCGGGTGCCACTCCAGCCCGCCGATCACGCCCACCGGCACCGTGAGCGGCTTGTATTTCTTAGTCGTCGTGTCCAATAGATAGAGCTTGCTGATGCCCGCTTCGTTGGTCAGAAAAGCGATCCAGCGCCCGTCTTGGGAGAGTTCAAAATCATCGGCGTCCCATTTGATGGCGGTGGTCAGGTACTCCGGCTTCATCGTCGCCACGTCCAGGTAAGCCAGCCGCTGGAACTCGCTGTCCTTGTCGGTGGTCACGTAGATGCCCTTGTCGCCCTTCGCAAACTTCGCGCCGCTATACTGGATCTTCTCTCCCGTCTTCGGCGTCAGCAGCTTCTTGGTGCCCGCCGCCACATCCACCAGCCAGAGGTACGACTCGTTGGCGGAGATGTATTCGCCCAACAAGATGGATTTGTTGTCCCACGACCAATCACTCGCTCCCCAGCCGCCGCCTTCCACCTGGATGAGCAACTTGTCCGTCTTCGGGTCCGCCGGGTCCATGATGTAAAGGTCGGTGTCCTTGCGGGTGCGCCGGGTGGAGGTATACGCGATCCAACTGCCATCGCGGGTCCAATTAGCGCCGCCGTTGCGCGACTTGCCGTCGGTCAGCAGGGTGATGTCGCCGGTCGCCAAGTCATAGCGCGAAAGCTGGAACCATTCGCCGCCGCCCACGTCATGGCCGAAGACAAAATACTTGCCCTGCTTGGGCTGAAAGCTCGCGCCGGTCGTGCGGTCGGCCAGGAAGGTCATTTGCGTACGCGCGCCCATGGGCATGGCCACGTGGTGGATCTGGTTCACACTGCCAAAGCGCGTGGAGATCAGCATCTCCCGCTTCACGGGGTGCCAACTCTGCAGCGACGCGGAGCGGAACTCGCGATACCGTCGCGCCTTCTCCACGATGGCCATAGGCACCGGCGGTATATTGTCCAGAACAAGATTCTCGTTGGGGGCAAAGTTCGAAGGCGCCGCCGCTTGCTGCGCGGGCAAAGCCAGGGCAAAAACGAACAGAAAGATGCTGATGCGGACAAGTTGCTTCACAGGAAGGGCTCCTTTAGGAAGTCAGAAAAGGACAGGGTACTGGCACAGTCGGCGGATGGCAAGGCGGCGTTCTGATAAGAGGCGTAGTCAAATCGTCCCTATTAGCGCCGGATAAGAAGAAAACCTGAACATATCGCCGGACAAGCCCGAAGAGCCCCAGAGGTCCTTTGTGGACCTTCGCGTCCTTCGTGGTGGGTTTTGCTCTTCTTACAACCCTGAAAAAAGACCTAGAACGGAATATCCTCATCCGTGATCTGCGTGCCTTGCGAGAAATCGTCCCCGCCGCCGCTCGCCGCCGCCGGACGCTGATCGAACCCGCCGCCACTCGATGCCGAAGAGCCTTTCGATCGGCCGCCACCTTCGCCGTCGCCGCGGCCGCCCAGCATCACCAGCTCATTCACGATGATCTCGGTGCGATATTTCTTTTGACCCGTCTCTTTGTCGTCCCAGGAGTCGGTACGCAGGCGGCCTTCGATGAAGACGGAACTGCCTTTTTTCAGGTACTCCGCCGCCACTTCCGCCGTGCGTGCCCACGCCACCAGATTGTGCCATTCGGTGCGCTCCTGCCATTCGCCGGCCTTGTCTTTATACTTTTCTGAGGTCGCCAGGCTGAACTTTGCGACGGCTGTGCCTTGCGGCGTGTACTTCAGCTCCGGGTCTTTGCCCAGATTGCCCACCAGAATGACTTTGTTTACGCCTCGCGCCATATATTTCCCTTTATGTAGGATTCCCTGACTTCCGCCACTATATCAGCCGCGATTGTCGCCGTCATCCTCGTCACAACTGGTACAGCATCCAGTACACCACCACGCCCGTCACCGACACATACAGCCAAACCGGAAACGTCCACCTTGCGATACGCCGATGCTTGTCGAAGCGCTGCCGTAGTCCATGGTTCAACGTGACCAGCACCATGGGAACCACTAACACCGCCAGGATGGTATGACTCAGCAGAATGGCGAAATACAGCGTCCGCAGCCACCCTTGGCCCTGAAAACGCGTGACCACGCCCGCGACGACGAAAAAATGGTAATAGAGATACGAACAGAGAAAGATGGCTGACATTGCCACCGCCGCGATCATCACCCGCCGATGCGCCGCCACCAGTTTGCGCCCGATGAGCACCCGTCCGATCACGATCAGCACCGCGCTGGTCGCATTCAGGGAGGCGTTGATCGCGGGAAAGATAGAAGGTTCGGCCATAGGCTTCTGAAGATGATTCAGGCCAGCGGAATCGTCCTTCGCCGGGTGACCAGCATTAGTGCTATCACGAACATCACGAGGCAGAATCCGGCAAGGAGCCCTAATGACACGCCCACTGTGAACTCACCAGCGACGGTGGGGAACATGGCCTGCCGCAGCGCTGCTACCCCATAGGTCAGGGGATTCATCTTCATCACCGCGCGGATCCATCCGTGGGCCCCGTTCACGGGGAAGAGAGCGCCCGAAAGCAGCCACAGCGGGATGAGAAAGAGATTCACCACGGCGTGGAATGCTTGCGCCGACTCCATACTCCAGGCCAGGGCAAAGCCCAGCGCGGTAAGCGCGAATGCCATCAGGAAGACGGCCACCACCATCAGCGCAAATTGTTCCACACCAAAACGTATGCCGATCACCGGCGCCAGCACCAGGAACATCAGGCCTTGCAGCGCCGCGAGCGTGGTTCCGCCGAGCACCTTACCCAGCACGATGGACGCGCGATGGATAGGCGCCACCATCACTGTCAACAGGAAGCCTTCCTTGCGGTCGTCGATCACCGACATCATGGTGAAGATCGAGGTGAAGAGCACGATCATGGTGAGGGCGCCGGGGAAAAAATACTCCAGATAATTCTGCGAACCGGCGCCGGTGTTGAGCGAGCGGCCAAATCCCGCGCCCAGCAGCAACCAGAAGATGAGCGGCGACAGTACTACTCCCATTACTCGCGAGCGCTGCCGATAGAAGCGCTTTACTTCGCGCCACCACAACGAGAATGCTGGAAGCCAAAGAGTGGTGGTCGTCTGCACCGATGCTGATCGCGTAGTCATTGCTTCTGCTCCCACCAGAATTTGTGTCCCGTGTGTTTGACGAAGACGTCTTCCAGCGTGGGCTTGCTGACGGAGACGGCATCAATCCTCCCCGGGAACGCCTCCATCACCTCCGCGACAAAGCGGTGTCCGTTGCGGATCTCGAGCCGCACCGTAGCGTCAAGCACCGTCGCCGCCAGGCCAAAACGTGTGCGGATGCCCTCCGCCACCGCGGCGGCGTCAGTGGTCTCGAGCAGCACCACATCTCCGCCGATCTCCGCTTTTAACTCCGCGGGCATGCCTAACGCGACCAGATCACCGTCATGCAGAATGGCCAGCCGGTCGCAATGCTCGGCCTCTTCCATCAAATGCGTGGTGGCAATCACGGTAGCGCCTTCAGATTCGCGCAGCGTCTTCAGATACGTCCACAATTCGCGCCGCCCGCCCGGATCGAGCCCCGTGGTGGGTTCATCCAGCAGCAGCACTTGCGGACGGTGCATCAATCCCTTGGCTAGCTCCACGCGCCGCTGCATCCCGCCGGAAAAAGTCTCCACGCGCTCGTCCGCGCGGTCGGCCAGGCCCACGCGCTCCAGCATCTCGCGCACCCGCACTTGTAGCGTAGCGCCGCGCATCCCGTAGAGATGTCCCTGATGCGTGAGGTTCTCCGCGGCGGAGAGCTTTACATCCAGACTCTGCGCCTGAAAGACCACGCCAATGTTGCGCCGTACGCCATTCGGATCTGCGGTCGTGTCCACGCCCATCACTTCGGCGTGGCCGCCGGTGGGTGCCATCAGAGTGGAGAGGATGCGGAACAAAGTTGTTTTTCCGCTGCCATTCGGGCCCAGTAAGCCAAAGATCTCACGCTTGCTCACAGCGAAAGAGACGCCGCGCAACGCCTCACGCTCACCATAACTGTGGCCGAGGTTATGCAGGCGCACCGCCGTATCCGCCGCGGTCTGTTCCTTGGTAGAAGGAAGATTCGGGTGTGAGGCCGCCATGTTAGCGCGCTCCGTCAGCGATCAGCGCCACCACCAGCAAGGGAAGGTAGATGACAGATGCTTGCAGCAGTTGGCGCGCATGCCTCTTGGTGGAAGCCGCACTCGGTGGCAGCCGCAACATCGCCAACCGGATGCCGAACGCGAGGTAACCCAGCCCCAGCACTACGGCGGCGACTACATACGGCCAATGTCCCAGCCCGAGCAGCACCGGCGCCAGGCTTACCGGAATGAGCACCACGCCATTTGCCAGGATCTCCGTGAGGGTGATGCGGCCGGTCTGGTCGACCACCGGACGCATCTTGATTCCCGCGCGCTCGTAATCATCGCGATACAGCCACGCGATCGCCAGGAAATGAGGGAACTGCCAGAAGAAGAGGATAGCGAAGAGCGCCAGCGATTCCGGATCCACGCTGCCCGTGATGGCCGTCCAGCCCAGCACCGGCGGCATTGCTCCGGGAAACGCGCCGACAAGCGTCGAGACCGGCGTGATCATCTTAAGGGGCGTATAAAGCAGGACATACGCGGCCGCCGTCAGCAATGTCAGCAGCGCGGTCAGGGGATTCGTCATCGCCAGCAGCAAGCCGCAGCCGGCAACCACTGCTATCAGACCCAACGCCACCGCAGTTCGCTGCGTCATACGCCCCGACGGCACGGGGCGGTCCTTTGTCCGCGCCATCTTTGCGTCCGCGCGCCACTCGATAGCCTGGTTCAGCGCGGCCGCGCCCGCAGAGGTGATGCCGATGCCTAACATGGTCGCCACCATCTTCCACGTCATCACATCGACGCCCGTTTTTCGCGCCGCCAGAAAAAACCCCAGCGCGCCGGTCAGCACTACCATCGATGTCACGCGGATCTTGAAGAGAGTGAGCAAGTCCTGAAAACGAGTGACGGGCTGCTTGGCGCGCGTCTCGCCCACGGTGCGCGTAGGCGCAACTCCGCGAAAGGTTTCGTCCACCTTCCGCGGGCCCATTGGAGGAGATGCCTTCATGCCGGAGCCACCCGGTTTTCCTTGCCGACGGGCGCCGCGCTGGCCACCTTGATGTGCCGATGTGCCTGCACCGCCAGCACAAACGCTTTACCGAGCAGCACGGCACCTACCGTTACGTGCGCCACGGTGGTGATCACCATGCTCAACTCGGGTTGCACCGCGTCGCGTCCCCATTCAACTCGCGTGAGGTACGCGCCAAAGCCCAAGGCCAACTGCACGAACAGCAACGAAAGAATGCCGATCGCCGGCTGCTTAATCTCCGGCACCGACGCGTACGACGTCAAAGCCTTGATCGCGGCCCATGGCAATATAGCCGTTACGAATACCGCGCCGATGATGTGGGGCAGAAAGTGCATGCCGCCATGGCGGAAGGCCGCGCCCAGGAACAACTGTAAGTAGATGACAGCGACCGAAAGCAGGCTCAGCGCGCGCAGATTGAACGTCTCAGCAGATACGAGCCCGCGCGTTTCCGCTTCTATCCATTTCTTGCTGGTGAAGAGCGAGAACAGCAGCGTCAGCGCGAAGAAAGATTGCGCCAGCAGTGCGTGTCCGGTCGAGATGTACCAGGGCAGCAGATTCAGTACCGTCAGCCCGCCCAGGATGCCTTGCAGGATGACCAGTCCCAAGGCCGCCCATCCCAACTTGCGCATCCACGCGCGCTTCTCCACGCGCTGCGTCCAAATAGCCAGGATGATAGTGAGCAATCCAATGAACTGCGCGATCATGCGGTGGCCGTGCTCGTACTTCACGCCGCCCACCATCGGCGGGATCTTGTAGAACGAACCAAAGCTGGTGGGCCAATCGGGCACGGCCAAGCCGGCGTCATTGCTGGTGACTAGCGCTCCCGCCACGATTAGCAGCAACACGCACCACGCCAGCACCGTGGCAAAACGATGGAGTCCTTTATGAAATTTCGGCTGGGTAGAGATCGGATTCAAAACCTGCTCCCGCAACGAGGACGAGACCCATTCACGCAGGCTTGCAGCTATCAGGCTGGAGTCGGGGTGAACATTCGATTTTACCAGAGCTGTGCTGTCATCCCGAGCGAGGGCGTTCCGGGGGTATTGCCTACTTCTTCACATCCGCGGCTGCATACCCAAACTCCACCGTCGCCGCTTTCTGCGCCGCCACCGTCACCTTGATCGTTTCCTCGCCCATCCGCTCATGGACGGCGCCCAACGTGTACTCACCCGGGGGCAGGCCCTTGATCTCGAACTTTCCCGCCGCGTCGCTCACCGCAAAAAACGGATGCTCCACCACGTTCAGGTACATCCTCATCCAGGGATGCTGGTTGCAGGAGACCTTCATCATCAGCTCCGGCTTGGTAAATTTTTTCTCGATGGGCTCACCCTTCGGCGTTTGGGTGATGTTCCACGGACTATTCGCCTGTGCATCGGGATGGACGTTATGCATTGTGGGATCGGAATTCAGAAAACGCACCATCTGTCCCGCCACCGCGCCCGCCACGTGCGGCACATACCGGCAGCCCTTCTGGTCGATGACGACCGGCGCGGAGGGTACACCATAATTTCCTTCCGGTAGCCCTTCCTTCACATAGACAAAGACGTTCCCCAACTTGCCGGACTTCACCGCAAAGGCCTCGCTAAAAGTATCCGGTGTCCCCATGGTGCAAGCCGGATCCTGCGACATGTCAATGGACTGCGCCTGCGGAGACGCGCCTGCGAACGTCACCACTCCGGCGACACTTCCCGTGAACGCCGGATTCACGGGCGCCGGCGCGGATACGCGCGTTGCAGGCTGTTTTGCCGACGTCGATTGGTTGGTATTAGGTTGACCGCAGCCACCCAACCATAAAAAAAGGGAACTCAGCAAAAGGAGGGAAGAGATGCTTGATCTATTCATGAGAGGGAATCGCTAACAAGCTAGCCTGTAACCACGGCCGTAGCCGTCGGCGCCGGCAATTCGGCCATGGTCTCGATGACCGCGTCGGCGAATTCGCTGGTGCTGGCCGGTCCGCCCACATCTTTCGTGAGCTTGTCTTTTTTCTTGCGGTAGGTGAACTCGAGCGCCGCTTGCACCTTGTCGGCAGCTTCGTGCTCCTTGATATGGTGCAGCATCAGCACCGCCGATTGCAGTAACGCCGTGGGGTTGGCAATGTTCTTTCCGGCGATGTCTGGCGCCGACCCATGTACCGCTTCAAAGATTGCGAGGTCATGGCCCAAGTTCGCGCCCGGTACCAGTCCCAATCCGCCGACGAATGCCGCGCACAGATCGGAGACGATGTCGCCGTACAGGTTCTCCATCAGCAGTACATCGAACTGGTATGGGTTCATCACCAGGTTCATACAAGTGGCGTCGATGATGGCTTCCAGATACGTGATCTCCGGATAATCCTTCGACACATCGCGCGCGCACCTGAGAAACAGGCCGTCGCTCATCTTCATGATGTTGGCTTTGTGGATGGAGTGGATCTTCTTGCGGTTGAATTGGCGCGCATACTGGAAGGCGAACTTCGCGATCCGCGTCGAGCCCTTCTCGGTGATGATCTTCAGGCTCTCCACCACGCCCGGCACCACCTCATGCTCGATGCCGACGTACTCGCCCTCGGTATTTTCGCGCACGATGATGAGGTCCACCCCGGGATACCGAGTTGGGATTCCGGGCAGGTTCTTGATGGGGCGGAAATTCGCGAACAGCTCGTACTTCTTGCGCAACGACACGTTGATGCTGGCAAAGCCCCCGCCGATGGGCGTGGTGACCGGGCCCTTCAACCCCACCCGCGTGGACTCAATAGATTCGTACATCTCCCGCGGCACGTAGGTCTTATATTTCTCAAAGGCATCCGCGCCCACCGCAAACTCTTCCCAATCGAATTTCACTCCGGTGGCTTCGAGGATGCGCACCACCGCGCGGCTTACTTCTGGTCCTATCCCGTCGCCCGGGAGCAGTGTGATCCGATGTGCCATGTACTACTTGCCCTTCTTCGTGGTGGAGCGAGCTTCTTTCGCTTCCTTTTCTTTGGCTCCCAGCAAGCTTTCCAGCTCAGCCCGGAACTCGTTCACATCTTTGAAGTCGCGATACACCGAAGCGAAGCGGATGTATGAGACCTTATCCAACTGTTTCAAGTGCTGCATGATCATCTGGCCCACTTCAGAAGCGGTGCGCTCGCGCTCCGGAGAATCGATCACGTACGATTCCACTTCGTTCACCATCTGCTCCATCTTGCCCATGGAGATGGGACGCTTTTCGCACGCGCGCAACACGCCGGCCAGGACTTTCTGCCGCTCGAATTTCTCCCGGCGGCCGTCCTTCTTGACCACCATGTAGGGGATCTCGTCGATGCGCTCGTACGTCGTGAAGCGTTTTTCGCAGCGCAGACACTCGCGCCGCCGGCGGATCGACTCGCCTTCTTTGCTCTCGCGCGAATCCACCACTTTGTCATTGATGTGCGCGCAAAAAGGGCACTTCATCGAACGTTTGACCCCAAAAAACTTGAATTTGTCCCGGTTTGGTGCTGCTCTAGATTGTAACAGGCGTGTGTGTTCGATCAGTGTAGAGACGTAGCTGGCTACGTCTCGCTTTGAGGCGAACTGCCAACCCAAAGGCGTTACCTCAGCGGCTAAAGCCGAATCTCACCCGGCCTCTGCGGTATGGCTGAAGCCATACCCTTCCCAGATACGCCCCGCGATACTTCCGCAGTGCGGTTTGGCTGGGAATCTCAGGGGTTCTCCCAGCTAACGAAGGGTTGTTGGGGGCCCCGGTTCGGCCACAGGACGGCGCTCTGAATGGCAGGGGTGAGAGTATCGTGGCTAGGTTCGGCACTGCGGCCGAAAGCCAAACGCCAAAAGCTAAAAGCCAATCGCTAAGCGCCCTCTTCCACCCGATGGCTCTCCTCAGACAACTTCGTTAGCGACACATGCTCATGCCGGGCCAGCAGCAGTCCCACTGGGATGACCACCATGAACGTCACCAGCCACAGCATGATGCCGCAACTGGCGGCCACGTTCTCTTCGATCAGGAACACATGCCGCAGCGCGGCGATGGTCCCGAGCTGCGTGCCTCCGCCCACCACCGGCAACTGCAGCAATGAGCCGGCTACGCTCACGGTCATCAGCAGCACCGCTTTCGAGAAAGTCATGCTCTGGAGCGCGGGATCGGGATACGCATGCATCACCATCAGGTAGGACATCGCGATGCACACCCACAGCGCCATTGACGACGCCATGATCTGGACGAATGAAGAGAGATCATGGATGGTGTGCAGTCCATCGCCGAAGACTTCGACCTTATGGGCCACGCTCTGGGCCAACTTGGACTCACTGCCGCCCAGCAGCTTGCGCGCCACATTCGCCGCACCGGCGCTATTGCGCCAGATCAGGAACAGCCCCAGCGTGACCACGGCCACCAACACCACCAGCGCGATCCCGGCAAACTCGAATTCCTTGAAGTAAAGGACTTCCCGTAATGTTCTCGAGAAAAGCAAGTCGGCCGCTAGGAATAGTGCCACCATGCCCATGTCGAAGAGCCGTTCCACCGTAAACACCGCCATCTGCGAGGTGAAGGGAAGGTTCACCTTGCGCGCGATCAGGTACGGACGGATCAGATCTCCCGGACGCCCCAGTATCGCCAGCCCGGTAAAGCCGATGAGCATGGGCGAGAGCAAGCTCCGCGCCTGCACGTCTTTGGTGGGTCGCAGGAACATCTTCCAGCGCCACGCGCGGAACAAGTAGCCCACGTAGATGAATGCCACTCCGGCGAGGAGTTTGAGTTTGTCGGCTTCGGCGGTACGGGCAAAGAAGATATGCCAATCGAAGTTCCGCCAGCTGCGGAATTGCAGGTAGGCGAGCGCGCACAGCACGGCCACCACCGCTAGCGTGATCAGGACTTGCTTTTTATTCATGCGGGACTTAGCGGGGAACTAAGTGACAAACAGGATACACGACGAGTCTTTGGCTTAGAACTTCCCGATTCCGCTTGCCTCACTTTCTCACCTGTCATTCAGAGCGCCTTCTTTTTGGCGCGAAGAATCCCCGAGGTGGGTGGACTGGCTTCAGCATATCGAAGGGCAGGGGAAGGAACCGGCTTTAGTCACTGAGGTAAAGCCCGGAGGGCGACTGCCAGTAGTACGGCACGCAGTGCCGGGAAGCGACGCCAAATCTGCGACAGCCCGGAGGGGCGGCAGAACCTAATCCCCCGCTGCCTTCTTCGCGCTCTTCACCCGGTTGTAATCGCGGATGATCTTCGCCACATACGCCCGCGTCTCCTGATACGGCGGCACACCTTTATAACGGTCCACGCGCGACGTTCCGGCGTTATACGCCGCCAGCGCCTTGATGGCGTCGCCGTTATATCGGTTGAGCAGCGCCTTCAAATGGCGCGTTCCGCCGTCGATGTTCTGTTGCGGATCGAAGGCGTCTTTCACGCCCAGTTCTTTCGCCGTCGCCGGCATCAACTGCATGAGGCCGCGCGCGCCCTTACGGGATACCGCCCGCGACTTGGCAGCGCTTTCCGCCCGAATCAAGCTGTGGATGAAGTCCTCATCTATCAATGTCTTAGCACTGGCATCCTTGACCAGGGCTTTAAGGTCGGGCGCTTGCCTAACAGCAACAGCAGGTGCCGCAGGGACGGGGGCAGGCAAAGCCACCAACTCTTCTGCTGGCTCAAACTTCGCGATGTCAGACGTAGCCACATCGACAAAACTCGCAGCGCTCGCAGTCAAATACAACCGCGTCATCGACCCCTGTACCTGGCGATGCTCATGCCGGATAGCAAAGCCATTCTTCAGCACCGCATTGTCCGCCGCGGCGGCCAGGCCGCCCAGCGTCAGCAGGCTCAAACTCGCTATGAAAAACTTTTTCACTGCCTTTCATTCTAACCCGAGTTTTGTCCCCAGCACCTGTTCTAATGCGCCCGACACTCCACACTCGTCATTTGAGCCGGTCAGCATCCATCCATTCTGCTTCAACTCGTCGCAGGCATTGCCCATTATCACCGGGACGCCGGCAAACTCCAACATCTCCACGTCGTTAAAATTATCGCCAATGGCCATTACCTGCTCCCTCGGGATCCCTCGATGCTTCGCCCAGCGCTCCACCGCATGGCCCTTGGAGCAGTCGCGGTTCAGCATGTCCAGCAGGCTGAAGTCGCGATGCACATACTCGGTCTTCAAAATGGTCACACGCTCCAGCCCGGCAAACTGCCGCAACGTCTGCTCCGCCGTGCGCATGCGCTCCACCGTGCCACAGACCATTACCTGGATAGGGTCGGCCACAAGCGCTGCCTCGATCGGCTTCACGACCTCTATATAAGGAGCGTTCTTCTTCATCCACTTCGACACCGCCGCCGGCATCTCATCCGTGCGTTCCACCACCAGCGATCCCTCCGCCGGTTTGTCGAAGGTGAGCACGGTGGCTCCGCGGAAGGCATTCATATGTGTGCACAGTTCGCGGGCCACGGAAGATGGCAGCAGGTCGCGATGAAATGATTCACCGCTCGCTGACCGCGTGACCGCTCCGTTCGAAGAGCACAGCCACACATCGAATCCCAACTGTTCAGCGATGGGCAGCGCGAACGTATGCCGCCGCCCCGTGCAAAGAATGATCTCCACGCCCAACCCGTGCACCCGCTGCAGGGCGGCGAGATCGCGCGCGGCAATGTCAAAGCGGGAGGTCAACAGGGTGCCATCGATGTCAATGGCCAGCAGGCGAATGGGTAGCGTCACTGCTTCATTCTACCGTGCGTCAGCGGCGCGCCCGTTCCAACCGCGTGATATAGTTTCGCGAAAAGCATGGGTATCTTCAGTCTCTTTTATCTCTTCGGACATTGGGGGATCATCCTCCAGGCCATCGCCATCGTCCACTTCATCAAGCGGCGGCCGAATCTCTTTTGGTTATGGATCATTCTCATCGGCGGAGGGCTGGGCGCGCTGGTTTATTTCGTCATGGAGATCCTTCCGGACCTCGTACTGCTGAAGGGCTCATTCCAATTCTTCGGACGGCGCCAGCGCATCGGCACTCTGGAAGACCTCGTCCAGCAGAATCCCTCGGCCGGTAATTACGAAGAACTCGCCGACCTCTATCTCGAAGACAAGAATTATCGCCGTGCGCTGGAGTGCTACAACCACGCCATCTCGTCGCGCACCGATTCGCTTGACCCCTTTTATCGGCGCGGCGTCTGTGAGATCGAGCTGGGAGAATTTGCCAGCGCTATCCCGGACCTGGAGCGCGTGGTGCAAAAGGATCCGAAGTACGACTTCCTGCGCGCCCAAGGTCTGTTGGCCCACGCCTATGCCCGAACCGGCCAACCCGAACGCGCGGCGGAGATCTTTCCCCGCGTGCTGGAGACCTCCACCATGTCTGAGACCATGTACAACTACGCCGAGTTTCTGCTGGCGCAGGGCAGGAAGGAAGAAGCCCGCCAGTGGGCCCGGAACATCTTAAGCAAGAAGGCCGCCATGCCGGGATACCTGAAGCGCCGCGAGCGGCCCTGGTTCCGCAAAGCCAACGGCATCCTCAAGCAGGGCGCTTAAACGTGAAATCCACTAGCCAGTCACGGGGCCGGAGTTATAGAATCGCAATTTCCGGAAGTAACACAGCAGCAACACGGAGAGAAGAGGACCCATGGCCACCCCCGCAATCGCTTTTGCCCAACTCGCCAGTGAGATCGAAGCCGAAGGCCTTAACGCCCAGAACGGCGGGAAGATCGGCGCGGAATTAGCCAAGGTTTTTTCTGTGCAGTCTGACGAAGTCGCCGTGCTCAAACTCGAGAAGGGGCATCTCCACTTCGTATTTCCGGAAAAACTCCACCAGGTGGGTAGCATCCCGATCAACACTTCCACTTCGGTGGCTGCCCGGACCGCCAACACCAAGCGCGCGGAAGCCATCAACAACTTCGCCCAGACCAAGCATGCCAGCGTTTTTGAGTCGGTGGAACTCGGCGTCAAGCGTCCGGAAAAGTTGGGCGAGAAGCATGAGAAGCACACGCACGTCATTCAAAAGCTGATGTCGGTCCCGGTGATAGCGGCCGCCGGCCCCGTCGGAGTGATCCAGATCTCACGCAAAGGCACCTCTGCTCCCGCCGCCGGACCTGACTTCACGCAGATCGACCTGCAAAAGCTGGTGGCCATTGCCACCTCGCTGGCCAAGTGTTTCAAATAGGCGTCTTGCAAATAGACGCCTGGCAGATTGTTTCAATGGCCGCGCCGCCCCGCGCATGAAGATCGTCATCGCTTTCCATCATCCGTTTGTATTGTGGACCGCTCCCACTTGGCTGGCCGAACGTCTGCGCGCTGACTTTCCCGGCCACACCTTCGTACAAACTTCCAGCCTCGACGATCTCGACGATGCCATCCCTGACGCCGACGTCCTCTTCGGCTGGTCGATCCGTCCCGCGCAGTTCGCGCGCGCCCAACGCCTGCGCTGGATCCACTCTTCGGCCGCCGCCGTCCATCAGTTGATGTTCCCGGAATTGGTGGTTAGCGACGTGGTGGTCACGAATGCGCGCTCTGTACACGCGCCCGTTGTCGCTGAGCACGCCCTCGCGCTCATCTTCGCGCTCAGTAAACGTCTGCCCCAGTGTATGGACTTCCAGCGCGCCAGCACGTGGGCGCAGCAAGCCATCTTTACGGAGAAGCCCACCGTGCGTGAGGTCAAAGGCGCTACCGTTGCGCTCATTGGCATGGGTGGCATCGGGCGCGAGTTCACTCGACGCGCCCGTTCTTTGGGCATGAAGGTCATCGCCATCCGTGAGCACCCGGAAAAGGGAAGTGATGGCGCCGACGAGGTTTTTGGTCGCGATCAACTCCACCCCGTCCTCGGGCGGGCCGACTTCGTCCTCCTCGCCGCGCCGCTGACTTCCGCCACGCAACACGTCATCGATACCGCTGCCCTTGCTGCCATGCGGCCTGACGCGTATCTCATCAACGTCGGCCGCGGTCCGCTCATTGATGACGACGCGCTTATCGCTGCGCTAAAGCAGGACCGTATCGCCGGAGCGGCCCTCGACGTTTTCGCCGAAGAGCCTCTCCCCGCCGACTCGCCTTACTGGCATCTGAAAAACGTGCTGATCACACCCCACATCGCCGCCGTGACTGAAAAACTGTGGGAACGTCACTATGCCCTCATCGCCGAGAACCTGAAACTGTCCCTCGCCGGCAAACCGCTCCAGGGCATCGTCGACAAATCCAAGGGTTACTAAGTCAGTCGCCAGCCAAAAGCCATTACAATAGACATGCTCATGAACCCTGTCCAAATCTGGAAGCAGATGTCTGAAGAGCTTCGCACCGCCGCGGCCGAAGCCTTCTTCGCCGACTCATCCCTGAAGGACTTTCACCGCGCTGCTGAAGCCTTCATTGCCCGCCAAAAGAATTTTCGTATTCCATTCATCAAGAAGCTGCCTGCTACCAAGCGCGCGTTCTATCTGGCGCATATGCCGTTGGCGCCTGATCTCACTTCGCAGTTGCTGGTTTCCTACCACTTCGCTCACCAGCGCCCGCTGATGGCGGCTTTCCTGGATGCCCTCGGTATCCCCAACGAAAACGGCCTCATCAGCGGGGATGGCGGGACTCCGGCTCCCGATGCCGGCACCGTGGCCACCGCGGTGGCCGCAGTTCGTCCCAATTTTCCAGCGGAGGACGTCGATCGCTACTTCGCGACGCTGTACTCGCAGAATCCCGAGACCTGGAAGGACTTGCAACCGCACTTGGCCGCCTGATCTGGTTCTATGACTTTTTTGCGACGGAGGCTCGACGTCCCACATCTTCTATACTTGAACAACATCGAGAGAGACTGACTATGTTGCTGCAAGGTATTTTCCTCGCCATCACTACGCCGTTCTATCCGGACGGCAAGCTCTACCTCAAGAAACTCGAACACAATGTGGAACGCTACTCGCGCACGCCGGTGAGCGGCATGGTCGTGCTCGGTTCCACCGGCGAGACGGTGATGCTTAGTGACGACGAGCAGCGCGAGGTGTTAAAAGTCGCGCGTGAAGTGGCCGCTGACGAGAAAGTCCTGGTCGCGGGCGTGGGTCAGGAGTCATCATTCAACACCTTGGTGCTGATCGACTACGTGGCGAAGTTGGGTTATGACGTGGCCCTGGTGCGGACGCCTTCTTACTATCGGCCACAGATGAAGGCAAAGCCCGAGAGCTTGCTGGCGCACTATCGCTTCGTCGCTGACCGCTCGCCCCTGCCGGTCATGCTCTACAGCGTGCCGCCCTTCACGGCTTACGACCTGCCCACAGAGTTGGTGGCGGAGTTATCGGGGCACCCAAACATTCTTGGCATCAAGGAGTCGAGTGGCAGCGTGGAGAAGATCGCCGCCATGCGTGCGGCTACCGGCAGCGTGAAGCACAGCGTCAACGTGACCGAGGTATTCAACGCCGCCACCCGCCGGATGGTCGAGGGAAGCGTGGACAACGTCGCAGCCGCGGGCGGCATGATCTCTACCGAAGCGCTGAAGGCGACCGGGAGCACACCCAGCGGGACGACCGCCGCGGTGGCGGCTCCCCCGAAGCGTCCCAAGTTCAAGCTGCGGATTAAAGAAGTGGGCTTTCAGATCGCAGCGGGTGCGGCGCAAATGTTACTGCCGTCGCTCGAAGCCGGCGCTACGTCGGCGGTGCTGGCGTTTGCATCGGCGGCTCCCACCGCCTGCTATGAGGTCTACACCGCGTGGAAGGAAGGCGACATGAAATTGGCGGAGCTGAAGCAGGAGCGCATCAGCGCGGCGGCCAAGCGCATCGCCGGCGAGTTCGGTGTGCCCGGAACGAAATATGCGTCGGAACTGAACGGCTATTACGGTGGTCCGGCGCGGCTGCCACTGCTGCCGCTTACGGCGGCAGAGAGGTCTGAGATCGAAGCGCTCATGCGCGACATCCGTAACTGAAATGACCGCGCGTAAGCAAGCAGCGAAGAAAAAGCCGAAGAAAGTATCATCCGGCCCAAAATCTTTTGACTTATCGGAAGAAATGCAGCAGTGGTGCGCGCTGCTGCAGCAGGAATTGACCACCTGGGGGCAGGTTGCGGTACGCCGGATGTTTGGCATGACCAGCTTCTACCGCCGGGATGCGATCTTCGCCGCCGTCCCCGCCACCAAGGCATTCTTTAGTCCTTACTCGATCATCTTTAAATTGCAGTCACCTACGGAGAGCCAGCGCCGGAAGTTGGCGGCCGATGCGCGCGTGAATCTGAGCTTCGGCATCGGCGAGAAGTGGTACGGGTATGAACTGGCTTCTGCCGCCGACATCCGCGGCGCTCTGGAATGGCTGGACGAGGCCTTTCGGGCCGCGCGCGCACCGCTTAACGCCCGCTAATCCCCCTTCAATGGGCTTCTAAACCGTTCCGTGGAACGGGCTTAGACGGCGGCTGCCCTGCTTTATAATGAAATGTTCGCGAGTCGCGTCCGGCAGCATCAGGCGCCATCGCATTTAGCCGGGTAGGCGCACCTGATCCGCAAGTTCAGCAAAGGAAACCGTAACTGAAGATGGCTACCAGTGATCTCGCCGTAAAGGCGGAGGGCAGCAGCAACGAACAGAAGCGCGTCGTCAACGACTTCAGTATCCAGGTCGCGACGGTCAACGGCTCCGGCTCGCAGTCGGCGAACAACGTCCTGCTGCGCAGCATCTTCCGCATGGGCATTCCCGTCTCCGGCAAAAATCTTTTTCCCTCCAACATCGCGGGGCTGCCCACGTGGTACACCATCCGCGCCAGCAAAGATGGCTATGTCGCGCGTAAAAAAGAGATCGATTTCCTGGTGGCGATGAATGCGGAGACCGCGCAGGAAGACGTCAAATCGCTTTCGCCCGGCGCGGCTGTGGTCTATGACGAGCCTTTGAACCTCAAGGCGTTGCGCGAAGATCTTACTTTCTATCCCGTGCCCTATGACAAGCTGGTGGCGGCGGTCTGTCCGGACGCAAAGCTGCGCAAGCTGGTCAAGAACATGATTTATGTGGGCGTCGTAGCGCAGATTCTGGACATCGACATCACCAAGGTGGAGAGCGAAGTCGGCAAGCAGTTCGCCAAAAAGGAAAGGGCGAAGAACCTCAACCTGGGCGCCATCCATGCGGGCTATGACTACGCGAAAGCGTCGCTGCCGAAGGCCGACCCTTTCCGGGTGGAGGCGAGCGATCAGACCAGCGGCAAGATCATCATTGACGGGAACGCCGCATCGGCGCTGGGCGCGATGTTCGCTGGCGTCACCGTGGTCACCTGGTATCCCATTACGCCATCGTCGTCGGTGGTGGAGCAGTTGATCGACTACTTGAAGCGCCACCGCGTGGCCGAAGACGGCAAAGCGACGTTCGCCGTGGTCCAGGCGGAAGATGAACTGGCGGCCATCGGCATGGTGATCGGCGCCAGTTGGGCTGGCGCGCGGGCCATGACCGCAACCTCCGGCCCGGGCATCTCGCTGATGGCTGAGTTCGTGGGGCTGGCGTACTACGCGGAGATCCCCGCGGTCATCTGCGACATTCAGCGCGTGGGACCTTCCACCGGACTGCCCACGCGTACTTCGCAAGGTGACATCCTTTTCTGCGCGACGCTCTCGCACGGCGACACCAAACACGTGCTGCTGCTTCCCGGCAACGTGAATGAATGTTTCACCATGGGCATGGAGGCCTTCGATCTGGCGGAGAAGCTGCAAACGCCGATTTTCGTGATGTCTGACCTCGACCTCGGCATGAACAACTGGATGTCAGAGCCTTTTGCCTATCCGGAAAAGACGATCGACCGCGGCAAGGTTTTGAGCAAGGAAGACCTGGAGCGCTTGGGCGGATTTGCCCGCTACAAAGACGTGGATGGCGACGCTATCGGTTACCGCACGCTGCCCGGCACGGAGCACGCTTCCGCCGCTTACTTCACGCGCGGCACCGGCCACAATGAGAAGGCGCAATACAGCGAACGTGGCGACGACTATCAGAACAACATGGAGCGTCTGGACCGCAAGTTCGAGACCGCGCGCGCCCTGGTGCCCAAACCGGAGATCATCGCTAGTGGCATGTCCCAGATCGGCGTGATCGCCTATGGCACATCGGACTTCGCGGTCCGCGAGAGCCGCGACCAGTTAGCCAGAGAATTCAAGCTCAAGACGGACTACATGCGGCTGCGCGCGTTCCCCTTTGCCCGCGAGGTGCATGAGTTCGTGGCCGCGCATGACCGCGTGTACGTGGTGGAACAGAATCGCGACGGCCAGATGCTCAGCCTGCTGAAGCTGGACCTCGCGGCTGAACACGTGGGCAAATTGCGCAGCGTGCGCCACTACAACGGATTACCCATTGATGCACGTTCGGTGACGGACGATATCGTCTCCCAAGAAGGAAAGTAACGAAGGGAAGTAACCCATGTCGATGACTCCGACTCCGCCGAATCCCCCCGCATCTACTCCCGCGGCCCCCAAAACCAATCGTATTGGCTTGCAGGTTCTCGAATACAAGGGCGGGAAGACCACGCTATGCGCCGGTTGTGGGCACAATGCCATCTCCGAGCGCATCATCGACGCCTTTTACGAGATGGGCGTCCACCCCGAACGAGTGATGAAGCTCTCCGGAATCGGCTGCTCGTCCAAGAGTCCGGCGTATTTCATGAGCCGCTCGCACAGCTTCAATTCGGTGCACGGGCGCATGCCATCCGTAGCCACGGGCGCCACCCTGGCAAATCGCACCATGACCGGCCTCGCGGTGAGTGGCGATGGCGACAGTGTTTCCATCGGCGCCGGGCAGTTCATGCATCTGATGCGGCGCAATCTGCCGCTCATCTACATCATCGAAGACAACGGCGTGTACGGGCTGACCAAAGGCCAGTTCTCCGCGACCGCAGACGTCGGCTCCACGCTGAAGACGGGCGTGATCAACGACCTGCCGGCCATCGACGTCTGCTCTCTGGCGATTGAATTGGGCGCGACATTCGTGGGGCGCTCGTTTTCCGGCGACAAGCGCCAGCTCCACAACATGATCAAGGCGGCCATTTCCCACAAGGGGACCGTGCTGCTTGACGTGATCTCGCCCTGCGTGACCTTCAATGACCATGAGGGATCCACTAAGTCCTACAAGTACATGAAGGAGCATGAGGAGCCAATCAACGAAGTGGGATTCGTGCCCCACTTCGAGAACATCACCGTGGATTACGACGAAGGCACGACGACGTCCGTGCGCATGCATGACGGCTCGTACCTGCAACTGAGGAAGCTGGGCGCCGACTACGATGCCACCAACCGCATCGAGGCCATCAAAGCGCTGGGTCTATCCGCGGAGCGCGGGGAAGTACTCACCGGCGTCTTTTACATCAATACCCAAAAGCCGAATTTCGTCGAGCTGTTGAACTTGGTGCCAGAGCCGCTAGCCACCCTGCCCCAGGACCGGGTGCGTCCCCCGAAGGCCGTCCTCGACAAGGTGATGCAAGGGTTGATGTAGGGGGCACACCGCGCATAGATTGCGGTCGCGCTGGAGGGTCACGCAGGCCTTTTCTTATTGTTCTTTTCGCCGGAATGTTCCGGGCTCGATCCCGGCTCAGGATAATCAGAGTCGTTGTCCTTGAGCATCTCGTCCTGATTGCGGTGGCCCAGTTGTCCCCGCATGGAAGTGTTGTGTTCCTGGCGCGGCTGGTCGTCTTCTACGGCGCCTTTGTGCAGGTCGTTATCGGCATGCTCGTTTTGCTTGGTCATTGGTCCTCATCGTTCCTTGATCTATAGCCCAGGAAGATGCGCGCCCGGGTCGTCGCGTTGCATGGCCGTCCGTGGTTTAGCTATGGTTTGGGCTGGACTCAGCCTGCGCCAATCGCGCCCAATGTCAACGCAACTTAGCTCACCCTGGTGGGTTCATACAGCGCACTCTCCACTGATTGTGGGTGCCTGGTGGGACTCCGTTGGCGGCCCGATCTTACTCTTTTATCGGGCCGCCTTTTTTTGCTCTGCTACCCACTACCGCGGGTAGAATCGGAGAC
>JBKKBM010000013.1:0-13863 GCA_046714215.1 Terriglobales bacterium | reverse complement strand
CGAGCAAGGCGAGGTCGTCCTCGACCACACGCCCTTTTACGCCGACTCCGGTGGCCAAGTCGGCGATATCGGCATCTTCTACACCAGCGACGGCGCCCGCACGCTCCTCGCCGAGGTCAACGGATGCATCATGCCCGTCGCCGGCGTGCGCGCGCACAAAGTGGTGGCCAAGCAGCCGCTCCACGTCGGCCAGAAAGTCGATGCGGTCGTTCACGCCGACGTTCGCCGCGCCACCGTGCGCAATCACACCGGCACGCACTTGGTTCATGCCGCGTTGCGCGAAGTCTTAGGCAAGCACGTGAAGCAAGCGGGCTCGCTGGTCGATCCCAAGCACCTCCGCTTCGATTTCTCTCACTTCACCGGAGTCGCCGACGAAGAACTGCAGGACATCGAAGACCTCGTCAACCAAGAAGTCCTGAAGAACACCGAAGTCAAAGTCATCAACGATGTCCCCATCGACGTGGCCGTGAATGAATACAAGGCCATGGCGCTCTTCGGGGAAAAATATGGCGACAAGGTCCGTGTCATCAAGATCGGGGACTTCTCCACCGAACTCTGCGGCGGCATCCACACCGCCGCCACCGGTGAGATCGGACTGGTGAAGCTGCTGCATGAATCGAGCGTCTCTTCGGGAGTCCGCCGCGTGGAAGCCATCACCGGCGAAGGGTCCGTGCGTGCCTTCCGCAGCGACCACCGCATCGTCAGCGTCACCGGACAACTCCTCGGTCAAGCTCATGAGGATCCGGAGAGTTTTCGGTTAGCTTTACAAAGTAAAGACGACGAGATCAAGAAACTGCGCAAGGAATTGGAGCAGGCGCGCATGAAGTCAGCCTCCGCCTCGGTCTCCGGCGCCGCCGACCAGGTCAAGGAAATCAAAGGCATCAAAGTGCTGGCCCAGCGCGTCGACAACGTTGACCGCAACCAAATGCGCGTGCTCGTCGACAACCTGCGCAACAAACTCGGCTCGGGCATCGTCGTGCTGGGCTCGGTCTCAGAAGTCGACGGTGAAAAGAAGGTGGCCATCGTGGTTGGCGTCACCAAAGACCTCACCGGCAAGATTCAGGCGGGCAAGATCGTGGGACTTGTCGCCAAGAAAGTCGGCGGCTCCGGCGGCGGACGCCCTGACCTCGCTGAAGCCGGCGGCAAAGATCCCTCCGCCCTCGACGCCGCCCTGGCCGACGCTCCCGCCGTCGTCGAGTCGTTACTGGGTTAGTGTTTTGGTGTAATCCCGAGCGAGCGCGAAGCGCGACCAGGCATCTCTACCCTACCAAGCTGTGATCCAAGGCACTTCAAATTCTCTTTTCGCCTTCCTTCGTGTCCTTTGTGTCCTTCGTGGTTAATGGATTTCGCCAAACGCACAGGGCGCCCATGGGTTTTCATTCCCAAGACCTTCCTCTGTGTGACTCTGTGCTCTCTGTGGTTAACGGATCACTCTTCCTCACACTGCCCCGTCTCATTGATATTCGCGATCGCGCCCTCGTCCGCTTCCCACTTGCTCGTGTCTTTATTCCACTTCAGCACCGACGAATAATCCGCCGGAGTGCACTTCACCGCTTTGCCCTTCAGCGATGACACCGCCTTCGCCGTCCCTTGAGCGCTGACGGCCAGGTTGTAGGTCACCCATACGCGGCCCTTCGACTGGTTGAACTCCTTCTTCAGCACCTGGATCTTGCCCACCGTAAAGTCAGGCCGCACTTTCGCCCACGCCGCCGCAAATATCTTCGCCGCCTCGGCATCGGACGGCTGCACGGGCGCGCCCGCCCCGGCCAGCTCTTGCACTTTGCCCACCGGCATCTCCGCGAACGTCCATTTGCCGCCCACCAGCTTGTACAGCGCCGCTACGGAGAACTTTGCCCGCGTCTTATTCGCGCGCTCCGCGGTCACATCCACCTTCTGCCGCAGAAAACTCCCCTCCCGGCCTTTGATTGTGTTGGTAAACGTGTTCTCGTTCCATCCCCAACTATTCCAGTCGAAACTGCCCGATGTGCTCGTCGACGTCGTCGAACTGCCGGGCTCGTCAGAGTAAGTCGGGTCGCCCACGCGCTCCACCGTCACCACCGTCTCCTGCGGATGCCGCGTCACCCACTCCTTGCGCAGCAGCGCCTCCATCTGCGCCCACGCCGGGACGGTCGCCCCGGCGATCTTCTGCGCCGGCGCCTTTTGCGCAGCCTTTTTCGGAGCCGCTTTCGCCGCGGGCTTCTGCGCGCACAAGTTGACACTCAAAATAACCAACCAGGTAGCAACTAGATATCGACGCATAGGTACGTCCCTCCACTTCGCGCCCGCCAAGATAACTCTAAACTTTTGTCTTGGCGAACAATTTTTATCGTTCGCCTTCCTTCGTGCTTCCTTCGTGTCCTTCGTGTGAAACCGCTTCTTCTCAGCGTCGCTCCGCATTCCTTTGGCATTCCGTGGGAAACGTTCCTGTCCGCGCACCGCTCGGGCTTCAATCCCCCAAGCCTTTCCTCTGTGTGACTCTGTGCTCTCTGTGTTTAACAAAAAAGTCCTCGGACCCCGGGTTACTACCGTCCGCCCAAAAACCCTTCCTGACCCCTCCCAACGTCATCTCGACCTCGCCGCCAGCCTTCCCACGCACGTTTTCTCCCCTTTTCTCGGTATTCACCTCCGGGGATACCCCTGTTTTACCTGATTGCCCCCTGACTTTGCCCGTCATATAATCGCGGCTACTCTGGTGGACATGTCTCTCCTGGCTTGGGGTTAGGTATCGGCGGAGACGCTCGTTCGCGTTCCGTCCAAAGGCCCAGCACATATGACGACCTACACCAATCCGCGCACCAATCCTCGCCGACTCACGTTGGCAGCAGCCGCTCTCTGCCTGCTCGCCTCACCGCTCTCGGCTGGCGACGGCATCATGGCCACCAGCACGAATGGCCGCAAGATCTTCGTGAACAATGAAGCGCCCGCGCCGGAATTAGCCGGAACCAAAGCCGCACCCGTCACCCGCGGCCGCCTGGTCTACTGGAGCCGCCTGGAACGCCGATGGAAGGCCGTACCACCGCCCAGCCGCACCGCCCTGCGCAATGCTCGCTCCGCCGTCCAGGAGATCAACGCGATGGTCGCCCGGCTCGATTCCGCCGACCCATCCAGCGTGAAGACAGACAACGCCGCGCCTGATACCCGCGCCCTCACTTCCGGCAAGCGCATCACCCAGGCTGAAGTGGACGCCGCCATCGCCGATGCTGCCGCCCGCCATCATGTGGACGTAAACCTGGTCCGCTCGCTCATCAAAGTGGAATCGAATTTCAATCCCCGCGCCGTCTCCCGCAAAGGCGCCATCGGCCTCATGCAGTTGATGCCCGGAACCGCGCGGGACCTTAAGGTCAATCCCTTCGACGTCAACCAGAATGTCGAGGGCGGCGTCCGTCACCTTAAGGGCTTGCTCAACAACTTCGGCGGCGATGTCACCTTATCGCTGGCCGCCTACAACGCCGGCGCTGGCGCGGTCGCCCGCCATGACGGTGTACCGCCCTATCGCGAGACTCGCGATTACGTAAAAAAGATCACGAAGCTTTATGGCACCGAGGCGCGCCCGGCTGTACGCGGTACTTCCATCCGGCCAGCGCGCGACGCGCACGGACGTGTGGTGTTTACGAATGATTGATCGGGTTCGATGTCCGGGGAGTTACTAATGACACCTTCTTGGCCCCGCTTGCTTCGCGACATGTTGCCAAGACTCACACCGGTCATCCTGCTGCTTCTGGTCTGCGTCCTGGCCCTCCCCGTGCAGGCCCAGCGTACCGTCGCCCAGAAGAAACAAGCTGCGCAGACCTACTACGCCACCGCCCAGAAACTGCGTGAGGCCCTGCAAGGCAAGCCGGAATCAGCCCGCAAGCGCTCGGACTTCACCAAGGTCATGGACGCCTTCCGCCGCGTCTACTACACGGCTCCCACTTCGAATAGATCTGACGAGAGCGCCCAGGCCCTGGCTGAATTGATGGTGGAATACGGTCGTGCCTTCAACGAAGAAAAGTCTTTCCGCGACGCCATCGGTCAATATGAATTCCTGCGTCGTGAATATCCCGGCAGCAAATTCCGCTTTGAAGCCCTCTTCACCATCGCCCAGCTCTACCGCGTAGATCTGAACGACGCTCGCCAGGCCAAGGCCACCTTCGAAGAGTTTCTCCGGCGCTACCCTCGCCACACCCTCGCGGAACAAGCCAAAACATCATTGAGCGAGATGGATGCCGAAGCCAAGGCCGCTAAGTCCGGCCGCAAGCCCGCTTCGGAGAAAGCGAAGCCGGAAAAGGAATCCGCCACCGCCCCGCCCGACTCGAAGAAGCCGGAGCCAAATAGAGCGGAACCGAGTAAACCGGATTCTAGTAAACCCGCGCGCGTCGAAGTCGCCGCCCCAGACGATACCCCCGTGCCCGGCCGCAGCGGAAAATATCCCCTGGTCACCAGCGTTCGCCATTGGTCTACGCCGGATTACACCCGCGTTGCCATCGACCTGGAAGAAGAAGTGAAATACGAGACCGGACGCGTCCCCGGCCCTGACCGCATCTTCTTTGACCTGCACAACACCAAACTCGCCTCCGAACTCGTCGGCAAATCCTTCGAGGTCGGTGACGGCTTCCTGCGCAAGATCCGCGTCGCCCAGTTCAATGCCAGCCTTACGCGCATCGTGCTGGAGGTGGATGAAGTTGCCGAATAGTGGGCCTTCCTCCTGCCCAATCCCTATCGCCTCATCATCGACATCCACGGCAAACAGGAACAGAAAACTTTAGTCGCCTCCGCCAAGGGTGCTGAAACGCCCACCGCGCCGCCCGCCGCCTCCCCGCCAAAAAATGAAGCCGGCAGGCCCGCCGTCACCGCATCCGCCAAGCCGGCGGAAAAAGCAAAGACTGAGAAGCCGAAGGATGCCCTCGCCGAAAACCCCGCCGCCGCTGACCCGAATAAAGACCCGACCAAAGACACCACCAAAGAGCTGACGGAGGCCTCCTCCGCCACCAACAAAGAGTTGAACCGCAAGAAGGTGAAGGCCACCACTGAGCCGACCTCCGCGCCCACATTTGAATCCGTGGCGCCGCGGCCGGAGCGGGCCGATAGCTCCACCAAAAAGACTAACAAGAAGGCGAAAGCTGCTGCCGCCATCCGCGAGGCCCAGCCCGACGCCAACGGCGAGCGCTCCCTCATCCGCGCCCTCGGCCTCAAGATCGGACGCATCGTCGTCGACGCCGGCCACGGCGGCCATGACACCGGCACCATCGGCCCCAACGGCTTGATGGAGAAAGACCTCGTGCTAGACGTCGCCCTGCGCCTGGGCAAGATGCTCGAGACCAAACTCGGCGCCGAAGTCATCTACACCCGCAACGACGATACCTTCATCCCGCTCGAGACCCGCACCGCCACCGCCAACCAGCATCAGGCAGACCTCTTCATCTCCGTGCACGCCAACTCCAGCCGCGACTCCCGCGCCCGCGGCGTCGAGACCTACTACCTGAACTTCACTTCTGATCCGGAAGCGCTCGAAGTCGCCGCTCGCGAGAATGCGGTCTCCCAGAATTCCGTCTTCGAGCTCCAGGATCTGGTCAAGAAGATCGCGATGAAGGAAAAGATCGAAGAGTCCCGTGAGTTTGCCGGCGATGTGCAGAAAGCCCTCCACTCCGGACTCTCCACCAAAAATGCCGCCATGCGCGACCGCGGCGTGAAGAAGGCGCCTTTCGTCGTCCTCATCGGCGCCAACATGCCCAGCATCCTCGCGGAAGTCTCCTTCGTCAGCAATCCGTCGGATGAAAAGAAATTGAAGACCGCGGCCCATCGCCACAAGATCGCTGAGTCCCTCTTCAATGGCATCTCCCGCTACGCCAGCGGGCTCAGCGGCCTGAAGGTGGCCGGCAATCCCCGCGAAAACACCGGCCAGTAGAATCTTTCCCGCCCGCGCCGGAGTCTAATCTCCAGTAGTGCGAGTAAGATAAGAACGACGTACCGCCCTGCAGCGCATGATCCTTCGCCTGACCAAATCCGTATACCTCATTGCACTGGTCGTATCGCTCTTCGTTATGTCGGCGGCTGCGCAGGTGGCATTGGTCACTCCGGTAAAGGAACTGCCCCCTGCATCCAATGACGGCTCGCTGCTTCCCTCCGCATTCTTGGGCTGGCAAAGGGCTCCGGGCGAGCGCCGCGGCACCGATCCCGCGCAAGCTGATCCCGCGCAGGCGGCACTACTCAAAGAAACCGGCATGGTCTCCTTCGAGCGCGCCAGTTACACCCGCCAGGGCCGCCGCCTCGATGTCAAAGCCTTCCGCTTCGCTGACGCCACCGGTTCGTTTGCCGCTTACTCCGCCTTGCAAAACGGCCCGCTCGCCCCGGAAAAGTTCTGCGAACATGCTGGCTCCTCCGGCAATCGTGCCCTCATGGCCTGCACCAATCTCGTGGTCGAAGTGACCTATGAAAAGGTGACTCCCATGGCGCCGGCCGAACTCCGCTCCCTGGCCGCGCAACTTCCCCAAGCCACCGGCATCGCGGCGTTGTCCCCCAGCGCTCTTGTTTACGTGCCCAAAGAAGGCGTCTCCGCTGTGCGCTTCGCGCTTGGCCCCGCTGGCCTCACCCACACGGGCTCGCCTCTGCCTGCGGAAGTCATAGATTTCTCCAAAGGCGCCGAGGTCGTCGTTGGAGATCTCCTCATCGAGGACGCCACCGCCCTCATTACCATCGTCCGCTATCCCACCTTCGCCCTCGCCACTGAGCGCCAGCAGGCATTCGAAGCCTGGGCCAAGACGCGCCCTGCCGCCGCTATTCCCGCGCAACCGACGGAGACTTTCTACACCCGCCGCGTGGGCCCGTTGGTCGCCGTCGTCAGCGGTAACATCGCTCCGCCTGCGGCCCGCGCCTTCACTGAGCAGATCCCTTACGACGTGGAGATCACTCCGAACGAACCCATCTACAACCCCAAGGACAACATCGGCAACCTCGTCGTCAACATGATGTATCTCGCCTTCATCATCATCGGCTTCACCTTTGTCACCGGCGTGGCCTTCGGCGGATTCCGCATCCTCTCGCGCAAGTTCTTCCCGGGGCGCTTCGTCGACCGTCCGGAAGACGTCGAATTCATCAAGCTTGATCTGCGCGATTAGGCCGTATTACTTTTCAAACCATTGAAAATAAAGTGGTTAACTTGTTTGCCCCGAAACATGACAAAAACTGTCAGAATTGGTACCGCTCCGTAAACCACTTCAAGTCATTGAAAACAAAGCTATTTATAATTGAAAAATCGCTTGACACCCCCGCACGCGGCTCATAAGATTTTCCCAGAAAGTTTCGATGGTTAACTGGCCGTTGGAACTATTCTCCCTTGAAGAAAAAGCCGCCCGAGTTGCCCGGGTGGCTTTTTCATTTCCCCTCCAAAGTCCCTTTCCCTATCACCACCTAAGCAGTATTTCCTCACTGCTTAAGCAATGGTTTCTGTTGACGCTCATCGTGATGCGTCCTAAGCTAATCGCACCTGCGTGCATCCATCTTCTTCCCTCATGTACCTCACCATATATCTCGGTCCTGCGGCCGGCTTCCTCGAGGCTCGGTAGTCCTATGTCGATTGGCGTTGACGCACTCATAGCAAATCGCACGGACATCGATGCTGAACTCCAGAAGCACAAGAGTCCCATCACCGTGATGTTCACGGACCTCGCCGGCTCCACCTCCTTCTTTGAAAAGTTCGGCGACACCGTAGGCGTGGCCTGGCTCGAAGAGCACAATCAGATCGTTATTCCCCAGTTGACGGCGCATGACGGCGTGCTGGTCAAGACCATTGGCGATTCGGTTATGGGCTATTTCAACGACTCCACCAAAGCCATCCAGGCCGCCATGGCTATGCAGCAGGCGCTGCTTGAGGCTAACCGCAAGCGCGACGAGAAAGACCGTATGCACGTCCGCGTGGCCTTGCATCATGGCCTGGGCTATCTGCGCGGCGGCGATGTCTTCGGCGATGTAGTCAATGTGACCGCCCGCATCGCCAAAACCTGTTTGCCCGCCCAGATACTGGTCTCAGAAGCCGTCTATCACGGCGCCAAAGACTCCCAGGATTCTGATTCCAAAGACCTCCAGTTCGAGGCCGTCGGCGCCGTCCAGTTCCACGGCAAAACCTCCAAGGAGAGCCTCTACGAGGTACTGTGGACGGACGCCGACACCTATCAGCAGCTCCGCGCGAAGTTTCCCCCCAAGAAGCAGACTGCTCCCGAAGACTTCACCGGGGGCCGCTACATCATGATGAACGAACTGGGCCGCGGCGCCATGGGCGTGGTCTACAAAGCTTATGACCGCCTCATCGGGCGTCCCGTAGCACTCAAGACCATCCCCTTGGAGGTCGAGCAGTCCGAACGCGCGGCCCTGGTCGATCGCCTGAAGGCGGAGGCCCGCACCGCCGGTATCCTCGACCATCCCAACATCGTCACCGTCTTCGACGTCGGTGAAGAAGCCGGCCTCTTCTACTTCACCATGCAGTTGGTGGATGGCCGCACCCTGGCGGAAGTCAAGGAAGCCCGGGAACTGCTGCCCCTCGACAAGCTCTTTACCTATGCGGACGAGATCTGCGCCGCCATGGCCTTCGCCCACAAGAACGGCGTGATCCATCGCGACCTCAAGCCTTCCAACCTGATGCTCACCAACGCGGGCAGCATGAAGGTCATGGACTTCGGCATCGCCAAGCTGGGCGATTCCGGCCTTACCAAGGCGGGCATGGTCCTGGGTACCCCCAGTTATCTCGCGCCGGAGCAGGCCGCCGGGCGCCGCATCGACCACCGTGCTGACATCTTTTCCCTCGGCGCCGTGCTCTACGAGATGTTCACTGGCGAGAAGGCCTTTACCGGGGAAAGCACCACCGCCATCATCTACAAGGTGATGAACGACGATCCCATTCCGCCGCGCGTCATCGAGCCCTCTTTGCCGCCAGGGCTGGACGCCGTCATCAAGAAGGCCATCGCCAAAGATCCGATGCAGCGCTACCAGAATTGCGACGAGCTGCGCGAAGCCCTCCGCCACGCGCGCGGCAGCATCCTGACCCAACCCGGCGCCTCCAGCACTGCGGCGGCGGCTCGCATGGCGCCCGCGCCCGTCATCTCCACGCAACCCATCGCGGTGCCGACCCACGCGAGGCCCATCGCCGCGCCCGCCTCCGCGTCCAGTTCAACCTCGAGTGGTGCAAAGAGCATGGCCGTATGGATCGGCGCATTCGCCGCGCTCGTCGTGCTCGGCGGCGGCGGATTCTTCGCCTGGCAGAAGTCGCAAGCGGCCAAAGCGCCGGAGTCGCCGCAGGTGCAGACCCAGCCGGCTGCGTCTCCGGGAACAGCTTCCGACGCCTCTCCGGGCACGGCTTCGGACACTCCTACTTCCGCGGCCGCTGCCCCCACAACGCAGCCCGCACCTGCGGCGGCCAATACCCAGCTCACCCCGGCCAATGCGAGCCCCGCCTCACAAGCGCCCGAACCGACCACGCTCGGCCCTCGGGGGCAGCGCATTGTGAAAGCCCTGAAGCGCGCCGAAGCTCGCAACGCCGCCGCCGCCCCCGCCGCCGGCATGTGGAGCCAGGCCGACGTGCCAAACCTGTTATTGAAAGCGGACGGTTACGCCGGACGCGGCGAATACCAGAAGGCCATCTTCCTCTACGAGCAGATCCTACGCATCGATCCCCAGAATCCTGGCGCCCGCCAGGGCATGCAGCGCGCCCGCGACGCCCGCAACTTACGCCGCTGATTCGCGTACAGCACAATTCCAATCGTGCGATCGCCAGCCAACCTGAGATGCCGGCTTAATCCGCTGAGGGAGGCGCGAAGCGCCGTCAGAAACTAGCCTAGGCCGTAAGGCCTAGGAAATCGGCTGGCGGGAGACAAGCCCCTTTAGGGGCGACACAGCCCCGAATCCCCTTTACATCCCCCTCTTACCCCGTAGCCGTGCTGTACCCAAAACCTTCACCCACGGGGCTACAGCACGATTTCAATCGCGCGCCGCTGCCTCCCTACGGCTCTATCTTCACCGTGGTCACGTTGAAGTTCGAACGCAGGAATGACTGCGCCTCGACCCGTTCGGGCGACGCCTTCATCGGCGTAGAGTTCAGGTACACGATGTAGCGCTCCGCCGCCGCCTCAAAATCGTTGTTCGCCGCTCGCGCCCGCGCTTCTTTCAAGAACTTCGGCGGCGCGTCCCGCACCCACTCGATCAGCTTCTTCACCATCACCGTTTTGGCTTGCGACTCCGCCTCGGCCATCAACTGCACCTCGTCCAGCGGATCCCCCTCGGCCACCACGCCGTCTACATCCTCTGATTTCACGTTCTCCAGGATCGTGACCGACTTCGGGATCTCCACCTTCACGGTGTCAACCATCTTCGAGTCTTCCACCGCCGGATCCACCAACCGCAGCGCCACTTCCACACCGGACGTGTAACTGATCGTCCGCTTGGTGTAGGTGTAGCTCTCGGTGATGGTCTGGAGTTGGGTCTCGGGGATGGCCACCAGCTTCTGCTTCAACTCCGCGATGCCCGCCGCCTTCGCGTCCAGCTCCCGCGCCGTGGCCGCCGCCTGCCGCTTATTCATCTTCGGTATCGCCGCATTGAAGGCGTCGCGATCACGGTCGTAATCGCGCTCCGCCACTGCGATCCGCCCCGCCATCTCGATCCACTCCGGCGCCTTCACTTCGCGATGTCCCGCACGATACCGCGAAGTCAGCCGCTGCGTCTCCTGCTTCTTATCCACCTGGTGGCGGATGATGTCGCCTACCAGTTGCAGGTTGGAGAACATCGCGCCCGCACTCACGTCCGCCTCCATGGCGTTGCGGTCCTTGCGCGTCAGGGTCTTGATCCCGGTAAGCCCACTGGTCTCGAGGCCCGAAGCCACCGTGTCCGCCAACTGGTCGGCAAATCCCAAGCTATCCCGCCGCGACGTCTGGTCCCGGAAGTAAATGGCCACGGACAGCTTCCCTTTGGTGTCATAATCCGGCGCGTACTTCGAGATCTGGTCTTTCAGCGTTTCCAGCTCCGGCTTGTAGCGCTGGCCTTCTTTCACCAGCAGCCAGCCCAGCCCCAGCCCCGACCCTCGCGGTTTATCCAGCAGCCGTTGCGCCTGCTTCTGGTAGTAGTCACCCACCGCGTCGCTCACCAGATCCAGCTTGATGCGGATGCCCTCATTTGGTTCCAGATTCACCGCCTTGGTCAGGTGATCGAACGACGTTCGCGCAGCATCCTCATCCGCGCGCCCGCGAATCGGCAGATGCACCTTGGTCAACGCATCCGAGCGCACGATCAAGTCCTTTACGTAGTCCTTTTGCAGCGCTTCCATGTCCAGCGTGACGAACGACCGCTGCGCTTCCGGCAGATCTGCCAGCTTTTCGTAGGCTTCCACGAACTTCTTCTGCGCGGCCAGCGTCTTGGCTTCTTCCGCCGCCTGCAGTGCCGCTTCTTTGTTGTTGAACAGGTTGAGCTCGGCTTCGGTCTTCTTCAGCAAGTCAGAGGTCGGCCCGTCTTTGCGAAACTCCAGCGCTTTCTTGAACTCGGCGATAGCTTCCGCCAGCTTGCTCTCCCCCAGGAAGGCTTCACCCTTCGCCCTACGATTCTTGAACGCCGCATCGATTACTGCCGCAACCCGCGGCAACTCCCCGGAAAACGACGTATACGCCGCCACCGCCGCATGCGCTTCGTCGAAGCGCCGCGACCCGACCAGCGATTCCGCCTGCGCCGTCGCGCGCTCCAACTTTTGCGTCTGCGCGTTAAGCTCGGCTTCCGCCTTGGCCAGCGCCCCGGATCCCGGGTCCGCCTGGCGCGCATGGTCAAGGTGCATCTTTGCCGTCTTCAGGTGCTCATAACCGGCCGTGCGGTCGGTCAACGCCTGCTTGTATTTCCCGATCTCCGCATTGCCAAAATCCACCAGCGCCTGCACCTGCTCGTTGATCTGGGCCATTACAAAGTCTGCGCGCCCATACGACGCCACTGCCTTGCGCGACTCCTCGATCTGCATCTTCGCTTTATTCAACCGCACATAATCAGGCTGATTGGCGCTCTGATTTCCACTCAAAGACTTGTGATAGGCCGCCAGCTCCGCCTCCGCCTCTTTCGTGAACAAGGTCGCCAGGCCGTTGCGCGCCTGCGCCAGATGCGGCCCCGAGGGATATTGCTTGATATAGCCTTGCCACAGCGGGATGGTCTGCGCCCGCTCCGCGCGCAGGTATTCGGCGTTCTCCGCATCCGGCGCCGCCACAAATACGATCTTCGTGCCCGGCTTCATCTGCACCGGATACCCGCCGCCCTGGGCGTTGCTTGACGCTGACACCAAGGTCCCCATCACCTGCGCCATACCCGCCAGGTCGCTCGCCGTGTATGGCTTGTTCTTTTCGAGTTTCAAGTTCTGCGGCACCACGCACTGCGACCCAGTGGCCGTGGTCATGGTCAGCACGCCATCCGCGCCCCGCTCCAGCGCCGTGGCCAGCGCCAATTGCAGCTTCGGCTGCTTTTTATAATTGTTGTTGTCGATGGTCGCATTGGCGGCGCATACGTACACCTCGCCTTTGCCATTCAACTGGATGCCTTGCACTTGCGCATAGGCGGGCCCCGCGTCGGAAGGAAACAGCATCACCCCGATCAATGCCCGGTCTTTGGCCGCAGCCCCCCCACAACCCACTGCCATCAGCACCGCATAGCCGAGGACTTTACCCACCAACGTCTTACGCACCAATGCCTGCCTCCAGGATAAGACCTTGTGCTGCCTCAAAGACGCGGCTCGCTACGCCTGGCCATGATTTAAGCATTGAACCCGAGGAAATGGTCCGCAACCCCGCGCCATCCGGGAATGTGGTTTAAGGTTGCGCTGGAAAATTACCACGCCCCTACGCTTGAATCAAGAACCTGGACACCGGCGGCCGGGGGTCGTCAAGCGCCGATCCCCCTCAGAAGGCGGCGCAGACCTGGTCTTCTTCCCACAAGACAGATCGCTGGCTATAGCGTTTCTTGAACTTCTCGATGACGGCCTGCGCCGCTTTACGGTGCAGCGTGGCTTCGGAGCCCGGCGCCAGCACCACCAGCGTCATGCCTACGCCGCCTCCGGTGGTGCCGTTCGGCCTCCGCCACCAGCCGGTGTTGGCAAAGACCGTCCCACCCGCCGGAAAGTGCTCGAGCAGGGTGTCGTCGACGAAACGCTGCCATTCATCGTTCGTGATGCGGCCCGAAGGCGCCTTTGGATCCGACCGGTCCATGTACAGGGAGGTGCGCAGGTAGGGCTGCAGCGGACCCGCACAGGAGAGGACCGGGGCCGCCTGCGCCGCTTCCACTCGGTATGACGAATATCCGCCGATTGCCCACGCCAGCAGCAATGCGACCGCGCCCGTGATGCTGATGACGACTCGTCTCATCTCGCCTCCTCTGCACCGGATCTATGCACCCGGGGTGCCGCCGAGGAAGTTATCACGCGCCTGGGTGCCCGGCAACCGCGCCCCACGCCAGTAGTGAAGGCCGTTGTTGAGCAACTGAGGATAAGCTGATCGCAACCGTGGGAGGCACGGATAAAAGCGAGGCCGTGTATCATCAAACCGCCGTTGAATCTTGCTCCCCGGGAAGCACCCTACTATGCATCTTGCCCGTAAGCTTCATCTCTACTTCGGCGTGTTCTTCGCCCCCACCTTCATCTTCTTCGCCTTCACCGGATTTCTGCAGACATACTCTCTGCATGAAGACAAAGACGCGCCGCGCTGGATCGTCGCCCTCGAACAGATCCATACTCACCAACGGATGCCTTCGCTCGCGCCCCCGCCCCCACCGGTCGTCCCCGCCCCCCCCCCTACCCCCGCGCCCACCATTTCTGCAACCAACCCCCCAGCCCCGGCCCCCCCCCCCGCGTCGCCCACAACAAAAACCCCACCGCCCCCCCCA
>JBKKBM010000012.1:0-3796 GCA_046714215.1 Terriglobales bacterium | reverse complement strand
CTCGATGGTCAAATGCGCGATAGGCATTTGGATATCCTACATCCCGGTTGCCTTGACACAAGAACCGGCTTTAGCCGCTGAGATAACGGTTTTCCCGTGCAAGAACAACGAGGCGCGACTTTCGTCGCGCCTCTTCTTTCTGTTCCTGAGAACCCTACTGCATCGTCGCGACCGGATGCTTCGGTGCCGTCAACTCCCCGGCAACTTTCTCTACCGAGAACGCTTCGATCACGTCGCCCACCTTCACGTCATTGAAGTTGGCGATGCCGATACCGCACTCCATGCCGTTGGTGACCTCTTTGGCGTCATCCTTAAAGCGCCTCAGTGAAGCGACTTTACCCTTGAAGATCTGGATATTGTCGCGCAGCAGCCGCACTTCGGAATCGCGTTTGATCAAGCCATCCTGCACGAAGCAGCCGGCAATGGTCCCCGCCTTCGGCACCTTGAAGGTATCGCGAACTTCGGCGCGGCCCAGGTATGTTTCCTTGAACACTGGCTCCAGCAGCCCGGTCATCGCTTTTTTGATCTCGGTCTGCAGTTCGTAGATGATCGAGTGCAAGCGGATGTCCACTTGTTCCTGCTCCGCGATCTCTTGCGCCTTGCGCTCCGGACGCACGTTGAAACCGATGATGATCGCGTTCGACGCCGACGCCAGCAGCACGTCCGTCTCCGTGATCGCGCCCACACCCGTATGCAGGATCTTGATCTTAACCTGGTCGTTCGAGAGTTTGGTCAGCGTATCGGCCAGCACTTCCACCGAACCGCCCACATCGCCCTTCAGGATGATAGGCAAATCCTTCATGCCGGCATTCTTGATCTGCTCCGCCAGGCTTTCCAGCGACACGCGTGACGACTTCGCCAACTGCGCCTCGCGGGCCTTCATCTCGCGATACTGCGAGACCTGCTTGGCCTTGTCGCGATCGGCGACCACGATGATCTGGTCGCCTGCCGTCGGCAGGCCTTCGAGTCCCAGCACTTCCACTGGCGTCGATGGCGGCGCTTCGTCGACGGCGTTGCCGCGGTCGTCAAACATTGCGCGAACTTTGCCAAACGTGTTGCCGACGACAAAGGTGTCGCCGGTTTTGAGCGTTCCGTTCTGCACCAGGATGGTCGCCACCGCACCGCGTCCGCGATCGAGTTTTGCTTCGATCACTGAGCCGGTGGCCGCGCGGTCCGGCGTCGCCTTCAGTTGTTGAATGTCTGCCACCAGGCAGATCATCTCCATCAGCAGGTCGAGGTTGGTCTTCTTCTTGGCCGAGACATCGACGAATACCGTGGTGCCGCCCCAATCTTCCGGCATCAGTCCGCGGTCCGCGAGCTGTTTCTTCACGCGGTCGGGCATGGCATCCGGCTTGTCGACCTTGTTGACGGCGACGATCAGCGGCACCTTGGCCGCAGTCGCGTGGTCAATGGCCTCAATCGTCTGCGGCATCACGCCATCATCCGCTGCAACCACGAGAACAACAATGTCGGTGACTTTCGCGCCGCGTGCGCGCATGCGCGTGAACGCTTCGTGACCAGGCGTATCCAGGAAGGTGATCTCGCGGCCGAATGCCGGAGAATCTTTCTTGTTGATCCGCACCTTATACGCGCCGATGTGTTGCGTGATCCCGCCGGCTTCGCCCGCTGCCACTTCCGTCTCACGGATCGCGTCCAGCAAGCTCGTTTTACCGTGGTCCACGTGACCCATGATGGTGACCACCGGCGGACGTTGTCCGGTATCGCTATAGACTTCCACTTCCACTTCGCCCAGCGCGGCATCCACGTCTTTCGACACCTGCTCTTCGAAGCTGATGACCTCGACCTCTGCGCCAAAATGGTTTGCCATTTCGCGCGCCAGTTCGGGCTCCAGATTCTGGTTCACTGTTGCGAATACGCCACGCACCAGTAACCGTGCGATCACGTCCTTGGCGCGGATCTCCAACTTCTCCGCCAGATCCTTCACGCTGATGCCTTCCGTGATGGTGATGTTCCTGGTGATGGGCAGGGGCTCGCTATACGCCGGCTGCATACGCTGCGGCGGTGCAAAGCCCTTCATCGGACCTTCCTTGATACCGCGCGGCACATAGCGCTGGCCCGGACGCCGCGCCGGTCCACCCGGTCCGCGGCCTGGAGCCCGTCCACCCGGAGGTGGCGGCAATCCTGGGGCTCCGCCTAATCCTGGCGGACGCGTCCCCGTAGGCGACGTGCGCGTGGGATGCATCGGACGCCGCACGCCCGGCTGGAACGGCGGACGGCTCCCCGGAGGTCCCGCAGGTCCGCCCGGTCTCATACCCGGAGCTTGGGGTCTCGGTCTCTGGAAGATGGGCTGCCCACGTACTGGGACGCCCGCACTGGGACGCGGCGCTCCCGCTGGCGGTGCTCCCGCCGGACGCACCGGCGCGGCATACACCGGACGCGGTCCGGTCTGCGGTGTGATCAACCGGCGCGCTGCGGGAACGGGCGCCGCAGGCTTCGCCGCTATCGGCGTTTCGTCTTGTACTTCCGGAGCCACAGGCGCTACTGCAGCGGGCTCTTCCACCTCGGGTACGGACTTGGCCGCAGTCTTGGCCACAGTCTTCGGCGCAGCCTTGGCCACTTCCGGCTTGGCCGCTTCCTTCTCGCCATGCGCCAAGACGACCGGCGCTGCTGCCTTTTCAACGGCCGCAGGGGCTGCCGCTGCTTCTACCGGCTCTTCCACCTTCGGCTTGGGCGCCGGCGGAATGGCCTTGGGCGCAGGGGTCTTGGTCGCAATGCCGGGCTTGGCCGGGATCGCCGCCGGAGGGGGCGGCGCAGCCTTGGCCACCGCCGGCACTTCCGTCTTCTTCGTGATAGCCCGCGCAATGTCCCCCGGCTTCGATATCTTCGAGAAATCGAACTTCGGCTTAGGGGCTTCCGGCTTGGCGGGCGCTTCTTTCACGCTGCCACCCTGCCCGGCAAAGAATTTCTTTAGCCGTTCCGCTTCATCGGCCTCTACCGAGCTGGAGTGCGTCTTCTTCTCCGTGACGCCCACCTTCGGCAGCGCGTCCAGGATCGCCTTGCTCTTTACTTCCAGCTCCCTAGCCAGATCATTGATTCGAACTTTTGACATCCGCTCCGCGTTTCTCCCTCCAGGCCTATCCTGCAGGGTCTTGTGGTTCAGCTTCTGTTTTCCTAACTTCGTGTTTTCCGAACTTCCTGACTTCCGGAATCCGGAATCCGGAAATCAGGAATTACTTAGCTTCTTCGTCCGCAGCCGCTTCCGCGACCACCGCTTCTTCTTCCGGCGCGGTCATTTCGTCCACCCCGGCCGCCGGCTCTTCGCCATGGACATGCACCTCCGCCACATCCGCCGCGGGAGCGTTTTCCACACCCGCGATGGCCGCCGCTTCCAGCGCCTGCCCACTATCGGCCGCTTCCTGGTACTCGGACGAGGCCTCCACCACCGCTGCTTCCACGCCTGCTTCCGCCGCTACATCGGCCAGCACTTCAGATTCGGCTCCCGCTTCGGGAAAAACGCCTTCCGTCGCTTCCAGACTGCTGAAGTACTCGTTCACCGCCAGCGAGATCTTCTCAATGGTCTTCGGTCCAATGCCGGGGATCTCTTCCAGTTGTTCCGGCGTCATGTCCGCCAAGGCTTCTACCGTGGTCACCCCCGCGGCGGAGAGCTTCTCTACCAGCCCTTCGCCCAGGCCGGCCACATTCTCCAGCGGCGTACTGGTCTGTGAGACCAGTGCGCTCATCTGCTGCTCCACTTCCTGGCGCTTCTCTTCTTCACTCTTGATGTCGATCTTCCAGCCAAGCAACTTCGCCGCCAGGCGGACGTTCTGCCCCTTCT
>JBKKBM010000011.1:0-7201 GCA_046714215.1 Terriglobales bacterium | reverse complement strand
TCGTTCGTGGACCGCATCCTCACCCACGCCAATGATGTCTGCCTGCTGCTCAACGCCAGCGTGAACGCCTATCGCCGGCTGGATCCGCATTTCGAAGCGCCGAATCAGATCAAGGCGTCGGCTATCGACCGCGGTTCGATGGTGCGCATACCGATCGGTAACAGCAAGAGCGCGCGCGTGGAGGTGCGGTCGGTGGGGCCGGACGCAAACCCTTATCTGGTGATGTATTCCGTCTTCCGCAGCGGCTTGCAGGGGCAGACGGCGAAGATCAAGAACTTGCGCCAGGCGGAACGTTACCTGCCCGACAACGTCTACACGGCGCTGGAGAATTTCCGCGATGCGCAGTGGACCACCAAACTGATGGGCTCAGATGTGAAGGGCCGCTACGCCGACTTGAAGCAGGCGGCGGCGGACCGGTGTCCGCGGCTGCTGGGGACCTATGTGAAGGCGCCCGAGGTGCAGTATCACCACGATGTCTATAACCAGTTCCTGTGGAATCGGTTTTAGGGAGAAACAGTTTCTGGTTTCTAGTTTCTGGTTTCTGGTTTCTAGTGAGGATGGGAAACGCCCCGGTGTTGGCTGGGCGTTTCTATTTAACGAAACGTTTATTGCAACACGGGGTTCAGTGTACCCGGGTGGCCCGCCCTAAATGTCTCCATCATACGTGCTCCGTCGGGTGCCCCGTTCACTCGTTCCAGGGACACGCTCGCGCGAGCATCGGCCTTTAGCTCGTCTTGGCTTTCGTGACTGCGTTCCACATCACCTGCTGGCTTTGAATTGCTCCTAACCTCCGGGAAAAGCCAGCGCGCGAAAACGCGCGTACTTTCCGCTTACGGCGCCAGAAACTCTATGATAGTTTTAAGGATTGCGGTCTGATATGTAGTCCCACTCAGGAGGGTCAAGACCTTGGGCTTAGATATGGTTCCCAAGCAGATGTTTCTCACCAAAGGCGTTGGCAAACACAAAGAGCGCCTGACTTCATTCGAATTGGCCCTGCGGGACGCTGGCATCGCGGCGCAGAACCTGGTCCGCGTCTCTTCCATCTTCCCTCCCAATTGCAAGCTCCTGTCGCGTACCCAGGGACAGAAATACCTACATCCGGGCGAGGTGGTCTTCGCGGTGGTGGCGGAAACATCTTCCATGGAGCCACACCGGCTGCTGGCAGCGAGCATCGGCGTGGCCATTCCCGCCGACCGCAGTACCTACGGGTATTTGAGCGAGCACCATTCGTTCGGAGAGTCCGAATACCAGGCCGGTGAGTACGCCGAAGAACTGGCCGCGGAGATGTTAGCCACTACGCTCGACGTGGACTTTGACCCTGACAAATCCTGGGACGAGAAGAAACAGATCTACCGCTTGTCCAATAAGATCGTGCGCACGGCGAACGTGACCCAGACGGCGGTGGGTAGCAAGCGCGGACTATGGACGACGGTAATTGCAGCGTCCATTTTGATCTTTGAAAAGCCTAGACGATAGTAGGAATGTTCTACGGGGCGCGGCTGCGGCCGTGCCTTTTTTTTGCCGTCGAGAATCACTTGGCGGCAGCCCTTACCTCGCGTAACGCCACCTGGCCTTTGCGGCTGAAGTCTATGGACTCGCCGAGAATGCGGGCGGCCTCTTGGGGCGCGTGGAATCCGGTCGAGTTCTCCGCCTCCACAAAATCCAGATAGAACTGCGCATAACGTTGGAACTTGCGGGCTTCCGCCAGCTTGGCGTCGGACGCGCCGGATGCTTTGGCGGCTTTGAGGTCGGCGATCAGTGCCATGAGCGCGTCCATGGCGAGGTTGCGCAATTTGAAGGTACGCTCCTGAATGGTCTCTGCGCGCGCCAGCAATTCCGCCTCCGGCCACTTATGGCAGGTCTGGCAGGCGCGATTAATGTTGAGCAGAGGTGAGCGGATGTGATGGTCGCTGATCTTCATGGCGCCTTCCCGCTTGTACGGCATGTGACAGTCGGCGCAGGTCACGCCGGAACGGGCATGGATCCCCTGGTTCCACATCTCAAATTCCGGATGCTGCGCCTTCAGGACCTCAGCGCCGGTGTCAGCGTGGACCCAGTCCTTGTGCGGGTTCTCATCATAGTAAGCAATGATCTCTTCGACCTTCAGGCCCTTGGCCCAAGGGTAGACTAAGCGCTTCTCCGGCCCCTTGAAGTAATACTCCACATGGCATTGGCCGCAGACGAAGGCCCGCATCTCCTGGCGCGTGGCCATCTGGTTCACGTCGTAATCCTTGATGCCTTGCGCGAGCTTGAGCGCCCGCATCCCTTCGATGAAGCCCGGCCGGGTCACGCGCAGCGCCATCGTCTGCGGGTCATGGCAGTCGATGCAGCTGACGGGATGCTCTACTAGTTTCCGCGCTTCGGAGTAGGGCATCAGATTCATCTTCTCGAATCCCTTGATCAGGTCACCGCCGCCCAGCTTTTTGTACGGCACGTAGACGGAGGCGTGGCAGTGCATACAAGTGCCGGGCTGCTTGGCAACGACCTGGCGTTCGGTGAAGGTCTGATCATCGAGCATGTAAGCATGACCCCGCTCCTCACGGAAGTCCTTGGAGAACGCGTAACCCGCCCACATCGTCTTCAGCCGCGGATCCGCTTCCAGTCGGGACTGGGCAACGATGGAGCGCGGGTCTGCCTGGGTCGGAGTGCGCGGCACCGCTTCACTCCCGCCGTAGCGCGTGCGCTTCTGGTCCACGGTACGCCGGTAATCGTCATACTGCAGGGGGAAGTTCTTGCCCCAAACTGCTGGGTCCTGCGTCTGATCGTCGAGCGGCACCACGCGGTAGAAGGGGTTTCGCGATTCCTGCTTGCGCTCCATGATGTTGACCAGCAAGGCGGTGACGGCGACCATGGCGACCGCGACCAACGCGATGACTGCCCAAAAGGCGCGATTCTTCAGCGGAGAACGAGGGGCTTCACTCGACATGGATGAACTCCTGATGGCTGGGCTTCAGCAAGAAACGGATTTGTCCGACGGATGTCGCCTCCAGGTGACCCACGCTGCTGTGGCACCGGAGACAAGGAGTGGGCTGGGCGTGGGGGCCATCGATGGCCTCCACGATGTTGCTGTGGCATTTACGGCAAGCCTGTTCGGTCACCCTACGGTTGGCCGGGGTGATCTGAATGGGCTCATGAAAATTCTGGAAAGTAAAATAGAAAGAGTGCCAGAAGCCATTTTTTGCTTTTACGTAATACTTGGGCACAAAGCCGGCGGGAGTGTGGCAGTCATTGCAAACGGCGGCGTTGCGGTGGCTGGACTTCATCCACCCGCTGTACTGCTCTGACATCACGTGACAATTGGCACAGGCGGCCGGGTCGTTCGTCATGTACGAATATCCCTTGGCGTATCCAAACGTGAAGACGGCCAAGCCCATGACTGAACCAACCATCAGTGCTACAGCGAGCCACGTTTTGTCGAGCCTCATCATGGTGTGCCGCGATTCATTGATCCTGGATGCCAGCCACTCGAACACCGCGGCGGCAACCAGCGAAAATCCTCACCTCAATGCGACGAGAGCACGTTAAATGGATGCTGCGCCGCCGTCAAACGCCGGACTTGCTCGCGCGGGCGCGAATCTTATTTGTTAGTCGTTATTTGTTATCCTAAGAAGTCATTCTTAAGGGTGCGGGGACTGCCTGTGAGTCGCGAGCAATATAAAGTAGGGCTGGTACAGATGGCGTGCGGTCCGGAGCCGGACGAGAACCTGCGCCGCGCCGCGGCTAAAGTGCGCGAAGCAGCCAAGCTGGGCGCCGACATCGTCTGCCTTCCGGAATTATTTCTCACCCAATATTTCTGCCAGCGCGAAGACGCCACCCTCTTCGACCTGGCTGAACCCGTGCCTGGTCCAACCACGAATGCGCTGGCGGAGGTGGCGCGCGCGGCCAAAGTCTCGATCATCGCGTCGGTCTTTGAGAAGCGGGCGCGCGGGCTGTACCACAACACCGCCGCCATGATCGCGGCGGATGGCACGCTCACGGGAATCTATCGCAAGATGCATATCCCCGACGATCCTCTTTATTACGAGAAATTTTATTTCACTCCGGGCGACCTCGGATTCAAAGCCTTCGACACGAACGTAGGCAAAGTGGGGACGCTGGTGTGCTGGGACCAGTGGTATCCCGAGGGTGCGCGATTGACCGCGCTGCAAGGCGCGAACATCCTCTTTTATCCCACAGCCATCGGCTGGCATCCCGCGGAGAAGGAAAAGTACGGCGTGGCCCAGCATGACGCGTGGCGGACCATCCAGCGGGCGCACGCGATCGCGAATGGAGTGTTCGTCGCGGTGGTCAACCGCGTGGGCCATGAGGATGGCAACATCCGCGGCAATGTGGCCCCGGTTGGACAAGGACTCGAATTCTGGGGGGGGTCCTTTTTGGCCGACCCGTTCGGGCGCGTGCTGGCGGAGGCCTCGCACGATAAAGAAGAGATCCTCATCGGCGAAGTCGACCTGAAGGAACTGGAAGACATCCGCCGCAACTGGCCGTTCCTCCGCGACCGCCGCATTGACAGTTACAGTGGCATCACCCACCGTTTCCTCGACTAGCCTGTGCCTAAAAAGACAAGATCGCCCGAAATCGCACTGCGCACGGATACTCCCGCCGCGCAGGGCTTCCGCATGCCCGCGGAATGGGAGCGCCATTCGGCGACCTGGATCGCATGGCCGCATAATCCGGAAGACTGGCCGGGAAAATTCGCGCCCATCCCCTGGGTGTATGCCGAAATCGTCCGCCATCTGGCTAGCGGGGAGAAGGTTAACATCCTGGTGAATGATGCGGCCCAGAAAGAAGCGGCGCGCAAGGTGTTACGCCAGGCGCACGTGAGCGCGGCGCAGATCCGCTTCTATGTGCAGCCCACGGACCGCGTGTGGACGCGTGACTCCGGCGCGATCTTTGTTACTAAAACCGGTGTGACCCGGCCGGGCAAGCTCGGCGCAACATTGTGGCGCTTCAATGCGTGGGCCAAATACAGTGACTGGACCAAAGACCAGCACGTGGCGGGTCTGATGGCGTTGGCAGCAGGGGCTTCGGCGTGGGAACCGATGACGGGGGCCAACAAGAAACAGGTGCGGCTGGTGCTGGAGGGTGGAAGCATTGATGTGAACGGCCGTGGAACCTTGCTGACTACAGAAGAATGTCTACTGAGCAAAAAGCAGCAGCGTAATCCTGGGGCGACACGCGCGCAGTATGAAAAAGGCTTTGCCGCATACCTGGGTGCGACGCACGTGATTTGGCTGAAGAACGGCATCGTGGGCGATGACACCCATGGACACGTCGACGACCTGGCGCGCTTTGTGGCCGCCGACACCGTGCTGATCGCGACGGAAAAGGACAAGCGTGACGAGAACTATGACTTGCTGCGCGAGAACCTGGAGCGGTTACGCTCAGCGCGCCTGGAGAACGGACGGCGCCTGAAGGTCAAGACCTTGCCGATGCCCGCGCCCGTCGTGTTCCAGGGGCAACGCCTGCCAGCTAGCTATGCGAATTTCTATATCGCAAACCGCGCGGTACTGGTCCCCACTTTCAATGATCCGAATGACCGAGTGGCGCTCAATGTTCTCGCGGAGGCGTTCTCGAAACGTAAAGTGGTGGGCATCCACTGCGGCGATTTCATATGGGGGTTGGGCGCGATCCACTGTATGACCCAGCAGCAACCGGCGGTGTGAGCTTCTTCCCATGCCTTCCACAATCCAACTAGACGAGCGTTTCATGCGCGAGGCACTGTCGGAAGCGCGCCGCGCGGAAGAGTTAGGCGAAGTGCCGGTCGGATGTGTGGTGGTGCGACAGGGAGAGATCATCGGGCGCGGACACAATCTCAATCTCACCGGCCATGATCCTACCGCTCACGCCGAAGTAGTTGCATTACGCGAAGCGGGGCGAGGGCTGAAGAATCATCGCCTGAGCGACTGCGAGCTGTTTGTTACAATAGAGCCGTGCGCGATGTGCGCGGGAGCCATCGTACATGCGCGTATTAAGCGGCTGATCTACGGAGCTGCGGACCCCAAAGCGGGCGCGGTCGAGTCGGTCATGAGGGTGCTGAATCATCCCCGACTCAATCATCAGGTAGAGGTTGGTGCGGGGGTCTTGGGCGTGGAAAGTGCGGCGCTGATTCAGGAGTTCTTCCGCCGCAAGCGCGGGGCGCTGTAACGGAAGCAAGTGAAGCAGCAAGACATTTTGGCGCGGAGAGGTGCGTGAGTGGTTGAAACGATCCGCCTCGAAAGCGGACATACCTGAAAGGGTATCGGGGGTTCAAATCCCTCCCTCTCCGCCAGTAACCCCATTTGTAATCTGGTATTCGGCTAATTGAGTAATTTGAAGCCCGCCTGCGTTCCCTCCTTTACACTTGCCTGGTGCAAGTTTCTTCTCTGATCAAACGCGATGGCGGTCTGTTCGCGCTGATCTTCTTTTCCATCCTCCTTCTTCACGCCCCTCTGCTATCGCTTCCCTACTTCTGGGACGAGGCCGGCCACTACATCCCCGCAGCGCGCGATTTCATGCTCTCGGGCGATGTGATCCCCACGACGACGATCTCCAATGCCCATCCACCGTTGCCGCAGCTCTATCTCGCGCTGATGTGGTCGGTCTTTGGCTATGCGCCGCTGGTGACGCGCGTCGCGATGCTGGTGCTCAGCGCCTTTGGGCTGCTACAGGTCTTTCGCATCGGGGAGCGAGTGGCGAACCGCGAGGTGGCGGTGGCTGCGACGGTGTGCACCGCGCTCTATCCCGTGGTCTTTGCGCAGAGTTCGCTGGCCCATGCCGACCTGATGGCGATGGCGCTGGCGCTGTGGGGGCTGCGGCTGTATCTCGAGGGACAAAGGTGGGCGGTGGTGGCGTTCTCGCTGGCGGTAATGGCGAAGGAGCCCGCGATTCTGTTTCCGGCGGTTGTCTTTCTGTTTGAGGTCTGGAAAAGACGACCCTCAGGGGCTAAAGCCCAGTCCCTAGTCGGCCTGAACGGCACGGCTGAAGCCATGCCCCTTCGAATGCAGCAGCAAGAGAAGTTGAACGGCGCGACCGCTGGGCGAGTCAGCGATGAAGCCGTTCCCGCCGCGTCCCCTCGAAAGCCAGAGAATTCCGGCACGGCTGAAGCCCTGACCTACCAAGCCGCGCCCTTCAGAAACCAAGCCCTGCTTTTACTCATACCGGGTGTGGCGCTGGCCCTGTGGTTCGGGTATCACTACGCGCGTACGGGATACGTCTTCGGCAA
>JBKKBM010000010.1:0-16861 GCA_046714215.1 Terriglobales bacterium | reverse complement strand
GTTACACAGTGGTGATCCCGCAGTCGGTAGTGGACCGTTCCAATTATCCGCTTCATCTAACAGCAGTTAAGGCCATTAAATACAACGATTCTCTGTCTGGGCCGCATCGTATACATACAAGCGGCCTGAAAAGGCACATTGACTCAAGCAAAAAAAACACTGGTACCCGGGCTTACGGAAGCGGAGGCGATTGAACGCGCGAAGGCCGGCGACGCCGCGTCTTTCGAGGCGTTATATGCGCTGCATAAGCGACGGGTGTATTCGCTATGTCTCCGCATGGTCGGCAACACGGCGGAAGCCGAAGACCTGGCGCAAGAGGCGTTCTTGCAACTGTTCCGCAAGATCGGCACCTTTCGCGGAGAGTCAGCTTTCTCCACTTGGCTGCATCGGCTGTCGGTGAACGTGGTGCTGATGCACTTGCGCAAGAAGGGACTGAATGAAGTCTCTTTGGACGAAATGATGGAGCCGCAGCAGGACGACGGCCCCAAGAAAGATATCGGGGCCCGCGACAACGTTCTGGCGGGTTCCATCGATCGCGTGAACCTGGAGCGGTGTATTGAAAGTCTGCCGCCGGGCTATCGCATCATCTTCGTGCTGCACGATATTGAAGGGTACGAACACAATGAGATCGCGGAGATGATGGGATGTTCCATCGGCAACAGTAAATCTCAGTTACACAAGGCCCGGATGAAGCTGCGCGACCTATTGCGGTTAAGCAAGGCGGAGAAAGTTTCCCGGAAGTAAGAGAGAGAAGGAGCTACTTCCATGGCTGAAGTAGAGGATACGAGAGAGAACATGAACTGCGCGGAGTTTCACAAAGAGCTTCCGTTACTGATCGGCGAGGGCAACAAGCTGGACCAGTCGGCCCACCTGCAAGGGTGCGAGAATTGCCGGTCGCTGGTGGCGGACCTACAATACATCGCGGACCAGGCGAAGTTGCTACTGCCGATGCATGACCCCAACCCGCGGGTCTGGAACAATATCCAATCGAGTCTGGAACGAGAGGGAGTGATCGCCGGGGGGCGACTCCCACGGCTGGGCCTGACACCATCACAGCCCAGCCGGTTGAACCCGATGGTTTGGGCAGCCGGGCTAGCGGCCATGCTGCTGGTGGGGATCAGCGTGTGGCAGACAAACCAGCCGCCCGCAAGCCCGGAGGCAAGGTCCGCTGAGGCAGTGGCCCCGGTCGACCGGGAAGACCAGCAACTGCTGGCCACGGTGGAACAACGGTCACCCGCGCTGAAGCAGGTCTACGCCAAGAATCTCAAGAATGTGAATGCGTACATCGCCGACGCGCGTAAGTCCGTGGAGCAAGACCCGGACGACGGCGCGGCGCACGAACACTTGCGTGAGGCGTACGCCCAGAAGGCCATGCTGTATGAGATGGCGGCGTCCAAGTCATTCCAGTGAAAATGCTAAGACTTTCAGCGCCCTTAATCAGGCGAACGGACCGGCAGTAGAGACGCAAGGAGATGGTGCAGATGAAGGCAAGGACCGATCGCAAGCAGAATGGGATGGTGCAGCTGGCGGCCTGGGCCGCGGTAGCAGCGCTGGTGTTCGCGGTGCCAGCTCAGGCGGAGAAGAAAGAATTCAAATATACCGTGGCTGCGGGCGGCACGGTGTCCATCGTGAACCAAAAGGGCGGCATCACGGTGAAGCCGGGGGCGGGCCGGCAAGTGATCGTCAGCGCCAACCCGGCTTCAGACAAAGTGGAAGTGGACGCGGGTCAGACGGGAAATCGCATTTCCGTCCGCACCAACCTGCTCAACAAGGCAGCCGGCGACGATGTCCGGGTGGATTATGAAGTGCAGGTCCCGGCCGATGTGAACGTCAGCATCGACTCCGGCAGCGGCGACCTCAAGGTGGAGAACGTGCGCGCGAATGTGATCGTGAACGCCGAAGATGGCCAGGTGGACGTGCGTGGGATCTCTGGCGGATTTGTGCAAGTGCAGAGCGTGAACGCCGCGGTCACGGTGAGCAACGTGCAGAAAAGCCGCGTGCAGGTGGCCTCGACCGGCGGCAACATCCAGTTGAATGGTGTCTCGGGGCCCAACGTTACGGCCAAGTCGACGACGGGCAGCATCACCTTTACGGGCGATTTTGGCGGCGGCGGAAACTATCTGCTTACCAATCATTCCGGAGACATCGGGATTTCGCTGCCGGTCACCGCTTCCGTCGACCTGACGGCCCGTTCGATCCAGGGATCAGTCGAGAACGACTTTCCTTTGCAGAAGCCCGCGCGCGCCAGCTTCCCCCTTAAAGAGGGGAAGGCGATCGCCGGCATCTCGAACGGGGGCGCATCTTCGGTGGAATTGCGGTCGTTCAGTGGTAAAATCCGCGTCAAGAAACAATAACAGCGGACACCACTGAAGGGTTGTTGCCTTTGACCCAGTCCCAGTCCCACTCCATGGCACCAGCGGAGCCACAATCGGGGCCACAATCCATGTCCGCCCCATCTCGTTCCCCAACAACCATACTTTGCCTGACTGGATTCATGGGGTCAGGCAAGACGACGGTGGGCCAAGAACTGGCCCGGCAGCTTGCCTGCACGTTCATCGATCTGGATCGAGTGATCGAGGCGCAGCAGGGTCAAAGCGTAGCGCAGATCTTCGCGCAAGATGGCGAAGAAGGCTTCCGGCAAGCCGAGCGGGCGGCGGCGGCGGCGGTGCTGGCTTCGCCGGCGGCAGTCTGTGTACTGGCGACGGGTGGCGGCGCCTTTCCGCAAGACGCCATTGCCGCATTGCTGGAATCCCACGCCGCTACCACCATTTTCCTGGATGGGCCCGCGGAAGAACTGCATCAGCGCTGTGTTGACTCTTTGGATGCGGGCCTGCGACCGTTGTTGAAAGACCTGCCATCTTTTAAGAAGCTGTATGCAGAACGCCTGCCGGCTTACGGTCGGGCACAATGGCACGTGGACACTTCCGGTCGGACGGTGGCGGAGATCGCCGCCGAGATCGCCGGGCGGGTCCGCGATGCGGAGCGCGAACGGCAAAGGACAAGACCATGAAGGACATGCGCGGGAAGCGCTATCGGCACGCCTTTTTAGCCCTAGCAGCGAGCGTTGCGATCTGCAGCGCGTGGGCGCAAGACAAGACCCGGGCGAATGTAGTGGACACCGGCAGCTTCGGCATCGTGGTGAACGGAACGCGTGTGGCCACGGAGACGTTTCGCGTGGAGCAGCGCGGTGAGTCAAACTTCGTCATCTCTGAATTGAAGACCGAAGACGCCGCCAAAGCCACGCAGGCCGCTGAGTTGGAGATGGGGGCCAATGGGTCACTCAAGAAATACACCTGGAAAGAGATCAAGCCGGGCGATGCCGCGATCGAGTTGGAACCATCCGGCGAACAGTTCCTGACGATGCGGACCACGATCAACGCCGCGACTCCGCCCAAAGTGTTGACCCTCGCGCTGTCGCCGGCCACTTCGATCCTGGACGATAATTTCTTTTCCCATATGCAAGTACTGACGTGGAAATATATGGCATCCGGTTGCCGGCCAACGCCCAATGGCACGAATGAATGTCTCTGGCAACCGGGCAAGCTGCCCATCCTGAATCCTCACGTGCAGGAGCCGCTGCTGATCTCGATGGAATTCATGGGCCAGCAGAAGATCAAGATGAAGGGCGTGGAGCAGAACTACAAGACATTCAAGCTGAAGGGCGAATCGGGCGAGTGGACGCTGTGGTTCAACGGCGAGAATAAGCTGGTGCGGGTAGTGATCGCGGCTGAGAACACTGAAGTGCTGCGCGACTGACCTTCCGATGAAAGAAACCACTCATCACCGTTCTGACATCCTATATTTTTTCCTGCTGGCCATCGCCATTTATGCGGCGTATCAGGTCAAGCACGTTCTACTGATCATCTATCTGGGCATCCTGTTCGCGGTAGTGCTGGCGCCCGCCATTGATGCAGTGCGGCGGGTGCGCATCGGGACATATCAGCCGGGCCGCGGGACGGCAGTCATCGTCCTCTTATTGAGCCTGATCTCTGCGCTGGTGATCTTCCTCGTATTTGCGTTACCACCGATCTTCCGCGACATCCAGGGACTAGCCGAAAACTGGCCCGCCAAATTCGCCTCCCTCTCCGACAAAGTGCGGCACCTGCCCTTTATGGAGAACTTCGACTCTTCCAAGATTCAAGGGTACCTGGCTGACGTGATGGGCGGGGCCTTTGGCGTGGTGAAGAACCTGGCGGGAGGCGTCTTCGGGATCTTTACCTGGATCATCATCACCGCGTACTTCATCCTGGACGGCGAGCGCGCTTTTTACTGGGCACTCTCCATGTTCGAGCAGAAGAAACGCGAGCGGTTGGAGAGCACCTTGATCCGGGCGGAGAAGCGGATGAGGCACTGGTTGGTCGGCCAAGGCGCATTGATGCTGATCCTGGGCGTTTCCAGCCTGATCGTGTTTGGCCTGCTGAAGCTAAAATATTTTTATGCGTTGGCGGTGATCTGCGGATTGGCCAACATCATTCCCATCATCGGCCCCATCGTCTCTGTGACCTTGGCGTGCGTGGTGGCGCTGGTAGACCAGCCGATAAAGGTGCTGGGGGTGCTGGGTTTCTACGTGGTCTACCAGCAGACGGAGACAGCATTCCTCACGCCTAAGATCATGAAGACCACGGTTGACCTGCCGCCATTGGCGGTGATCATCTCACTCAGTCTGGGAGGCGCACTGGCCGGAGTGATCGGCGCGCTGGTAGCGGTTCCGACAGCCGCACTCTGTGCCGTGCTGATCGATGAATATCTGGTGGATCCCGACGCGCCCCGCGGCCCCGCGGAATAAACAGCGTTGACGCTTTTCCTGCGCCGCTGACCTTCTTCTTTCCTGCCGGACTTCCCCGCCAAGCTTCACCTAACGATGCGGTGAGGAATGAAACAATGCGAGCGGGCGCGTGTAAAATCGATGTTTCTGCGCACTTCGTTTCTGCACACGGCTATGACCAGCAAGATCCCAGTCGGAATCCTGGGCGCCACGGGCACCGTGGGCCAGCGCTTTATCCAGTTGCTCGAAGACCACCCATGGTTTGAGGTGGCTTGGCTGGCTGCTTCCGAACGCTCGGCGGGACTCGCTTACGAGGACGCGACGAAGTGGAAGCTGACCACACCGATCCCGCAGCAAGTGCGCGCGATGAAGGTCAGCGCCGCAACGCCGGAGGGCGCACCGCGCGTGATATTCGCCGCGCTGGACGCAACCCTGGCTCTCGATCTCGAGCCCCGATTCGCGGCATCAGGGCGCGTGGTCATCACCAACTCGAGCGCGTTTCGGATGCATCCGGATGTGCCGCTGGTCATTCCGGAGATCAATGACGACCAGTTGACGTTGATCGAGCGCCAAAAATGGCGGACATCGAACAGCGGCGGGTTCGGCTGCATTGTCACAAACTCCAATTGCTCGGTGATGGGGCTGGCCATCGCGCTGGCGCCGCTCGACGATGCCTTCGGTCTGGAGAAAGTCTTCGCCGTGACCATGCAAGCGGTCAGTGGGGCAGGCTATCCCGGGGTGGCGTCGCTTGACATTCTGGGAAATGTGATTCCCTACATCGCCAAGGAAGAAGGAAAGATGGAAGCGGAGGCCAAGAAGCTGTTGGGCCGGATGCAGAACGGCGAGCTTCAACTGGCAGCCTTCGCCATCAGCGCCCAGTGCAATCGCGTAGCGGTGGAGGATGGCCACACGGAATCCGTCTCCGTGAAGCTGCGTAAAGTGGCGACCCCGGAGGCGATCATTGCGGCGTGGCGGGGATACCAGAGCAAAGTGTCCGCCCTGAAGCTGCCCAGCGCTCCGGCGGAGTTCATCCACTACGATGAACGCGTGGACCGTCCGCAGCCCCGGCTCGATATCCATCGTGGGAACGGGATGACGACGAGCATTGGGCGGCTGCGTCCGTGCGGCGTCTTCGACTGGAAGTTCACGGTACTCTCGCACAACACGGTGCGGGGAGCGGCGGGAGCAGCGATCTTGAACGCCGAATTGTTGAAGATGAAAGGCCGGCTCCCAGGATGAGAGCACCTGCCCATTTCGGGTGCGGAGCCGGCCGATGATCGTGATGAAATTCGGCGGCACGTCAGTGGAAGATTCCGGCGCGATCGATCGCGTGGTGGAGATCGTGCGCGCGCGGTTGCCGGAACAGCCCGTCGCAGTGGTGAGCGCGATGGCGAAAGTGACGGACAAGCTGCTGGCCACCGCGCTGGAGGCCGGTAGCGGAAGCCGAGAGACGGCGCTGACCATGGCGCGCGAGTTGCGCGAGCGGCACTACAGCGCCGCGGGCGAACTGCTGGGCAGCGGAGTGTTCACGCAGTTCCACTCGCAGCTGGAAGCCGACTTTGACGCATTGGACGAGTTGCTGCGGGGCATCAGCGCGGTAGGCGAGCTGACCCCCCGCACCATGGATCATGTGGTGTCATTCGGGGAGCGCATCTCCAGCAAGATGGTAGCGGAGGCCTTCTCCGCGCGAGGATTAAACGCATCGCATGTGGACTCGCGTGATTGCATCGTGACCGACGCATCTTTTTCCCGGGCCCTGCCGCTCTTCGATGAGACTAACTCCCGGCTGGCTCAGCACGTGCGGCCGCTGCTGGAGCATGGGCGGGTGCCGGTGATAGGCGGCTTCATCGGCGCAACCAAGGAAGGCGTAACGACGACGATCGGGCGCGGTGGATCGGACTTCACCGCCGCCATCGTGGGCGCGGGACTGGGCGCCGAACGCATCGAGATATGGACGGACGTGGATGGGATGATGACGACTGATCCGAACGTTTGTCCGGACGCGCGCCGCATCAAGGCCATCAGCTTCCAAGAGGCGGCGGAGTTGGCGTACTTCGGCGCTAAAGTGCTGCATCCGGCCACGTTATTGCCTGCTATTCAAAAAGACATCCCGGTATATGTGCTGAACTCGCGTAATCCGAAGAATGAAGGCACGCGCATCACCGCACGCGCGCCGAAGACCCGCAATATCTTCAAAGCCATCGCCGCCAAGCAGCGCATCACTATCGTAGACGTGGTGGCCACGCGCATGCTGATGGCGCACGGATATTTAAAATCGATCTTCGATGTGTTTGACCGGCATAAATGCGCGGTGGATATGGTCTCGACCTCAGAGGTGAGCGTGTCGCTGACCGTGGATTCCAACGAGGCGCTGCCGGCGATCGCAGCCGACCTGCAAAAGATCGCCGACGTGAAATATGAAGGACGAAAAGCCATCGTCTGCCTGGTGGGAGAAAATATCCGGGGCACGCCGGGGATCGCGGCGCGCGTATTTGGGGCCATCCCCGCTATGAATGTGCGCATGATCTCGCAAGGCGCCTCAGAGATCAACATCAGCTTCGTCATCGCGGAAGATGATGTGCCGGAGGCGATCACGAAACTGCATCAAGCATTCTTTGCGGACCCGGATCCGGAGATCTTCGGCGAGCGCCTGCACTCCAAGGTGGCGAAGCGATGAATATCCTCGTATTAGGCAAAGGTAAGACGGGCAGCCTGGTGGCGGAGGTCGCCGAGCAGCGCGGCCACACGGTGACCGCGTGGGATGAGGCGGCCAATCCCGGGGGCAGCGCTCTGACGGGAGAACGGCTACAAGGCTTCGACGCGGTCATTGATTTCACTACGCCCACAGCGGTGATGGAGAACATCCGCGCCTGCGCCCATGCGCGCAAGAACATGGTGGTGGGCACAACCGGATGGTACGGCGAGTTGATTGAGGTGCACCATCTGGCGGAATCGAGTGGCATCGGGTTTCTCTATGGCTCGAATTTTTCCATCGGAGTGAACATTTTTTTTGAGATCGCGCATACTGCGGCGTCGGCAATAAAGCTGGGCTATGCGGCCAAGATCTCTGAACGGCACCACACGGAGAAGAAAGATGCGCCGTCGGGGACGGCAGCGACCATCCAGAAGATTTTAGGCGCGAGCGGCAGGCCGGAGCAGTTGCCGGAGATCACTTCCATCCGCGAGGGAGACACCGTGGGTACGCACGTGATGTTCCTGGATTCGGCATACGACTCCATGATGCTGGTGCACGACGCGAAGTCACGGGTGAGCTTTGCGGAGGGCGCAGTGCGCGGCGCCGAGTGGCTCCAGAACAAAAAGGGATTCTACGAATTCAAAGACATTTTTCGTGAGCTAAAGTAAGGACCACCAAAGTATGACAACCAAGGAACTGCGTGGCTGCGGCACTGCCCTGATCACTCCCTTCAAGGCAGATTCCTCCATCGACGAGCCTCGTCTACGGGCGCTGGTGGAGTGGCAGATCGAGAGCATGATCGATTTCCTCGTTCCCTGCGGCACCACGGGCGAGACTCCGGCGCTCTCGACGGAAGAGTGGTTGCGGGTGATCGACGTGGTGATCGAAACCGCCCAGGGACGGGTGCCTATCTGTGCGGGCGCCACTTCCAACAACACCCGCGAGGCGGTGGAGAAAGCGAAAACGATTTCCGGGCGCAAGGGCGTGGATTACATCCTCTCCGCCTCTCCTTATTACAACAAGCCCACGCAAGAGGGGCAGTTCCACCATTTCAAGGCGATCGCGGAGGCGGTGGACAAGCCCATCATCCTGTACAACGTGCCCGGACGCACGGCGGTCAATATCGAGCCGGCTACGCTGGCGCGGCTGGCGGCGGTGAAGAATATTCGCGGCGTGAAAGAGGCGAGCGGAAACATCTCGCAGATCGCGGATGTTTGCAACGCGGTGCCGGAAGACTTTCTCGTATTCTCGGGCGACGACGCGGTGACCCTGCCGGTGATCGCGCTGGGCGGCGTGGGCGTGATCAGCGTGGCGTCGAACGAGATCCCGCGAGAGATGGCGGAGATCTGCCGCTATGCACTAGCGAATGACTGGAAGAAGGCACGCGAGGTCCATCGTAAATATCTGCCGCTGATGCAAGCCAACTTCATGGAGTCGAATCCGATGCCAGTGAAGGCGGTGTTGGCCATGATGGGCAAGGTTGAAGAGAATTACCGGCTGCCCATGGTACGCATGAAGGCGGATACCCGCGCGAAGCTGGAAGAAGTGGCGCGGGCGGTGGGCCTGTTCAAAAACAGTCTTTGATATCGGGAGACGTTTATCTTCGTTCTGAACTACGGGCAAGATATACTTTCGCTTCCGGCTTTCATCTTTCACCCATGCACCCTTTACAGCAGGCCATTGAAGCGTTGTTTGCTGAGAGCTCGCCCGCCAATGTCATCGAGGCGAAACATACCTTCGTGGAATTTCGCCGGGCGCTGACCCATGGCGAGGTCCGTGCGGCGGAAAAGCGTGACGGCCAATGGCACGCCAACGCTTGGGTCAAGCAGGGCATCCTGCTGGGCTTCCGGCTGGGCGAGCTGGCGGAGATGGGCGATCCGAAGTCGCTGTCGTTCGTCGATAAAGACACCTTCCCTGCCCGCCGCATGCTGCTTTCCGACCGCATCCGCGTGGTGCCGGGGGGGTCGGCGATACGGCTGGGTGCGTATGTCGCCCCAGGTGTGGTCTGCATGCCGCCGATGTATATCAATGTGGGCGCGTACGTGGACGAAGGCACGATGGTGGATTCGCACGCACTGGTGGGCTCATGCGCGCAAATCGGCAAACGCGTGCACCTCAGCGCAGCGGCGCAGATCGGCGGAGTGCTGGAACCAGTCAACGCGTCGCCGGTAGTGATTGAAGACGAGGTGCTCGTCGGCGGTAATTGCGGCATCTACGAAGGCACGCAAGTGCGTGCTCGGGCCGTGATCGCCGCCGGCGTCATCCTGACCCGCTCCACACCGGTGTACGACGTAGTCCGCGGTGAGATCTATCGCGCTACCGCCGAGCAGCCGCTGATCATTCCTGAAGATGCCGTTGTGGTGCCCGGCTCGCGCGCTATCAGCAAAGGAAAATCCGCCGAATGGGGATTGTCGCTATATGCTCCCGTAATCGTGAAGTATCGTGATGAGAAGACGGGTGCGTCGGTCGAGTTGGAAGAGTTGTTAAGGTGAAACCAGAAACTAAAAACGAGAAACCAGAAACTACCCAATGAAACTAAATCGGAACTCACAGATCATGGTGGCATCGTTGACCGTCTTCGCCATCTCCGGCGCACTGTCGTTGATGGTGCGCGAGGGATGGGCGCAGATCCCGTGGAGCGTCATGTTCACGCTGCGCTGGCTGGCCATTGCGGGGCTGGCGGTCTTCTCCTACAACCGCAAGTCGCTGACCACGTGGATCCTCTTCAGCATGGTGGTGGGCGCGGAGATCGGGCACGACTTCCCCGCCACCGCGGTCAAGCTGCAACTGCTAAGCAAGATCTTCCTGAAGATGATCAAGACCATCATTGCACCGCTGCTGTTCGGCACGCTGGTGGTGGGCATCGCCGGTCACGCCAATCTGAAGCAGGTGGGGCGCATGGGCATCAAGTCGCTCATCTACTTTGAAGTGGTCACCACCATTGCGCTGTTCATCGGACTGGCCGCGATCAACATCACCCAGGCGGGCGCGGGAGTGACGCCTCCGCCGGAGTCGACCGAGACGCTGCCCGTAGCGACCAAACAGACTTTCAACGACATTGTGCTGCACGTCTTCCCGGAAAACATTGCCAAGTCGGTGGCTGAGGGACAGGTGCTTCAGGTCGTGGTCTTCAGCATCATCTTTGGCATCTCGCTGGCACTGCTTGACGACAAGCGCCGCAAGCCGATGCTGGCTTTTGCGGAAAGCCTTTCTGAGACGATGTTCAAGTTCACCAACATCGTGATGTACTTTGCGCCCATCGGCGTAGGCGCAGCCATGGCTTACACGGTGGGACACATGGGACTCGGCATCCTGAAGAACCTGTTCATGCTGCTGGGCACGCTGTACGCGGCGCTCATCGTCTTCATGCTGGTGGTGTTTCTACCGGTGGCGTTGATCTTCCGCGTGCCCATCAAGCGATTCGTAAAAGCCATTGCAGAGCCGGTCTCGATCGCCTTCGCGACCACGAGTTCGGAAGCGGCGTTGCCGCGCGCCATGGAAAAGATGGAAGCGCTGGGCGTGCCGCGGCAGATCGTCGCCTTTGTGATGCCGACGGGTTACAGCTTCAACCTGGACGGCAGTACTTTGTACCTCTCGCTAGCCACGATGTTCGTGGCCCAGGCGGCCGGCATCCACCTGACGCTGGGGCAGCAACTGGTGATCGTGTTCACGCTGATGTTGACCAGCAAAGGCGTGGCCGGAGTACCGCGCGCGACGCTGGTCATCCTGCTGGGCACGGCCGCATCATTCAACCTGCCGGTGTGGCCCATCTTTCTGATCGTGGGGATCGATGAATTGATGGACATGGCGCGAACGTCGGTCAACGTGATCGGAAACTGCCTGGCGACGGTGGTCATTGCGAAGTGGGAGGGCCAGTTCGGCAAGGAGCAGCCTTCACCCGCAGTACTGGAAGGGACGAACGCTTAAGGAGCAAAAACGCCGTCCGCGCAAAAAGTCTAAGTCCGCAAACGTGTTAGCATCAATGTCTTGTTAGCCCTGTTTTATTAGCTCCAGCATCTTCAATATGCCCCCAGGAAAGTTACAGTTAGTCCCGCTCGGCGGGCTCGGCGAGTTTGGCATGAACTGCATGGCCATGCGCTGGGCTGACAACATCATCGTCATCGACTGTGGCCTGATGTTCCCCGAATCTGAGTTGCTGGGCGTGGACATCGTCGTCCCGGACATCGCCTACCTGCTCGAACATCGTCACATGGTAAAAGCTGTAGTGCTCACGCACGGCCACGAAGACCATATCGGCGGATTGCCGTGGCTACTCACCGACTTGAATGTGCCCGTCTACGCCACCGAGTTCACGCTGGCCATGGTGGAGAACAAACTCGACGAGCATGGCCTGCTGGACGACGCCGACCTCATCGAGATCAAGCCCGACGAGCGGTTCACCATCGGACCGTTCACCATCCGGCCCATAAGGGTGACGCACAGCCTGGTGGACTGCGTGGCCCTGGCCATCCATACGCCGCTGGGCGTGGTGATCCACACCGGCGATTTCAAAGTAGACCCCACGCCGACCGATAACCACCTCTTCGACCTGCACGCTTTCGCGGAATACGGCAAAGCGGGCGTGCTGGCGTTACTGCAAGACTCTACCAACGTGGAGCGCCCGGGGTATACGCCGAGCGAGCGAGCGGTTCATGCCAAGTTTGAGGAGATCTTCGCGCGGGCCAAGCGCCGCCTTTTCATCTCCTGTTTCTCGTCGTCAGTGCACAGGGTGAAGTTGGCGCTGGACCTGGCCTTCGAACATAAGCGCAAGGTCGCGCTCGTGGGGCGGTCGATGAATGACACCACCGAGATCGCGCTCGACCTCGGTTATCTGGACGTGCCCGATGGACTGCTGATCCATCCCGGGCAGATCCGCGATTTCCCTCCGGAAAAGGTCTGCGTGATGATCAGCGGCACGCAGGGCGAGCCCATGTCAGCGCTCTCCCGCGCGGCGGTCGACAATCACAAGCACGCCAAGATCGAGCCGAATGACACCGTAGTGCTCTCGTCGCGCATTATCCCCGGCAATGAAAAGGCCATCTATCGCGTGGTGGACCACTTGTTCCGGCGCGAGGCCAACGTGATCTATGACGATGGCTCGTGGCCGCCGGTGCATGTGAGCGGACACGCCAGCCAGGAGGAGTTGCGCCTCATCATCAACCTGGTGAAGCCGAAATACTTCATTCCCATCCACGGCGAGTATCGCCAGTTGCGCAGACACGCCGCCATGGCGAAGTCGATGCATGGCGCCGTGGGCACCGTGATGATGATCGAGAGCGGAGACATCCTGGAGATCGACGAGTTGGGCGCGCGCAAAGCCGGCAAAGTCACGGTGGGCCGCGTGTGCATCGATTCGGGCTCGCTGGGCGATGTGGTGGAAGACCTGGTCATTCGAGACCGCCGGCATTTGAGCGAGGACGGCATCGTGCTGCCTATCATCGCCATCAATAAACTGACGGGACGGGTGGAATCGGCGGAGATCGTCACCCGCGGCTTCGCTTCCGCGGCCACGGACGCCGAACTGGCCGGGCAGGCGCGCGACATCATCGCCAAGACGCTCGATTCGTCGAGCGCCGAAGAGAAAGCGGATTACGGCGTGATCAAAGAGAAGATCCGCCAGGACCTGAAACGGTTCATCGTGAAGAGTACGGCGCGACGGCCGCTGATCTTGCCCGTCATTCTCGAGATTTAACGTTCTCTTATCGTTTCCCCGGGAAGCGGATACAATCCTTCCCCGTGCTCCATCCTCGCATTCGACGCTGGCAGTGGCGATTGCTATGCAGTCTGCTGACGCTGCTCGCGCTCTACTTCGCCTCCTATCAGCACCTGCGCGCGGCCGGTCTACTGGTACGGCTGACTGATCCAGCCGCAGGCGGGATGATCGCCAATCTGGCTCGCCATTCCGTGATCGAGTCCCGGTATGCCCTGCGGACAGAGCGGGGCGAGGTGCCCGTCCGTCTCTTCACCCCGAAAGACCTGGAAGATGCGCCTGCGGTCGTGCTCGTGCATGGGCTACAGCACCTCGGGATCGACGAGCCGCGGTTGATCAGCTTTGCGCGCAGCATTGCGGAGAGCGGCATCGCCGTAGTCACACCTCAGTTACCGGGGATCGCGGAGTATGAGATCTCCAGCAGGTCCATCCTGACGATCGGAGACTCGGTGCGGGCGGTCAGTGCGAGCCGTCGGGGACGCCCCGTGGGGCTGATCGGAATGAGTTTTTCCGGAGGACTGGCGTTGATCGCGGCGACGGACCCGCAGGTCCGGCCGGACGTTGCGTTCGTCGTTGCTATTGGGGCGCACCATGACCTTGCCCGCGTCGCAACTTTTTATGCCACCGGGAAGATCGAGGATCCGGACGGTCGGGTCATCCAGAGCAAGCCGCACGAATACGGGCCTTTGGTGATCGTGTTTGGCAGCGTGAAAGATTTCTTTTCTGCTCAGGATGCTCACATAGCCCTACAGTCAATGCGGCTGCTGCTCTATGAAGAAATCGCCGCCGCTAAAAGCAAGGCCGAGGAACTCAGCCCTGACGGGAGAAGGCGCATGCATGAGCTCTTCGCCCATGAGCAAAGCGGGATTCAGCCTGTCCTTTTGGAGAATATCCGGCGCAACCGTTCGCGGCTGCTGGACCTTTCTCCGGCAGGAAAGCTGCATCGGCTGGGTGTTCCGGTATTGCTCTTGCATGGCGCGGGGGATGACATCATTCCTGCCTCAGAATCCCTTTGGTTGGAGCGGGATATCCCCGAGGGTAGGTTGAAGCAGACGCTGGTCACACCGTTACTCTCCCACGTTGATCTGCAGAGGGTCTCGTGGCGCGACCGGCTGGCCGTGGTTCACTTCATGGCGATTCTTTTACAGATGGCTGCACAAAGCTAGTCTCGTCGCGATTTCGGTATACTCAAGGGCCAGACTGCAGGTTGGAGAAGCGTCCGATCGTAACCCTCGACGACATCAAGAAAGCGCAGGCGCGAATCAAGGGTGTCGCCCTGCACACTCCGCTCATCTTGTTTCCCCAGTGGACAGCCGGACAACAGCTTTATCTCAAGGCGGAGAGCTTTCAGCCTATCGGTTCGTTCAAATTGCGCGGCGCTTACAACAAGATCTCATCGCTGAGCGCGGCGGAAAAAAAACGCGGCGTCATCGCGCACTCCAGCGGAAACCATGCGCAAGGCGTCGCCTACGCGGCCCGTGAGCTCGGCATCAAAGCCACCATCGTCCTGCCCAGCAGTGCTCCCAAGATAAAAGTGGACGCCACCCGGCAGTTGGGTGCGGAGATCGTACTCAGTGGGCCGACGAGTCCGGAGCGCATCGCGTTGGCCGAGGAACTGGCAGCGAAGCATAACTACGTGATGGTACCGCCTTACAACGACGAACTCATCATTGCCGGCGCGGGAACTATGGGGCTGGAGATCATGGAAGACCTGCCTGACGTGAAGCTGGTGCTGGTGCCCATCAGCGGCGGAGGCATCATCAGCGGCGTGGCCACGGCCATCAAGTCGCTGAAGCCGAATGTGAAAGTCATTGGCGTGGAGCCGGAGTTGGCGGCCGATGCGCAAGCCAGTCTGAAGGCGGGAAAGATCATCAAGTTCGATCCCGCGCAAGTGGCGCGCACCATCGCCGACGGTCTGCGGACTACTCCGGTGGGTGAGATCCCGTTTCAACACATCTATAAATACGTGGACGACATCGTGACCGTGAGCGAGCAGGAGATTAAGGATGCCATCAAAAAGCTGCTGCTTGAGGGCCGCTTGCTGGCCGAACCCAGCGGCGCGGTAACCGCCGCTGCTTGGTTCTATCATCGCGACAAGCTGCCGCCGGCCAAGAAGACGGTGGCCGTGCTGAGTGGCGGCAACATCGATCCGGCTTTGTTGCGCGAGGTGCTGGGAGCATGATGACGATGAGAATGATTCGTGGGATGGCGGTGCTTCGGACAGTCATGGTGGCCGCCGCACTTTCTGCCTCCGCCTTTGCCCAAGCCGAGCGCGCCATCATGCAACGCGAAGCGAACATCTACGTCTCGCCGGACGTGAAATCGCAAAAGCTGGGCCGGGTCACGCGCGGCCGCGAAGTGGTGATCCTGGAGACCAGCCGCACCTTCGTCAAGGTGTTGGGGGAACTGGATAACGCGCGTAACGTCAGCGGGTGGATCGTGGACAAGGGCATCGTGCGCACCAGCACTCCCAACGGTGACAAGATCCTGTTTGGCGAGGCCATCGATGCGGAGAACCAAGCCACCCGCCGGGGCGGCCGCAAGGGCGCCGACAAAGACGCACTGCGGCTGTACTACCGCATGGCGGAGTATTTTCCCAAATCGGACATCGCGGGCGAAGCCTTATGGCGGGCCGCCGACATCCGCTGGCAGCTGGATAAGGCGGACGTGATGTCACGCCGCTCCGCCAAGGAGATGGATCCTCATCTACGCGGCGAGATCCCGGAAGAGTGGATGAAGGAGGTCCAGAAGAAATTCCCCGGTTCCAAATGGGCAGACCTGGCGGCGTATTCGCGGCTGGACCGCAAACTGTGCGGCGAGTGGCAGGGGCTAGCCAAGTGTCCGGAGAAAGAATCAGAGATGTACGAAGAATACGTGCAGGAGCATCCGCAATCGCCTAAGGCGGCGGAAGCTTTGCATGAGGCGGCGTATCGGCAGGCGGCGCTGGTAGAGATCTACCGCGAGCGGGGCGACAGCGGCAAGTCCGAGGCGGCCAAGACCAAAGCCCGAGCGCTGCTGCAGCGGATCATCGCGTTAAATCCGCCGCCGGGCGAATGGGTCTACCGCGCCCAACGATTGCTCTTCATGCTGGACCAGGGCATTCCCACCTTCGGGCCGGCCCTCGAATGAACGTAAGGACGCTGGAATGAACGATTATGTTCTGTCCGTCATCCTGGGGATTGTCGAGGGACTGACCGAATTCCTGCCCGTCAGTTCCACGGCACATCTGCGTATCACCGAAGCGCTCTTTGGCGTCGACCTGACCAGCGGCTATTGGAAGATGTATTCCATCGTCATCCAGTTGGGTGCGATCCTCTGTCTCCCCATTTATTTCCGCGCGCGCATCGCGCGTTTTCTGTCGACTTTTCCCAAGGGCGAACGCGGGGACGGCTCCATGATCGACCATCCGCTCACGCTCACCATGGTGGCCTTCGTATTTACGGCGGTGCCGTCGTTCCTGCTGTCTAAACTCATTGGCGAACATTTGGAAAGCCTGATTGTGATGGGAGCATCGCTGCTGATCGGTGGCATCGTCATGTGGGCGGTAGACAACGCCTACGGCACGCCCGGACGGGCACCGGCGCTGCCACTGGCAAAGCATCCCAGCACCAGCGGGTTCGCGACGGTCAAGATGGACGACATGACCATGGCGCAAGCGATATGGATCGGCGCCTGCCAAACGCTGTCGGCC
>JBKKBM010000009.1:0-3450 GCA_046714215.1 Terriglobales bacterium | reverse complement strand
GCACCCCTCCGCCTAAGAGAAGCCGAAAAAGAAAAAGCCCACCAAGTAGGTGGGCTTAGACGAAATGGAAACCTATCCAGTGGCTCCTAGGCTCCGTTGGTAGAGATCGTGCATAAAGTCCATGGCCGCCCTCTCCGCCTCGGCGGCGGTATATTCCTGGCCCCACGCCAGAATATCCGTAGAGCCCTTCTTGGTGATGATGTAGTGATAGATGGGGATCGCCGGGCTGGTGTCGTAGTAGAAATCAGCCTCAAAACCGCCCGCTGCTAGCGTACGCTTGATCACCTTGGCCCTTTTTGGTGGTCGAAATTCGAGGATGCTCATACGGGGCCCGTGTATCACATAATTCTGATGAGCAAAGCAGCTCAGAAGGTTGTAGCCTAAGTGTTAAGTAATTTGGGCACCCTAATCCCATAACTTCCCCCCACTTCTCCCCAGATTCCGTCATTTCCCACTGGGTTTCTCAAGAGGGTGGGGGTGGGGTGGAGGAGAGCGCGGTGGACACAATCCGCCCTTCTCGCATCCAACTGGATGGTTTCGGAAACCCATCTCACTCATCCTTGAAGAAGGTGCAAACGTGAAAATCCATTTTCGCCATCTTGCTTGCCTGCTCGCCCTTGCGGTCACGCCGCTGTTCGCGCAGAACCCACCTACCCAGCCCCCGCCCACCGACGTCGTTCCCATGGACCAGACGCCGACCATCCGCGTCAACGTGGTCAGCCGCACCGCCCGGGCCGTCAACTACCACCATCGCAGCGGCGCCACCAAGGTCGACTTCCAAGGTACGGATCTCATGCCCAAGGCCAATGGCGAAGCCAAGGTCGAGAGCAAACAGGGCTACATCGAGATCGAAGTCGAGTTTGACGAGCTCGCCAAGGCCACCCAGTTCGGTAATGAGTACCTCACCTACGTGCTGTGGGCCATCACGCCCGAAGGCCGCGCCGTGAACCTGGGCGAAGTGCTGCTCAACGGCAATCGCAGCAAGCTGAATGTCACCACCGATCTGCAGGCCTTTGCCCTCATCGTCACCGCCGAGCCCTACTACGCGGTGCGCCAGCCCAGCAATCTGGTGGTGCTGGAGAACGTGATCCGGCAGGACACCGTGGGCGCCACCCAGGCCATCAACGCCAAGTACGATCTCTTGGAGCGCGGCGGCTACGTGCCCACCGGCTACAACTACGACGCAGTCACCTTCAACAGCAAGTACCCGCTGGAGTTCTACGAAGCCCGCAACGCGCTGCGCATCGCCCAGCTCGCCGGCGCCGATAAATACGCGGGCCCCAGCTATCAGAAGGCCCTCACTCTGATGAAGCAGGCCGACGAATACTCGTTGCGCAAAGACGTCCCCACCAAGCCTTTGATCTCCGTCTCCCGCGAAGTAGTGCAGACGGCGGAAGACGCGCGCGAGATCGCCATCAAACGCATCGCGCAAGAGCGGCTTGACAATGAACGCCGCGCCGCCGCGGATCGCGAGGAAAGAGCTCGACTTCAGGCCGAGGATGAGGCCCGCCGTCGAGGCGTGGCCGAACAGCAATCCGCCGAAGACGCTCGCCGCCGGGCAGACGCCGAAGCCGCCAGCGCCGCCGCGCGCGAGCAGCAGCGGGCCGCCGAACTCCAGGCCGCGGAAGATGCGCGCCGTCGTGCGGAAGCCGAAGCCGCCAATAAGGCCGCACAGTTGCAGCAGCAGCAGTCTCAGATGGAAGCGGAGCGCAGCCGCGCAGCCGCCGAAGCTGCGGAGCGCGAACGCCGGCGCGCCGAGCGGGAGAAGGAAGAGCTGCGCGCCCGCTTGCTGAACCAGCTCAACGCCATCCTCGAGACCCGCGACACCGCCCGCGGACTCATCGTCAATATGTCCGACGTGCTCTTCGACACGGCGCGCTACACACTGCGTCCCGCCGCCCGCGAGAAGCTGGCTAAGATCTCCGGCATCGTGCTCGCCTATCCCGAGCTGAAGTTGGAAGTCGAAGGCCATACTGACAGCGTGGGCAGCGATGCTTACAACCAGAAGCTCTCCGAGCGGCGTGCCGGCTCGGTGGGCGATTACCTGAAGAAACAAGGGATCCCGGAGACCAGCGTCACTACCACCGGCTTGGGCGAGACCCAGCCCGTGGCCGACAACAGCAAAGCCGCCGGCCGCCAGCAGAATCGCCGCGTGGAACTCGTCGTCTCCGGCGAGGTCATCGGCACCAAGCTGGGCGGAGCCGCCCAACAGCAACCGCCCGCGCAGCCAGTGCCGCCGCCTCCGCAAAGGTAAGGCGCGGGTGAAAGTGCATCAACAACAAGGACGCAACCACAGCAGAAGAAGTCGCAACCAGCAATAAGAAAGGCCGAAGCGAAAACGCTTCGGCCTTTCTTATTTTCGGAAAACTTAATGTATAGCGCGGCTTCAGCCTCTTCGCGACGAAGCTTACAACACGGCTTCAGCCTTTCGTTTACATCCTTTCATCTCCCCGATTCGCGTTGCCTCTCGATTGCCCTTCGTGGGAACATCGTGTCCTTCGTGTGAAAGCTCCTTCGCGTGAACGCTCCTTCACCGCAGTCGCTTCGCTCGCGCCAGCTTCTCGAACGGAACATTCCCGATGCGATAACGCTTCCAATCCTTATAGTCGAAGTGCCACCATTCATCCGGATTCACCCGGAAACCTTCCGCCTCCAGCGCCGCGCGCAGCGCTGCGCGCCGCCACCGCTGCTCGGCGCTTCCGCCCGCATAATCCGGAGCCGAGCGCGGAGACATTTCGTCATACAAGCTCGGCATCTCGACCGCGCGTCCCGTCTTCAGCTCATACAGCGTCAAATCCACGGCGCAGCCGCGATTATGCCGCGAACCCTGCTTCGGATCCGCCACGAACGTGTGTTTGTCCGCCGGCGTCGCCTCCCAGAACATCTTGGTCACGTACCACGGACGATAGCCATCATGGATCAGCAACCCATAGTCTTGCGCCTTGAGCTTCCGGTGCGCGCGCACCAGCGCTTCCGCCGCGGGTCGCTGCAGAAACGCCTTCGCGCGGGAATACATCTTGGTCGAGAGGAAGTTATTGGTGCCCGCATAACGGATGTCGAGTTTGATGGTCGGATCCAGCTTCACTAGCTCCACTAGGTCGGTCGGCAGAAAGTCGCCGCTCTCGATCGGCGGCTGCGCCTGCATCGCCTCGGCGCGCAGCTCCGCCACCGGACGCACCGGCTGAATGCGGAAGACCTTTGCTCCGCTCTCGCTACTTTGCGCCAGCGCATACACCGAACCCATGAGCACGAACGCCAGGTATGCAATACGGGCGCAATCAAGAACCACGGCTAGGCCTCCCTTTCTGCGATGTAGTAATAGTTTTCCCATTTATCGAGGTGCTGGTCCAGCAGTCTCATGCCATTCTCCTGCAGGATCCGTGCGTAGTTTTCTGACCCGAGAGACGTGTACAAAAAACCGACCTCATTCATCTTGCCGGTTACCGTCCC
>JBKKBM010000008.1:0-7414 GCA_046714215.1 Terriglobales bacterium | reverse complement strand
ATGTAAAACAGTCATGACTGAATACCAAAACCTAAAATTCGAATCCAAGAACAACGTCGCTTACGTCACCATCAACCGCCCGGACAAGCTCAACGCCCTGAACATGGCGGTGATGGAAGAGTTGCGCACCGTGTTTACCGGCCTCAAGGACGATTCCGCCATCCGCGTGGTCATCCTCACCGGCACGGGCGAGAAGGCTTTTGTCGCGGGCGCCGACATCGGCGAACTCTCGAAGCACAACACCGTCTCCGCCAAGGAATACACCCATAAAGGACAATCCGTCCTCGACCTTATTGAGAACCTGGGCAAGCCGGTGATCGCTTGCATCAATGGATTTGCGCTCGGCGGCGGTTGCGAACTGGCGATGGCGTGCACCCTGCGCATTGCGTCCGAGACCGCGCGTCTCGGCCAGCCCGAGGTGAAGCTCGGCATCATGGCCGGTTTCGGCGGCACGCAACGCCTGCCGCGCCTCGTCGGCAAAGGGCGCGCCATGCAACTGCTGCTCACCGCCGACATGATCAACGCGCAAGAGGCCTATCGCATCGGCCTGGTGAATGAAGTGGTGCCGCAGGCTGACCTCATCAAGCGCGCTGAAGAGATTGCCGCCAAGATCATCGCCAACGCGCCGCTCGCCTGCCAGTACACGATGGAAGCCGTGAACCACGGCATGAACATGACGCTCGAAGAAGGCTTGTACCTGGAGGCGACGCTGTTCGGCGTCTGCTGCTCCACGGAAGACAAGAACGAAGGCACGAAGGCATTCCTGGAAAAACGCGCCGCAAGTTTCAGCGGAAAGTAGCCACCCATGATCAAATCCATCACCACCGTGCGCCCGACCTCGAGCCCGGCCGACTTCGAAAAGTTGGCCGCGCTGCTCGATTCGCTGGGCTTTGAGCGCGGTCCAGGATGGAATGAAGGCCCTGACAAGGGCGCATCTTTTCTCGCGCCCATGGGCAATTTGGAGATCTTTACCGGTTCGACCGACCCGGCGAACTACACCGACCTGCTGGTCGAAGTCTCCAATCTCGACGACGTTCACGCCGCGGTGAAGAGTGCGGGCATCGGTAGGGTGAGTGAACTTACGCCCACCACTTGGAAGTCACGCGTCTTCAAATTCGAGCAGGGAAGCTTTCGCGTGAGCTTCTGGTCGTTCGACGCGCCGCGCAAATATGCCTATCAGACCATCGAGGGCGATCTGCATGTTGAAGGCGCGAAGTTCGGCATCGTCGTGTCCCGCTTCAATCAATTCATCACTGACCGGCTGCTGCAGGGTGCGCTCGACGCACTGCACCGCACCGGTACGCGCGACGCCGATATCGAGATCGTCCGCGTCCCCGGCGCGTTCGAGATCCCCATCGCCGCCCGCACTCTTGCAGAAGTGAAGAAAATCGACGCCATCATCTGTCTCGGCCTGCTGATGCGCGGCGAGACTTCAAACTACGAACACATTTCCGCCGAGGTCGCCCGCGGCATCGGCCAGGTCGCACAAGATACTTGCGTGCCTTGCAGCTACGGCGTCCTCACCTGCGACACGCTGGAGCAAGCCGTTGACCGCGCCGGCCTGAAGATGGGCAACAAGGGCTTCGAGGCCGCCATCAGCGCGGTGGAGATGGTGTCGCTAAAGAAAAAGCTAAAAGCTTCTTCGTAGCACTTAGCATTGAGCACTTAGCATTCAGCCGACAAACGTCGCGCCGTGGTTCAAACACCTTCCAATTATCAGCTTGTCCGGTTAACAGATTTAAAATCTGATGACCTGATAACCGGATGATTTGAAAACGGGCACCCAATTGCCAAAAGAATGATCGACCGGTTCTTGCCTTCCAATTATCAGCGTATCCGCTTTTCAGATTTCAGACCATTTTCTCTTCCTTGGTGTCCTTCGTGTCCTTTGTGGTTAAACTGAATAGATGGGTACCCGCCGTAAAGCACGCGAGATGGTCCTGCAGATGCTCTTTCAGGCAGACATGGGCAAGCAGACGCCGGACCAGGTCCGCTCCACCTTCTGGGCGGAGCGCAAAGATGTTGACGCGGACACGCGCGGTTTTGCCGACGACCTCTTCCGCGTGGCCAAGGACGAAGCCCGCTCCCGGGAGATCGATGCGCTCATTGAGAAACATGCGGAGAACTGGCGACTGGAACGCATGGCCGCCGTCGACCGCAACCTGATGCGCGCCGCCATCGCTGAGATGATGGGCTTTCCCCAGACGCCCCGCCCGGTCGTCATCAATGAATCGCTCGAAATCGCCCGCAAGTTCTCCAGTCCCGAGTCCGTACATTTCATCAATGGTGTGCTCGACAGCATCGCCAAAGAGCTGAACTGATGCCAGCCTCAAGTCCTGCGCAATAAAAACCCTCGCCGTGGCGAGGGTTTTTTCCTTCCGCAAAAGCTACTTCGGACGCACCGCCACAAAGTCAGGCGTGGTGACCGCGTTGTTCTTATCTTTCAGCGCCACCGGGATCTGGATCACGACACCGCTGGCGGTGTCGAATTTCTGCACGTCGTTCGTGCCCAGCGCGCCTACGTAGAGCGACTTCCCATCCAGCGTCACGCCGCCGGTAGTGGAGGCGGAGCTGCCCGCGGCCAGATTAAGGATCGAGGCGCCCGCCGCTGGCCCGTACACCAGTAGTTGGGCTGACGAATTCGTCAGATAAGTCTTGGTGCCGTCTGGTAACAGGATCAGTTGGCTGGGAGTCGCAGAGACAGGGTAGGCGGTCGTGGTCAGACTATGCGCCGGTGCCGGCGGCGGACACGGTGCGGTGCTGGTCGCCACACTCACGTCATACATATTAGTGCCTTCGGTGGCATAGACGTGGGTGGAGTCGTACGTCGACTTCACCAGCAGTGGCTTCTGCGCGGTGGCCAGCGCGGTCAACGCGGCGTCATTGCAAGTGGCGCGCGTAGAGATGGTCGAGCCCACATCGCCGGCAAGGTAGGTGTAATTGCCCTGCGTCAGTACGGTTGCGTCCGTCACCGCGGAACTCACCGTGAAGGAGCGGAAAGGGATCGCTGGTGAATACACGTACACCGTGTTCCCGCTGAGGATGTAGGCCTTCACGCTGTCGGGCGAAAATGCCGCCGCCGTCGCATTGGGGATAGAAAAAGTCTCCGCGGTGGGTGAAGGGGTCGCGGTCGGGTTCATCACGTACACCACTCCCGTCGCCACGTTCGAGATCACTACGCGAGAGCTGTTCGGAGCGATGGCCAGCACCTTGCCGGGCAACGGGCCGGCGTTCGTCACCGTGCCACTGAGGGGGTTCAGAGTGAACAGCGCCTGATCGGTTCCCATATAGGCAATAATCCCATCCGCCGTGAAGACCAGGGAATTGATGACCGGGTTCGTGGCCACACCGCTTACCGAGACCGTTGGGATGGCGATGGCAGTGCCGGCCGTATTGGTAGTAGTGTCAATCGGGATGACGGAGACTGCGTTCTTGCCGGTGGCGTAGGCCGTGGTGGAACTCGTGCCATTCACCGCCACCGTCACCAGGTTGCTGTAGACCGGGGTATTCAAACCCGGATTGCAGCTGGGTGGAGTGCAACTGGCCACGATCCCGGCGCGTCCCGGGTTCACCGCGGTGATCACACCTGTGGTGGTCACGTTCGCCACCGCCAACTGCGAGCTCGAATAAGTCAGCGTGATGTCGGTGATGGGATTTCCCAGCGTGTCGATGATCGCCGCCGCCAGCGTCTTGGTGGCGGCCGCGTCCAGCGTGAACGACGTTACCGCCGGATTGGAATCCTTTTCCTTGATGGTGATCGAGGCCGGCGGACACGTCACCATGGTCACGGGTAAGCTCACCACGTTGTTGATGATGGCAATAATGCTGACGGAGCCGGGCTTCTTTGCGGTCGCCAGGCCCGCTGCATCCAGGGTGGCCACATCGATATTGCTGCCCGTCCAGATGGGTGCGCCTACCGTGCTGGTAATGTCCGTGCCGTCAGAGGCGAAAGCCCTGGCCGTGAACTGTTGCGTCTTCGTCTGGGAGGTGCAGGCCACGCCGGTGGATGTCACGCTTACACTAGCAATGCGCCGATGCGTATTCACCGGTACTGTCTTACTTATGCTGCCGGCCGTCACTGTGATCGTGGTGGCGCCTGCGGTGGTGCTGGGCGTGCACACGATGAAAGTCGCGTCCCACGTCCCGGCACACACGTTGCCACTGGTCGAAACGGTGACAACCGCGGTATTGTCAGATTTGTAGGTGAACGTCTGGAGCACAGTCGAACCTGCGGCGTTCTGTGCCACCGCACTCAGGGCCATCACCTGGCCAAACTCCAGCGAAAGCGAGGCAGGACTCACGGTCACCGTGGCCACCGTGTTGTCCGGGGCGCTGCTGCTACTGTTTCCGCCACCGCCGCAGCCAGGCAGGATTACTACTGCCATCAGGATAAGAATGAAAAAACCGTAAGAAAGATACCGCTGCATGTATGGGTTCTGTCTCCGCCCGCGCCAAACGGGACCAAGGGGATTCTGATGCGTGAATGCTTAAGTTTAGCAAAAAAGTGGTCGCACTAACCGCGTAGTGCGCCTTCCGGGGCCCGCACCCTCGGAATTTCTTCTCCTAGGCGCCTTAGGCGTAAGCCCATAGGGATGACTCGAAAGCGTAAAATCTATCCTTTGGGATATGGGGGAGACGCCATGAAGCATAACCCGGGGTTCCTGAAGCTGGTGGAAGAGACCAAAGCGCGCGTGCGCGAGACCAACGTCCAGGTCGTCATGCAGCGCATGGATAAAGGCGAAAAGCTCAACCTGGTGGACGTGCGCGAGGAGAGTGAGTGGGCTAAGGGCCACCTGCCCGGCGCTAAACACCTGGGTAAAGGCGTGATCGAGCGCGATATCGAGACCGCCATTCCGGACAAAGATACTGAGGTCATCCTTTATTGTGGGGGCGGCTTTCGCTCCGCCCTCTCCGCCGACAACCTGCAAAAAATGGGATACAAGAATGTGGTCTCCATGGATGGCGGTTGGCGTGACTGGACCGAGCGCGGATACCCGGTCGAATAGTTAGGTGGAAGCCCCCGCCTTCAGGCGGGGGAGCTCGCGCTTGAGCGCGAGCCCAAGCAGGCTCTCAAGAATTTCAATGATTCAATGAGTGAATGATTCAAATTGCTCTCTCCGCCCTTAACTCTGCCGCCATCTTCGTCCGCCCATCGTGACTCCAGCCGGGTGGCGCAAAGATATACCCCAGCTTGGTCTTCCAATCCGGCGCCGTGCGCACGTCGCGCGCTAAATCAATCCACTCTTTGAACGCGATGCGCACCGGATTGTAGCTGCCGATGTTTTTCGTTAAACCATAAACGACCTTCTCTTCTTTCGCTTCGGGAACAAATGTCCCGAACATCCGGTCCCAGATGATCAGCGTAGCGGCATGATTGCGGTCGAGATAGCGGACGTTCGATCCGTGATGCACGCGGTGATGCGAAGGCGAGTTGAACACCGCCTCCAGCGGGCCCAGGCTGCGCACCACTTCCGTGTGGATCCAGAACTGGTAGAGCAGGCTGATGGCTTGCATGGTCAACACCATCACGGGATGGAATCCCACCAGCGGCAGCCACAGCCAGAAGACGAAGCCCATGAAGCCGCCCGTCCACGTCTGCCGCAGAGCCGTGCTCAGGTTGTAGCGTTGCGACGAATGATGGACCACGTGCGATGCCCAGAACAGCCGGCACTCATGACTTGTCCGGTGAAAGACGTAATAGGTGAAGTCGTCAGCAAAAAAGAGCAGGACCCAAGCCCACCACGCCGTTGCCGGGATCTCAAAAAGGCGGAATTGATAGATAAAGGTAAAGATGGCGAACTGCATCGCCTTGGTGCCCAGCCCGATCAGGACGTTGCCAATGCCCATGCTCAGGCTGGCAAAGGTGTCCTGGCGTTCGTAGAGGTCGCGCCGCATGGTGGCGTCGAAAATGGCCTCCGCGCCCAGCAGGAGCAAGAAAGCGGGAATGGCGAGTTGGACCAGGTCCGGCATGGGGTGGATATGCAGATTTAACCATAGAAAGGACTTCTAGCGAGGGTACATACCGGGTGATCCATCGCCCCGAATCAGTAGAAACAGGCTGCTTAAGTTGACGAATTCCTTATGGCTTGGTATCTTAATAAGGTTCCGCGAGTCACGTTCGGTCCTGCTGTAAGCAGTGCCTTTTTTCCTGGAAACAACGTTCTGGAAATACCCCTCGCTGATACGCGTCCAGCATCACCCGGACGCTGACTGAAAAGCTTGCGCTACCTTGCCCCTAGGCAAGGGTATGCAGGCTAAGGCCCTACGAAACGGAGTGTCACCCCAGAATGATTACTGGGGCGTGGCGCCACCGTCGTAAGCCATCACAAGGTAGTTCGAACAGGCAGTACGACATCAAGGAGTCAAACGCTTTGCGTTTGACCCACGTGAAAGATGCGCCCGAGTCTTGTCTTGGGGTCATTTTGCCCTGAGCAGCCGGCGCTGCGGCCATGTGCCGCGAAATGCAATTTGGAGAACGCAAAACGTGCCTGCATTCAATCAGCTGGTGAAGCAAGGCCGCAAGGCGACCAACTACAAGACGGCCAGCCCTGCGTTGCAGGAATGTCCGCAAAAGCGCGGGGTTTGCACCCGCGTCTATACCCAGACGCCCAAGAAGCCGAACTCGGCGCTGCGTAAAGTCGCCCGTGTCCGCCTGACCAACGGGATTGAGGTCACCACCTATATCCCCGGCGTCGGCCATAACCTCCAGGAGCACTCCATCGTGCTCATCCGTGGCGGCCGTGTGAAAGACCTGCCCGGCGTTCGTTACCACGTGGTGCGCGGCACGCTCGACACCACCGGTGTGGCCAACCGCAAGCAGTCACGCTCCAAGTACGGGGCGAAGCGGCCGAAAGCGTAGAAGCAGCATTTGGCAGTCAGCCCTTAGCATTCAGCCGAACTAGCTGAAGGCGGGGCTAAAGGCAAAAACAGGGCAGGGCGGAAGCCGGACCCTAGAGAAGCAGAGAAGAAGGAAACGCAACATGCCGAGAAAAGGACATCTGTCAAAGCGCGAAGTAGTCGGGGATCCCGTCTACAACTCCACGTTGGTGACCAAGTTCGTCAACTCCCTCATGTATGAGGGCAAGAAGTCGACGGCCCAGGGCATCTTCTACGAAGCCATGACGAACCTGGAGAAAAAGGGTGGCGACGAAGCCCTGAAGCTCTTCAAGAAGGCCGTGGAGAACGCCAAGCCGGTGCTGGAAGTAAAGAGCCGCCGCGTGGGTGGCGCCAACTATCAGGTGCCCGTCGAGGTCAATCCCGACCGGCGCACCTCCCTCGCCATCCGCTGGCTGGTCACGTATTGCCGCGGCCGGGGCGAAAAAGGCATGGTCGACAAGCTCACCGCCGAGCTGCTGGACGCGGCCAACGGCAAGGGCGCGGCCATCAAGAAGAAAGAAGATGTCCACCGCATGGC
>JBKKBM010000007.1:0-7344 GCA_046714215.1 Terriglobales bacterium | reverse complement strand
TGTCCGCGCCGATCTGCCGCGCCACCGTCAGCAACTGGTCAAACTTTAGGTGGTTGTTGCACAAGCTGCACGGGATCGGCGTACGCCCGGACAAATACTCCTCCACGAACGGACGCACCACGTCCTGCTCAAAGCGCTCCTCGTGATTCACCACGTAATACGGGATGCCCAGCGTCTCCGCCACGCGCCGCGCGTCATACACGTCGTCCACCGAGCAGCAGCGCCCCTGTCCGCTCGGAACTACCCCTTCACCCGCCAGCCGGCGCTGATTCCAGAGCTGCATCGTGAGTCCAATGATCGGATGCCCTTCATCGCGCAGCAAGGCCGCCACGGTCGACGAATCGACCCCGCCCGACATCGCCACCGCGATCGTCTGCTCTGACTTCGCCTTTTCCACTACACCCTCACCGCTTCTTTCTTCTTATATACGGGACTCAACTCCCGCAACTTCGCCACCGTCTCTGGAATGATGGACAGCGCATAGTCCACATCGGCATCCGTGTTGTGTTTCCCCAGGCTGATGCGGACGCTCGCCCGCGCCTGCCCGTGCGGCATCCCCATCGCCAGTAGCACCGGGGACGGCTCGATCGATCCCGACGAACATGCCGCGCCCGACGATATCGCCATCCCCTTCAGATCCAGCGCAATGATCAGCGCCTCACCTTCGATGTGGCTGAAGTAGATATTTGCCGTGTTCGGAACCCGCGTCGCGCCCAGGCCATTCACGCCGCATTCATCCACACTCCTCAGGATGCCCGCCTGTAAGCGGTCGCGCATCGCGCCGATCCGCTCCACCGTGCCATCGTCAAATCCGCGGATCACGATCTCCGCCGCTTTGCCCAATCCAACGATGCCCGGCAGGTTCTCCGTCCCTGCCCGCCGATGCCGCTCATGCGTCCCGCCGATCAGCAGCGGCTTGATGGGCACGCCGCTCTTGATGTATAGCGCGCCCGTGCCTTGCGGCGCATGCATCTTGTGTCCGGAGATCGAAAGCAGATCGCATCCCATCTTCCTTACATCGATCTTGACTTTGCCCGCCGCCTGCACCGCGTCGGTATGAAAATAGATCTTCTTGTCCTGCTTTGCGCTCGCCTCCTGCGCAATGCGGCTGATGGCGTCCACGTCCTCGACTACACCCGTCTCATTGTTCGCCATCATGATGCTGATCAGCTTCGTGCTAGGACGGATCGCCGCTCGCACCGCCTCCGGATCGATCACACAACACCCATCCACCGGGATGTACGTGACCTCCACTCCGCGGTCTTCCAACACTTTGCACGTGCGACGCACCGCGCTATGCTCGATCGTCGAAGAGATCACATGGTCGCCCGGCTGCGCCATGCCAAACAGCGCCAGGTTGTCACTTTCCGTGCCGCCGCTGGTGAAAACGATCTCCGCCGCCCGGCATCCCAACATCGTCGCCACCGTCTCGCGCGCCTGCTCTACCGCCGCCCGGGCCCGCTGCCCATTCTGGTGGATAGACGAAGCATTCCCAAACTGCTCCGTGTAAAAAGGCGTGAGCGCCTCGAAAACCTCCGGCAGCACCGGGGTGGTGGCATTGCTATCCATGTAAACGCGTCGCATATTTATATTCTACCTTTTTGTGCGGATAACCCTGATTTTATGGCACTTTTACCATTCGTCCCACCTTCTTGCCGGTCTTATCCTGTAAAATTTATCCTTTCTGAGACTAAAGCCACCACTTGGCCGTAGCCAATCACGCAACCCTAACTTCCGCGGAGATAAATCCATGAAACTGCCTATCCATGCTGTACGTGGCGCGCTGTCCGCTGCGTTGGTCTTAGCGCTCAGCGCCGGAGCTTTGGCCCAGGCCAAGCCCGCCGCCAAAGCCGCTGCCCCAGCTAAAGCTGCCACCAGTAAGGGATTCACCGTCCCTGTTGAATATTACAAGCTTAAGAATGGACTACGTGTCGTCCTTTCCATCGACCACACCGCGCCCACGGTGACTACCGCGGTCTATTACCGCATCGGCTTCCGCATCGAACCCAAAAACCGCACCGGCTTCGCTCACCTCTTCGAGCACCTTATGTTCCAGGGTTCGCAGAACCTGGGCAAGATGGAGTTCATCCAGTTGGTGCAGAAGAATGGCGGGATCCTCAACGGCTCCACCCGCTTCGACTTCACTAACTACTTCGAGATCCTGCCTGCCCACAAGCTGGAGACCGCTCTCTGGGCTGAAGCCGATCGCATGCGCGGCCTCAACATCACCGAAGAAAATCTCAAGAATCAGCAGGGCGTGGTCGGTAATGAGGTCAAGGTCAACGTCCTCAACCAGCCCTACGGCGGATTCCCCTGGCTTGACATGCCGCAGTACGCCAACACCAACTGGTATAACGCGCATAACTTCTACGGCGACCTGAAAGACATCGAAGCCGCTACGTTGGCTGATGCCAGCGACTTCTTCCACAAGTACTACTCGCCCAGCAACGCCGTGTTGGTCGTCGTCGGCGACTTCCAGCCGACCGAGGCCAAAGCCTTTGTCGAAAAGTACTTTGCCAACATTCCTTCCGTCGAACCGGAAAAGATTCCTGACCTGACCGAGCCGCGCCAGGAAAAAGAAAAGCAGGCATCCAAGGTCGATGCGCTGGCCAAGCGTCCCGCCTATGCCATGGCCTATCACATGCCGGAGCGCAACTCGCAAGACTACTTCGCCATGGTGCTCCTCGACCAGATCCTCGGTCAGGGCGATGACAGCCTGCTGCGCCAGGAACTCGTCAAGAAGCGCGCTATCACCTCCAATGTGAGCGTGGGCATCAATTTCGGACTGGGCAACGCCTACAACTACAACGGCCCCATGCTCTGGATGCTCTCGCTCTTCCATGACGCCAAGAGCAAGCCGGCCGACATCACCGCCGCCCTCGACACCGTCATCGAGAATGTTCGCACCAAGCCGCTCGAGCAGTCTTACATCGACCGTGCTCTGGTGAAATCGCGTTCCAACCTCTACAACATGGTCGGCAGCGGCTTCGGACGCGCTGACTTGCTCGCCAGCCTCGCCCTCTTTGATGACAATCCGGCTCGCGTCAACAATATCGAGAGCGAACTGCGCAAGATCACTCCGGCCATGGTGCAAAAGGCTGCCCAGGAATATCTACGGCCCACCAATCGCACCATCCTCACCATTCAGCCGAAGGAGGGCAACTAGCCATGACTGATCACTCGGAGACTTTCTTTAATATGAAGAACCCATTCCTTCGCTCTACCTTACTTGTCGCCACGGTCTTGGTGTTTGGCGTCTCAGCCCTCGCCCAGAAACAAACGCCACCCGCCGGCGGCCAGCCCAAAGCGTTCACCGTCCCTCCCGCCCAGACGTTCGCCCTACTCAACGGACTAAAAGTCACCATGATCCCCTATGGAGACGTGCCGAAGGTCGCCATTACCGCCGTGATCGAGGCTGGGAACGTCAATGAGACCGCTGAGCAGGTATGGCTCGGCGATCTTACCGTCGCCTTGCTCAAAGAAGGCACGCAGAGCAAGTCCGCCGCGCAAGTGGACCAAGCTGCCGCCAACATGGGTGGAGGCATCAACATCGGCATGGGCGCGGACCAGACCACGGTCGGCGGCGAAGTACTCAGTGAGTTTGGCGCTGATTACGTGAAGCTCATCGCTGAAGTCATTCAGAAGCCCTTGCTCCCCGCAACCGAAGTCGAACGCCTCAAGGCCGACATGTTCCGCAACTTGACCATTGCCAAGAGCACGCCGCAATCGCAGGCCAACGAACGCTTCCGCAAGATCCTCTACCCCGACCATCCCTACGGGCGCATCTATCCCACCGAACCCATGCTCAAGAGCTACGACTTGGGCATGATCAAGAAGTTCTATGATGACAACTTTGGCGCGGCCCGCACCCACATCTATGTGGCCGGAAAGTTCAACGCTGCCGCCATGCGTAAGGCCATCACCGACTCCTTCTCCGCGTGGAAGCAAGGTTCGGCTGCTGCTCGCATCGCTCCTAAGACCGCGGGCAGGCGCATACTGGAAGTCATCGACCGCCCCAACGCGCCCCAGTCCACTCTCTACATCGGACTGCCCGTCACCGACCCCAGCCATCCGGACTTCATGGCCCTGCGCGTGACTAACGCCATCCTCGGTGGCTCCTTCGGCTCACGCATCACCTCCAACATCCGCGAGAAGAAGGGATACACCTACTCACCCAACAGTCAGCTCTCGGCCCGCTACCGCGATACCTACTGGCTCGAGACGGCTGACGTCACCACTGCTGTGACCGGCCCTTCGCTCAAGGAGATCTTCTATGAGATCGACTTACTGCGTAAGGAGCCGCCCAGCGCCGCCGAGTTGGAAGGCATCAAGAACTACCTGGCTGGCATCTTCGTGCTGCAGAACTCTTCGCGGCAGGGTGTCATCGGGCAGTTGATCTTCCGCAACCTCCACGGACTGGGCGCCGACTACCTGACCACCTACGTGCAGAAGATCCACGCCGTCACCCCGCAGCAAGTGCAGCAGATGGCCACCAAGTACCTTAACCCTGACCACATGACCATCGTCGTCGTGGGAGATAAGTCAAAGATCGCCGAGCAGGTCGCCCCTTACGAAAAAGCTGCGGCCCCCGGCGGTAACTAGCTTTTGCCTTAGCTTGGTTGCCTTAGCTTGGTTTGGTTTAAATTCCGAAGCGGAGCGAGGAATCCCTACCCTCGCTCCGCTTTTCTGGTTTGTCGGCCTTCGTGGCACAGGCTCTCAGCCTGTGTGCTCTTGGTTCCCTCAAACAAAAAGGTTGAACCCGTGGCACAGGCATCTTGCCTGTGCAAGCCCCCGCTGAACCCCAACCTTGTTATCCTGAGGCCGTCACTTTGGCCGAAGGACCTTGCGTTTGCTTTGCTCTTTGAGGAACCGAAAAGGACTTGCGTGGCACAGGCTCTCAGCCTGTGTGCTCTTGGTTCCCCCAAACAAAAAGGTTAAACCCGTGGCACAGGCATTCCTGCCTTGCAGGCCCTCACCAAACTGCTCACACAAAAACAAAAAGGGCGCGGGCTTATAGCCCGCGCCCTTAAACAACTCAAACCCTACTTCCTGTCCCCGATCGGCACATACGGCGCCGGATGCTTCGGCCCCAGGTACTCCGCCCGCGGACGGATCAGCCGGTTGTCATCATGCTGCTCGATCACGTGCGCCGCCCATCCCGCGATGCGGCTCACCGCAAAGATCGGCGTGAACAGATCGATATCGATGCCCAAGGTCGTATAGGTCGACGCGGAATAGAAATCCACATTCGCGTTCAGCTTCTTCTCTTCCTTGATGTACTTCTCGATGGCCGCCGACATGTCATACCACTTCGGCTTGCCGTCCTTCTCGCCCAGGTCATGCGACATGCGCCGCAGGTGTGTAGCCCGCGGGTCTTCCGTGTGATACACGCGATGCCCGAAGCCGGGGACCTTCTTCTTGTCCGCCAGCATCTGCTTCACGTGCGCCACCGGCTCCGCGCCCGCCTTGTCGATGGCGAACAGTATCTTCATCACCGCTTCGTTCGCTCCTCCATGCAGCGGCCCTTTGAGCGCGCCGATGGCGCCCGTCACGGCCGAGTGCATATCACTCTCCGTGGCCGCGATCACGCGCGCCGCGAAAGTCGAAGCATTTAATTCATGGTCGGCATGGAGGATGAGCGCGATGTCGAAGGCCTTCTCCGCCGTCGCCGAAGGCTTCTCGCCATTCAACTGACACAGGAAATTTCCGGCGAGTGAGAGTGACGGGTCGGCATCCACCACGTTCTTGCCCTTGCGGATGCGGTCGTAGCACGCCACGATCATCGCAATCTGCGCCGTCAGCCGCATTGCCTTGCGGATATTCGCGTCGTGGTCCTTTAACGCCTTCGCGTCCGGGTCGAAGTAGCCCAGCTCGGAGACCGTAGTGCGGAGCACGTCCATCGGCGTCGCGTTCTTCGGAAAACTCTTCAGCGACTCATAGATGAACGGATCCATCTTGCGCTCGGACGCCAGTTGCGCCGAAAACGCCTTCAGCTCGCTCGCCGTCGGCAACTTGCCGTACCAGAGCAGGTAGCAGACCTCTTCGAAGTTCGACTTCGACGCCAATTCGTGGATGTCGATGCCGCGATAGGCCAGAATGCCCTTCTCGCCGTCGATGTAACAGATCCGCGACTCGCCTGCGACTACATCCTGCAATCCCTTGGTGTGGGCGGCGGCGGGAGGCGTAGTGGATGGTGTGGTGGACATAAATCTCTCCTGAATCTTTCCTGAGGATGACCCCTATAAGTACTGCTTGCTCAATCGCTTATGAGACTGCTGTTCAACTGGTTGATTCAATCCTGGGCTTAGGGACGCGCACAAACCGCTTCCACTGCGCGCAAACCCACCGACGCAACCTATCTTTATACAGAATCAGAAGGACTTTGCCAAACGGGCAGGAACACACCTATCCCGGCCACATCTCCAGCGCCGTTCCACTCAGTATCCGCGTCTTCGCCGCCTCGCTCAACGCCAATCCTCGAAAATCTTTTAGATTCTTTGCGATCTCCGGTACTCCTGGCCCCGGCCAGTCCGTACCAAACAAGGTCTTGTGCGCGATCTCTTCCAAGCGGGGAAAATATTTCAACAGCGACAGCGGCGGGATCCCGCTGATATCGAGAAACACATTTTTGTGCCGACGCAGCAGGAAGAATGCCGACTCCATCCACAACGGCCTTCCGCCGTGCGCCAACAGGATCTTCAACTGGGGAAAATCCACCGCCACGTCGTCGATATACATCGGATCGCCATATTTATTCCTCGCGCCGGGAAATATCGACGTCCCCGTATGGAACATGATGGGCACGCCATGCTGCTCGGCCATCCGATAGATGACTTCCAGCTCCTTCACGCCATTCAGGTAGTCGTTGGGAAACAGCAGTTGGTGCGGCGGATGGAGTTTGATCATGCGGATGCCCATCCGCACGATCTCTTCCATATCGCGCTCGACGTCCTGCGTATGCCGCGGATGCAGACTGCCACACGCGATCAGGCGCTGCGGATCTTCCTTCACATAGCCGGCGACCCAGCGGTTCACCTCGGGCGTGAATCCCATCACCTCCGGCGCCACATAATTAATGAGCACCGCGCGCTCAACGCCGACCGCGTCCAGATGCTTGAGGAATGCCTTGGGCGACCGGCAATACTCGCGTATTTCCTCAAAGTTCGCGCGTTTCTTCTGCATCGCCGCCAACGCGCCGGGCTTGAACATCTCCATCGGCGTGATGTGGACGTGACAATCGGTGATGAGCATCGTTACGTTCTACCCGCCGCCATCACCGCCCGCTTCGCATACACCTTGATCATCTCTCGCCGATACTCCGGCGTAAGCAGACTCGTCGTCAAC
>JBKKBM010000006.1:0-3218 GCA_046714215.1 Terriglobales bacterium | reverse complement strand
CTGGAGGAGTGGGTTCGGCACCTTTCAATTTTAACAAAGTAAGCGCCCGCTTGCTTTTTGCTCACATGTGTATGTGCGGTGGCCACGAAGCCGGAAGAAATAGTGTCGAAGAAGTAGTGGCGATCGGCAAAAAAAAGGCGTCCCGCAAGGGGCGCCTTTTGATTGTTAAGGCCGAAAGTTTACGGTCCGGCGGGGCTGACGTCAGTGGCGCTGATAATGCCGAGGATGATACCGGCGATAACAGCGGCGGAAACCACGAAGATCAGTCCGGCATCATCACCAAAGAGAGTCTTATTGGAAGCTTGCGGGCCTGTCTGCGGAGAGGAGTTGGGATCCTGGGTGTAGACCTCGCCAGCCTTGAGTTCGACGGCCAGGGCGTTGCTGCCGCGGACCATCACGTTGCCCATGAGCGCGGCCACCTGAACGCGTCCCGCCTGGCTGCGCAGAGCATAGCGCACGCCGGTAGGAGTGAGAGCTGAGACGCTCAGGCCGCTCACTTGTCCGGTCATGTCCTTGGCGCTGGCCACGGTCGCAGTGCCTTCCTGCAAAGTGACGGATGACTTGTTATAGAGGACCGAAGAAGCTGGCTGGACTTGGATGAAAGTACCTTCGGCAACGATCTGCGCGGTGCCGTCAGTGGACGTCTGTAGGGAATCGCCAGATTTGATGGGCGTACTAACGCGTGCGGCGTTCCCATTGATCTTTACCATTCCCCGTGTGTAGAGCATGGCGCCTTGAATCTCTGCCTGCATCATGCTGAGAGGCATAAGGCAAACCATCGCAACCGCCATAGCGCGAGTCAACTTGGACACAGAACCCTCCGGAAACATCGTACAACGACTGCCCAATTAATATACCTCATTCCAGTTGGGAAGGGAGCATTATTTTCGTAACCTACGGCAGCTATTAACCAAATAGCAAACATGTAGACTAAAAATACTCCCGGACGGTTGCGTTTGGGGGCCGAGTTTTGTTCAAAAGTGAGCGCCGCCAGGCGACAAAGTGTGCGCAGACGCGGGCAAAAAAGGCCCCGAGGAAGTTCCCCCGGGGCCGCAGGATTTGCTTTGGCGCTAGTAGGTGAAGCGGAACGAGAACTGCATGTAGCGCGCGCCGGTGTTGGTGTCTACGCGGTTGTTGCGCACACTGCTGATGCGGCCGAATGCAGCGGCCGTAAGGGTCTGGCTGGGCAGTCCGAACTGCACGCGGTTGAAGACGTTATAAGCCTCCCAACGGAAGGCCAATCCCGTCCCTTCCGTGATCTTGAACTTCTTGCTCAAGGCCGCATCCCAATTGTTCTGGCCGTGTGCGCGGAAGGTATTGCGTCCGAGGGTGCCCTGTTCGGCAGCTCCCGGGCGGAATGGCCGAGTGGCGGCGGTGGTGGAAGAGAACATGGCCGTATTCAGTTGGAGCGTCGATTGGGTGATGCTGGTTGACGTGCCGACGAAGTAGCCATTGTCGATGGATGTGCCCAGCACGGCCGGGTTGAGGATGTCTGGGCGATCGCCCCCGACGCCGTCCGCGTTCAAGTCATAGCCTGCGAATACGGTGAAGGGGTTGCCGCTGGAGAAGAGACCGGTGCCGGAAACCTGCCAGCCGCCGAACGCGCGACCGATGATCCCCCGCTGCGCCTTCAGGAAGGGAAGCTCATAGCTGAAGTTCACGGTGGCGCGATGCGGAGTATCAAAGAGGCTGAGAGCACGGAGAGAACGGGCTTGCTGTTTTCCCGCGGCGGGGAAGTTGGTGTCAATCCCGCTGAACGTAGCTTCCGATCCGGTGTCGATGGCTTTGGCCCAGGTGTAATTGGCCTGGAAGGTCAAACCGTGGCTGAGGCGCTTATTCAGGCTGGTCTGGAAGGCGTTGTAATACGACCAGGCGCCATTCTTCACTTCGGTGATGGTGCTATAGAGCGGGTCAGGCCGCCGTTCATTGATCCGCGGTTGAGCGGTGGAGATACAGCCGGGAATAGGGTTGGTGTTCGCCCCATTGGCGTCGATGCAGTTGAAGGTGACCCCGCGGAAAGCGGCGCCCACATAAGGATGATTGGGGGCGACCGTGGGAAATTCGGGACGATTCAGGATGTCATACTGGACCAAGCCAATGCCGCGATTGCCGACATACGACATGCTGAGTGCCATCTTCCACGGCAGCTCCTGCTCCACCGTCAGATTCCATTGCTGCGTGTAAGGCATACGGAACGCTGGATCGACGCGGGTGATGGCGATGCGGGTAGTGGGTGGGCCGGGAGCGAAGACGAAGCCGGCCGAAGGATCAGCCACATTGAAGGTGTTGCTGAATGAAAGGTTTGCCGCGTTCGGCGGGTTGAAGCGGAGACTCGCTCCGCCTTGAGAGAAGACCGACTGGAAGACGCGTCCGTGGAAGATGCCATAGCCGCCGCGAATGACGAACTTGCTGCGGGCACTGGGATACGGACTGAAGGCAAAGCCAAAGCGGGGCTCCAAGGCGATGGGCTGGTGGCTAAAGCCGTAGTCGATCTTATTTTGGACTTCCTGCGGCTCGCGTACCGATTCATTACGCAGCCCCAGGTTCAGGGTGAGGTTGGAACGGACCTTCCAGTCGCCCTGGGCGTAGAAGTTGAATTCCTTGTTGCGGTTTCCCAGGTTGAAGGGGCCGTAGCCCCGGGTGAACGAAGTAATAAATCCGCGCAGGAGGTTCTGCACGCCGGTGCAGGGGCCGCCCGAGCCACAAGGCTGTCCCGTCGTTCCGACCGTCGCGCCAAAGTTCCAGAAGCCGCGGGAGAAGCTGTCGGCCAGGTCATTGAGCTGCTGCAGCCGGATGTCGGTACCCATCTTCAAGGTCCAAGTGGGGCTCAACATCCAGGTGTGGTTGTAAACGTATTGATGGTCGGTTTGGTAGCGGAGAATGGGGAAGGCCCCGGCATTGCCGATGATGGGTCCACTGGTCACGCCCGCGATGCGGATGATGGGAGTGTCATTGCCGTCGGCGATATTGACCGTGGTACGGCGGCGACCAAGGCCATAGCGGAATTCCCCGATCTGGGTGGGGGAGAAGTGATGAACCCAGGTGATGCCCGCGTTCTGCTGCCGGTTGTTCTGCTCCGCCTGTTCACCCTTGGTGATGTCCTCCGCGCCAAAGATCTGGTGGCTGTATTGATAACGGACCGACAGGGAGTTGGAATTATTTACGTTCCAGTCATAGCGGCCGGTGTAATCCTCCGCCGGGAAAGAGAACTTCTGGGT
>JBKKBM010000005.1:0-4368 GCA_046714215.1 Terriglobales bacterium | reverse complement strand
GCACCGGGATGCGGATGGTGCGGGCCTGATCAGCGATGGCGCGGGTGATGGCCTGGCGGATCCACCACGTGGCGTACGTGGAGAACTTGTAGCCGCGGCGGTATTCGAACTTGTCCACGGCCTTCATCAGGCCGATGTTGCCTTCCTGAATGAGGTCGAGGAACTGGAGGCCACGGTTGGTGTACTTCTTGGCGATAGAGACGACGAGGCGCAAGTTGGCTTCGATGAGTTCGCGCTTGGCGTACTCCGCATCCATGTCACCCTGGATGACTTCGCGCTGGGTGCGGCGCAGGTCCTGGTAAGAGACACCTGCGTCGAATTCCATCTTTTCCTGCTCCGCGCGAAACTGGCGCTGCTGCTTGCGATATTCCTTCTTCAGGTCTTCGCTGCGGGTAGCGTCAGCCTTCTTTTCCAGGTTGTTGATCTGGCGGTCGAGCTGGCGCATGGTCTCGACCGTCTTGTTCACGCGATCGATGAGGCGCTTGCGCTCGGCGTTGTTAAAGGCCAGCTTGCGGATGCCGGTAGAGAGCTGAACGCGCTCGCGGCCCAGCGACCAACGGGTGCGGCGCAGCTCGCGCGCCTTTTCCTTCTTGTTCTTGGGAATGCCGTCGAGCTTTTCCTGGAGGGTGATGGATTTCTTGTAATGCTTGTTGATGGCGTCGATCTTGCCGGTGATGTCTTTGACGCGGTTATGCAGGATCTCTTCGGTAAGTTCCTCTTCGTCGAAGGTGACCATCTCCTTGATGGAGCGAACGCCGCGCTTGAGGTCGTCGCCGATGGCCAGCACTTCGCGAATCACGATGGGCGAGCGGGAGATGGCTTTGAGCACGCGCAATTGGCCGCGTTCGATGCGCTTGGCGATCTCGACTTCGCCTTCGCGGGTGAGCAACGGCACCGTACCCATCTCGCGCAGGTACATGCGGACAGGGTCGTTGGTCTTTTCCAGAGCGCCGGGCGTGAGGTCAAGTTCAACGTCTTCGCCGGCTTCGATGTCGGCGGTCTTTTCCAGTTCGGCGCCCGGCATCTTGGGGCCTTCGAGAACATCGATGCCCTGGGTGCCAATGGTAGTGAGCAGATCGTCCAGGTCGTCAGGCGAATGGATGTCGCCGGGCAGAAGGTCGTTCACCTGGTCATAGGTGAGGTAGCCCTTCTCTTTGCCGGTATCGATCAGCTTCTGAATGTCTTCGTATTTATCGTCAAGAGCCAAGAGGCAAATCTCCAAGCGTTAAGCGACCCCGGCGTGGCGCACGGCACACAGGCGGAGAACACCCTCGTTATGTATTAGGACTGCGGCAGGAGGTCGGACGTCCTATGCATCACTCTTAATAGAGGTGGATGCGGATCCGGCTGGAAAGCTTTTATGCCCCACTAAGCGCGCACTAACCCAAGCTACTTAGGATAGCACGCGGGTTCAAAGCCGGGCAATCGCAGTCCTGTGATGGACAGGCTTTCCTAAGTATTAGACGCATAAGGGGATGGAATAGATTCGGAGGGTGCGAAAGCCGTTTGAAACAGGGGCTATGTGGACTTTTTGGCCTGAAGAGCTCGTAACGACTCATCCAGAGCGCGCTTCAGCTTCATCTTTTCGGCTGAAAGCTGTGTGTACCTGAAATTGTCTCCCTTACGAAAGGCTTCCTCAGCCTGAGGTATGAGGTGCTGGAGTTTACGCTCAAGATGGGGTCGCCGAAGGATTGACAATGATCGGCTGACATCATCAGCGCTAGGTTCGTCGCCGTCCTCGGCTTGCATCAGGATCTCCGCCAGATGCTTGCGCTGCAGGTCGTTGAGGTTGAGGGCGAGGGGTTCGGCCAGGGCGACAGTGTCGGCTTGGGCGAGGGCATCCAGCAAGGGTTCCGCGCCCCATCCCTCATGGGGACGCTCTTCTTCGAGTGTCTGCTGCAGACTGCCCCGCACCACCGCGTTCGATGGCCCAGTCGCCAGCAGCGAACGCACCAGAACTTTTTCCGCCGGCGACAATCCCGCGGGAGCTTGAGCGGCGGCGGACTTGATGGTCTTGGAGCGCGACGAAGCGGCTGACTTCAACTCCTGCCGCAACACGGCGGAGTCGATAGCGAGGCGCTGCGCAGCTTCTGAAGCTAATTCATCGCGGGCGATACGGCTGGGCACGCGCTGAATATGCGGCAAGAGGAAGTTCATCGCCTTGACCTTGCCTTCCGGCGTCTTGGCGAACTGCGCGAGGGCGCGGTCAATGAGGTAATGAAAATATTTGCGCGAGGCACGGACTTCACCCTGGTAAGCCTCCACGCCGCGCTTGCGGATGAAGAGATCCGGGTCAAGGCCGGGCTCGAGAGTGATGACTTTGATGTTGAAGTCTTCTTCGATGAGCATGGCCAGCGAGCGCTCGGTGGCGGCGGCGCCAGCGGTGTCAGGATCGAAGTTGACCACAATGTTCTTGCTGTAGCGACCGAGTAATTTCACCTGCGCCTCACCGAACGCGGTGCCGGAGCTGGCGATCACGTTGTGCATGCCCGCGGTGTAAACCGAGATGCAATCCAGGTAGCCCTCGACGACGATGGAGTAATCCAGCTTGCGGATGGCTTCGCGGGCTTTGTCGAGGTTGTAGAGGACTTTGCCCTTGGAATAGATTGGCGTTTCGGGCGAGTTGAGATATTTAGGGCCGGCCTTATCTTTCTCCGCGGCGGTGGTGGCGGAAGCGAGGATGCGTCCGCCAAAAGCGATGACCTTTCCCTGCTCGCTGGAGATGGGAAAGATGATGCGATTGCGAAACTTCGCATACATGGCGCCGGTGCCACCTTCTTCATCTTTCCAGGAGAAGAGGCCGCTCTGCTTGAGGGTGCCTTCGTCGAAGTCACCTTTCAGTTTGTCGCGCAGCAGAAAGCCGGAGTCAGGCGCGTAGCCGATGCGGAAGAGGGTAAGGACGTCATCCGTCAGACCCCGGCTGGCCAGATACTCGCGTGCGGCCGCGGCGCCGGAGGTCTTTAATTGTGCCTGGAAGAACACGCAAGTAGCTTCATGCAGGTCGAGTAATTTGCCGCGCTGGCTGGCTTCTTTCGCCTCCTGCGGCGAGAACTGCTGCTTGGGCAGCGGGATGTTGAGTTTGGTGGCGATGCTGCGCACCGCTTCCGGGAAGGTCACGATCTCAATCTTCTGCACGAAGCTGAAGACATCGCCGGAGACGCCGCAGCCGAAGCAGTGGTAGAACTGGCGCGTGGCGTGGACGGAGAACGAGGGCGACTTCTCGTCGTGAAACGGACAGAGGCCGGAAAAATTCTGCGCACCGGATTTTTTCAACTTCACATACTCGCCAATGATGCGGACGATGTCCGCCTGCTGCTTGACGGTGTAGGCGAAGTCTCCAGGGTTGGGCATGAGGGCGGTTTCGGCTAGAAGTTCTGCCCCAAAACATATCTCATTTTGTTGTGGATGAACACACTGCCGTCGGTCATGAGGAACTCTTGCGCGGCCTCGACCAGCGCCTGCTTCACGGCGGGCTCACCGCCGATCTCGATGGCCGACTGCATGGAGCCGGCGGAGCGGAGGGCGCGCCAACAGGTCTCCATATCGGGATACTCGAAGGTGACGTCGACGTCGCGAGCGGAGTTTACTTTGAGACCTGCGCGTTGGAGCAGGTCTTCGACCAGGCCGCGCTCGCTCAAGGCAAACGGGCTTCCGCCCGTGGGGGGATGGGGCAGAACCTCGCGCACGGCGCTCATGATGCGGTACTGCTCGGATTCGGCGGGCGGAGTCCATAGTCCGATGACGATGACGCCGTGGTCCGGCATCAGTCGGGTGGTCCAGACGCGCAGGGCATGTTCGGGATCGGCGGCAAACTGGAGCGAGTTGGCAGCGGTGATGACGTGGAAAAGTTCTGCTCCGAAGGGCGGAGATGCGAGGTCGGCGACTTCGAAGTGTCCCTGGGGCAGACGCTGGCGCGCCAGCTTGATGAGCGCGTCACTGGCGTCGAAGCCGTAGGCATGGGCGCCGTAGTGGGCGGCGAGAAAGCAGGCACCCCCCGCACCACAGCCAGCGTCGAGCAACCGCGTGCCCTTGCCCGCGTTCGCCGCTTGAAGCATCGCCTGCCAGAGGGGACGGTGTTGCGGCTCCTGCAAGATGGCCCAGTCATCAGCCGCAGCGGCGGTCCACTGACTGGCGGGCGTGGGAGGATCAGCGTTCATCGTTCATTCCTTGCCAAACATTCCTTGCCTTCTTTGGCGTTCTTTTTTGGGATTCGGACCCAGAGAGCCCCCATTGACACATTAGTGACTACAACCTGCTCTGGGCAACCGGGAATCCCAATAAAAGTGCTCCGTGAGTCCCCATATGCATCACCCTAAGAAATCTGTAAACCCGCTCCTTCTAGCCAGTGTACTCGCGCTGTTATGCCTG
>JBKKBM010000004.1:0-11074 GCA_046714215.1 Terriglobales bacterium | reverse complement strand
ACGCACTTTGATGATCCGAAGGTGCTGCTGGAAGTGAGCGGCGACCTGACCGGCATGAAGGGCTTGGCGGTGGCCTCGATGCCCGAAGCCGAAATGCTGCAGAAGCGCGGCTGGTAGCTGCTGTGGGCGCTCCGACGGTTGGCGTTTTAGCAATACAAGGCGACTTTGATGCGCACCGTCGCCGACTGGAAGAGTTAGGCGCGACCGTAGTGCTGGTGCGCCGGCCGGAGCAACTCGATGCCATCGATGCGCTGGTGATGCCGGGCGGTGAGTCGTCGACCATGCTCAAATTCCTTGAGCGTGATGGATTCTTCGAAAAACTAAGTGAGTTTGTGCGCACGAAGCCGACCTTTGGCACGTGCGCTGGCGCCATTCTGCTGGCGAAGGACGTGGAGAATCCTCCGCAGCGCAGTTTGGCGGCCATGGACATGGCCGTGCGACGGAACGCGTATGGGCGGCAACTCGACAGTTCCATTGAGCAGTTGCAGACGACGCTGGGAGCTGCGCCATTGGAGTCAGTATTTATCCGCGCGCCCAAGATCTCGCGTACCGGTAAAGATGTAGAAGTGCTGGCCTTGCGCGATGGAAGTCCGGTGCTGGTGCGCCAGGGCAAGACGATGGCCGCGACGTTTCATCCGGAGCTGTCAGAGGACACGCGGGTGCATGCGGAGTTTCTGCGGCTGGTGAGGAATGGGCGGGCTTCTTAACGCGGAGGCGCGGAGAAAAGCCAAGTCAAGAGCAAACCATTCACCACAGAGACACGGAGAAGGCAAAGTCAGAGCGGAAGAGAAGAGCTCGACGGGGGTTATTCACTGCCACTGAGCTTCAACTGGATGTGCTTTCCATCCTTGGTCGCGAATCTAAGAACTCCTCTTTCCACAACCGGCTTTGAAACCAGCGCCCCCGGACTATTGAGATCGTGTTCATCAGCTTCGAAGATCGAACATGGCGGATTTACATCACCTTCAGAAAATACAAACCAATTGGGCGCTATCCATAGGTGGAATACGCAATCGGCAAGGCGAGTATGCCGAAGACGACGAGCGCGACTATTGCAACCTTCTTCACTCTTTTGATTAGACACCGCCAGATGGCTTTCCGGCATGATTAAATAGCCATATGGCGCTGGCACTACTGCTGCTGTTGTGGCTGATCACGTTGGCCACCGCTTACCTATTCGCGCAGAGCTGGATGCCGGCAGCGATCTCGGTAGGTGCCCTCCGCGCCGATTCCCATCTACAGATCAGTCTCATCGTCTTGGGAGTAGTGTTTGTCCTGGCTCAGGTGGTGCTGGGGTGGATGGTGTGGCGGCATCGTGAGACGAGGAGCGCTTCCGACCCGCGCGAGTTGCGTAGCTCTTCTCAGCTCCTGGAAGCTGGCAGCGTGGCACTGGCGACGCTGCTCTTCCTGGGATTCAACCTGCTTGCCGCGCAGAGTTGGGCGAAACATACGTTTATTGGGCCGACACGCGAGAGCAGCCAGGCCGCGAATGTAATAAAGGTCGAGATCACGGGTCAGCAGTTTCAGTGGTACTTCCGCTATCCCGGAGCTGATGGGAAGTTCGGCGCCACCAAGCTGGAGTTGCGGGATGCGTCGCTGGGAAATCCGCTGGGTCTGGACCCGGACGATGCGGCGGGGGCAGACGATAAAGTTTCGGCGGTGTTGGCGCTGCCGGTGGGGCGGGAGGTCGAAGTCACCTTACATTCCCAGGATGTGATTCATAGCTTTTTCGTACCGGAGTTGCGGCTGAAGCAAGATGCGGTCCCGGGGATGGACATAAAGATCCATTTCAAGGTTGACCAGACGGGCGAATACGAGATCGTCTGCGCGGAGCTTTGCGGCCAATTGCATCACCAGATGAATGCCAAACTTAAAGTATTGCCTGAAGGTGAGTTTGTGCGCTGGATGCTGGCAGGAAAGCTTGGGGGAGAAAAGCTGGCGGGGGGCACGAAGTGAAGCCGCAGCCAGAGACGGTGACAACCGAGCCGGGATTCCTGCGGCGGTATATTTTTGCGACCGACCATCGCATGATCGGCCGGCAGTATTTCTTTCTCTCGCTGGCGGCGGTGCTGGTCGGCATGGTGCTCTCGCTCATCATGCGGCTGCATGTGGTGTGGCCCACGATGCGCATTCCCTTACTGGGTGAGATCAAGCCGGAAGGTTACCTTGCGTACATGACGATGCACGGCACGCTGATGGTGTTCTTCGTCCTGACGACGGCGCCGCAGAGCGCGTTCGGCAATCTGATATTGCCGGAGCAGATCGGAGCGCGGCGGATGGCGTTCCCGGTGATGAACCTCTTGTCCTTCTGGCTGACGGCGTGGGCGTTCGTAATCGTGGTGGCGGCGCTGGTGGCCGAGGGTGGAGCGTCGCAATCGGGATGGACGCAGTATCCGCCGCTGAGCGCAATTCCCTCTTCCGGGCCGGGACAAGGTCTGGGGATGGACCTGTGGATAGTCGGCATCAGCGTCTTTTGTTTTGGCTCGGTGCTGGGCGCAGTCAATTTCATTGCGACCACTCTGCGATTGCGCGCGCCGGGCATGAGTCTGATGCGGATGCCGCTGACGGTGTGGTCGTGGTTTGTGACCGCGCAACTTACCTTGCTGGCGTTCAGCGTGCTGCTGGCGGCTACCTTACTGCTCTTCGCGGATCGACATCTAGGCACCAGCTTCTTTGTTCCCGCTGGCCTGATGGTGAATGGTGCGGCCATCAAACATTCGGGCGGGTCGCCGCTGTTGTGGCAACACCTGTTCTGGTTCTTCGGGCATCCGGAGGTGTACATCGCCATTCTGCCGGGGATGGGACTGACTTCACATTTGCTGTCGACGTTCTCACGCAAGCCGGTGTTCGGCTACGCGGCGATGGTGTTCTCGACCATGGCCATCGGCTTTTTCGGATTTCTGGTGTGGGGCCACCATATGTTCATCGCGGGACTGAACCCCTATGCGACTCTGGCATTTGCCACGCTGACGATGGTGGTGGCGATCCCGAGCAGCGTCAAGACGGTGAACTGGCTGGCCACATTATGGCGCGGGCGGATCCGACTGACGGTGCCGATGCTGTTCTCGATTGGCTTCGTGTCTTTATTTGTAACAGGAGGCCTCAGCGGACCCATATTGGCGCAGCCGACCATCGACGCGTATCTGCATGACACTTATTTTGTGGTCGCGCACTTTCACATGATCATGGGCATGGCGGCGGTGTTCGCCATTTTTGCCGGGACGTATTACTGGTTTCCGAAGCTGTTTGGCGGGCGCTTGATGAGTGAGTCGCTGGGGCGCGCCCACTTTTGGCTGACGTTTGTCGGGGCATATGCGACGTTCCTGCCCATGCATTTTCTGGGTATGGCGGGACATCCACGGCGGTATGCGCAGGTAACGGGGTCGGCCGAGTATCTGCAGGCGCTACTGCCCTTGCAGACCTGGGTGACGATTGCGGCAGTGGGATTGATATCGGCGCAGGCGGTGTTCTTGTTCAACCTCTTCTGGAGTATGCGGCGCGGGGCGATGGCGGGGGCGAATCCGTGGGAGTCAACTTCTCTGGAGTGGCAGACATCTGCGGGGGCGGTAGTCGTCCATTATGGGCCGTATGAGTATGGGCCGAATGCGAGCGGGAGTGATTTCACCGTGCAGTCAGCCCCGGCGCGGGAGACATCTAACTGAGCATGAGCAATGTTGCCATTACGAATGAGGTACAAGAGCCGAAAATCGACGGCGGCGGGCGGGGTCCGGATGTGCGTCCGCCGGGTGGAGGTGGTGGGGGCGACGAATCACGACGGCAGCCCGAGGGTAATCCGCGGCTGCGGCGTAGGTTGTTGCGGGCGCGCGTTGGGTTGGGCGCGGGGGCGGTAGGCATCATGATCTTTTTTCTGGCGCTGGCGAGTGCGTACTTGGTGCGCCAGGGTGGCGGCAAGATGGATGCTACGACGGGTGAGTTTATCCACGATTGGCGTCCGCTGGCGTTGCCGACAATCCTCTGGCTGAATACGGTGCTGCTCATCGTCAGCAGCGTGACGGCGGAACTGGCGCGACGGCAGATGTTCCACGAACCGGCGCTGACCGAAGAGTGGCTAGGCATGGGGCGGCCTACGCGGCGGCGTGCGTTACCGTGGCTGGGGATCACCTTGGTGTTGGGCATCGGCTTTCTTGCCGGGCAGTATGAGGCGTGGAAGCAGTTGAATTTTGCGGGCTGGTTCGTGAAGACGAACCCGAGTAGCTCGTTCTTCTTCCTGCTGACAGGAGCGCATGCGCTGCATTTACTGGGTGGGTTGATCGCGTTGACCTGGGCGGCCGCGGCGACGGCGATGGGGCGTCCGATGGAGTCGCGCCAGGTGGCGACCGACATCAGCGCGTGGTATTGGCACTTTATGGGAGCGCTGTGGCTGGGGATCGTGGCGCTCATGTATTTTGCGAAGTGACGTTTACGAAATGAAACGACTATTGGCTATTTTCGTGCTGTTGGTGGCGAGCTTCCCCGCGTTCGCCCAGGGGTGTTCGACGTGTACGAACTCGGCGGCGGCCGCGCCGGAGCGGAGCCAACGGGCGCTGCGGCGAGGGATTATCGTGTTGATGGTGCCGTCGCTGGCGGTGATGCTGGGGTTTGCGGGGCTGGCGTATCGGTACCGGCGGTAAAGCGAGTGCACTTTCAAAGCAGAATCGTTACCTCAGCGGCTAAAGCCGGATTGATAACCGGCTGCTTGGCACGACTGAAGTCATGCCCCTCCCAGATAGAGATTCCAGTTTTGGCGACGGGACTTTTCCTGGCGGACGGTGCCAGAGCAGAACCAAATACATAGGTCCTTCGACTGCGCGCTCCCTCACGGGTCGCGCTCCGCTCAGATGACAGTGCCTCTGAATCCCGTATAATAAAGAATTCCGCAGGGCATTTTGCCGCCGTCTGGGGCGCTGCTGCGGGACCTACTCACATGGCATCGTCCTTACCGCGTTTTCTGGCTTCCGGGGAAAGTGAAAGCATCGTTGTCCGCGGGGCGCGGGTCCATAACCTCAAGAACATCGACTTTGAGATCCCTCACAACCAATTGACGGTGGTGACCGGTGTTTCCGGTTCCGGTAAGTCTTCCCTCGCCTTTGACACTATCTACGCGGAGGGCCAGCGCCGGTATGTGGAGTCGCTATCGGCGTATGCGCGGCAATTTCTGGAGCGCATTGAGAAGCCGGATGTAGATGTGATCGAGGGGATCGCGCCGGCGATCGCCATCCGACAAAAGAATTCCACCCGCAATCCGCGCTCGACCGTCGCCACCGCGACCGAGATCTATGACTATCTCCGGCTGCTGTACGCGCGCGTGGGGACGACCTATTGCCTGCAATGCGGCGGGGCGGTGAAGAAAGACACAGTGGATGAAGTGGCCGCGGCCATCCTGAAGCTGGGCGAGGGGGCGCGGCTGCATCTGCTCTTTCCTGTCCGGGCGACGGTACCGCCGGCGGCGGTAGAAGAAAAGCCTAAGAAACGGATCTCGCAGAAGGCGTTGCGCACGGCAGAAGAGGCGATGGCGGCGGCGCACGTGGAAAATCTGAAGGGCCGGCTGTTCGATCTGCGCAAACGCGGCTTCACGCGTCTGTACCAGAACGGCAAGATCTTTGAATTTTCGACGCCCGAGTCACTGCTGGACATTGACTTCACCCAGCCGTTGGACGCGCTGGTGGACCGCATTGCGGTGGCGGTGGACACGGAGACGCGGGCGCGGTTGGTGGATGGCGTGGAGATCGCGTATCGCGAGGCCAGCGAGATCGTCGTGGAAATTGTGCCGCGCGAGGAAGCCGGCGAGCGACTGCGCTTCTCCCAGCGCTTTGAATGCAAGAAGTGCCTGTTGCGGTACGAGGAGCCGGAGCCGCGGCTGTTCTCCTTCAATAATCCCTTTGGCGCGTGTCCGCGGTGCCAGGGTTTTGGCAACACCATCGACTTTGATCTCGACCTGGTGATCCCGGACAAGACGCGCACGTTGAACGATGGCGCCATCGAGCCGTGGACCAAGCCGAAGTATCGTGCGTTGTACACCGAGTTGAAGCGTGCGGCCAAGGAACATGACTTGCCGCTCGATGTGCCGTGGGACGAGCTTGACCTGGACCAGCAGACCCTGGTGCTGGAGGGTGACGGCGATTTCCCGGGAGTGCAGGGCTTCTTCGCGCATCTGGAGCGCAAAAAGTACAAGCTGCATGTGCGGGTGTTCCTGAGCCGATATCGCGGGTATGCGCTGTGTCCGGATTGCAAGGGGCAACGCCTGCGGGCGGAGGCGCGCACGGTACGCATCGGCGGCAAGAGCATTTGCGACGCCGTGGCCATGACGGTGGAAGATGCGGCGAAATTCTTCCAAGTGGTAAAGCTGACGCGCGAGGAAGCGGACATCGCGGACAAGATTCTGATCGAAGTGCGCGACCGACTGAAGTTCCTGAACAATGTGGGACTGGAATATCTGACGCTGGAACGCTTGTCGTCGACGCTGTCGGGCGGAGAGGCGCAGCGTATCCAGTTGGCGACGTCATTGGCTTCGCGGCTGGTGGGCGCGCTATATGTGCTGGACGAGCCCTCGATCGGGCTGCATAGCCGCGATACAGAACGGCTGATCCGTATACTGCATGACCTGCGCGACCTGGGTAACACGATCTTGGTCGTCGAGCATGACGCCGAGGTGATGCGGGCGGCGGACCGGATCCTTGATCTGGGGCCGGGTGCGGGCGAGCATGGCGGCAAAGTGATGGCGGCGGGGACGTTTGCGGAGTTGAAGAAGTTCCCCGGTTCGCTGACGGGAAAATATCTGGCCGACGAGCTGCGCATCCAGATGCCGCCGGCGCGGCGGAAGCCGGGGCCGCAGCAGTTGAAACTGACGAACGTCCGCGCGCACAACCTGAAGAAAGTGAATGTGACCTTCCCGCTGGGCATGCTGGTGGCGATCACGGGCGTCTCGGGGTCGGGAAAATCGACGTTGATCCACGATGTGCTGTACAAGGCACTGGCCTCGGCGCTGGGCGTGAATACCGGGAACTCGGCGTTGGGGTCGTACGACAAGCTGGAGGGCACGCAGTTCCTAAGCGACGTGGTGCTGGTGGATCAATCGCCGATCGGGCGCACGCCGCGGTCGAATCCCGTCACATATATCAAGGCGTTTGACCTGATCCGTGAGACATTCTCGGACACGCCGGAAGCGGCCAAGCGAGGCTACGCCGCGGGACACTTTTCGTTCAACATCCCCGGCGGGCGGTGCGAGACCTGCCAGGGCGACGGCACAGTGACGGTGGAGATGCAGTTTCTGGCGGACGTGGAACTGATCTGCGAGGAATGTAAAGGCACGCGCTTCAAACCGGGCGTGCTCGAAGTTCGGTACAAGGGCAAGAACATCCATGAGGTACTGAGCCTGACGGTGAAAGAGGCGTTGGGATTCTTTGCCGCCGTGCCCAAGTTGGTGGATAAGCTGAAAGTGCTGGAAGAGGTGGGGCTGGGGTATCTGCGGCTGGGACAATCAGCCACCACGTTGAGCGGTGGCGAGGCCCAGCGCATGAAGCTGGCCGCGCATCTGCAGCCGCGAAGGGAGTTTGCGCCGGCGGGACGGCCCGGTACCGAGGGCGCGGAGAAGAACAAAAAGGCGAATCGGACGTTATATATATTTGATGAGCCGACCACGGGACTGCACTTTGACGATGTAGGCAAGCTGCTGTTCGCGTTCCGGCGGCTGCTGGATACGGGTGGGTCGATCGTGGTGATCGAGCACAACCTGGACGTGATCAAGACGGCGGATTGGGTCATCGACCTGGGGCCGGAAGGCGGTATCCGGGGCGGCGAAGTGGTGGATACGGGGACACCGGAAGACGTCGCCAAGGCGAAGAAATCGCATACCGGACAATGGCTGGCGCGCATCCTAACTAAGAACGGAAATCTTTTACGCAATGGACGCAAGAGTAAGGCTTAATTTAGGAGTCTTTCTCACGGCGGCGCTGGGTATGAGCGCGGGCGGGGTGGTGGCGTTCGCCCAAGCCAAGCCGGGCGTAGAGACGCAGATCGGCGAGGCCAAGACAACCAAAGGCCGCAACACCAGCAAGACGGTGCGCAAGGTGCGCGTGGCGGAAGAGGATGCGTCGGTAGCGCCCGCGGTGATCCAAGCGGAGACAGCGATCGAGAAGCGCGACTATGCGCTGGCCGAGTCGCTGCTGCAAAAAGTAGTGGCGACGGACCCGCGGGATTATCGAGCATGGTTTGACCTGGGTTACGTCTTCAACGTGACGGGACGCCGAACCGAGTCGATCGAGGCGTACAAGAAATCTGTAGCCATCAAGCCGAGCGTGCAAGAAGCGAACCTGAATCTGGGTATCCTGCTGGCGGGGGCGGGCCAGAACGATGAAGCGGCTAAGTATCTGCGCGCGGCGACGACGTTGAAGCCGGATTCGAAGGATTCGACAGGGCCCTATCGCGCGTGGCTGAGTCTGGGACGAGTTTTACAGACATCCGCGCCGACGGAGGCGATCGCGGCCTACCGCGCGGCAGCGAAGCTGGATGCCAAGGACGCGGAGCCGCACCTTTCACTGGCGCATCTGCTGGAAAGGACAGATGCCGCTGCAGCGGAGGCGGAATATAAGCAGGCGTTGGTGCTGGATGCGAAATCGACGGATGCCATGGCCGGGCTGATCAATCTTTATACTCAGACGAACCGGCTGAGTGATGCGGAGGCGTTCTTGCGCGCGTATCTCGAAGCGGCGCCAGAAAACGTTGCGGCGAATCTGCAATTGGGACGCTTGTTCATGAAGGCGGGAAAAACCGAAGCCGCGCTGGGACACTTTGAAGCCGGGTTAAAGGCAAATCCGAATGATCGCGACCTGTTGCACGCCGTGGCGGCGATGTATGGCGAGGCGAAGAAATATCCCGAGGCGGAGGAGCGTTATCGCGCGCTGGTGAAGGCGGCGCCGCAGGATGCGGGGGCGCATCGGGATCTGGCGCGGGTGCTGACCAAGCAACGGAAGTTTCCGGAGGCGGAAGCCGAGTTCTTCAAGGCCATCAAGTTGGAACCGAAACACGGTGAGACTTACGGCGAGTTCGCGATGGTGACGGCGCAGAACAAGAAGTACGGGCTGGTAATCAGGGCGCTGGACGAGCGGGCGAAGTTTGCGACAGAGACGCCGGGCACATATTTTCTGCGGGCGACGGCATACGATAATCTAAAGGCGTTCAAGGAAGCGGCGGAGAACTATCGCAAGTTCCTGGGAGCGGCGCAAGGCAAGTTTCCCGACCAGGAGTGGCAGGCGCGGCACCGGCTGATCGCGATCGATCCGGACGCGGCGAAGAAGAAGTGACGATGAGAACCCTATTGCTGATCATGATGCTGCTGGGAGCGACGTCGGTGGGGGTGGGGCAGACGGAGGCGTCCGAGCTGGCTGAGATCGAACGGATGAAGACGAAAGCCGAGGGGATGAAGGACCACGACCGGGGCAAGATCTATTCGCAGATCGCGCAGGAGTTGACCGAACAGGCCAACCGCCAGTTCACTGACGGGCAGCCTGACGCGGCGCTGGAGAGTATCAAGCAATTGCTGGCGTACGCGGAAAAGGCATCAGCCGCGGCCAAATTAAAGAACAAGAAGACCAAGGACACGGAGATCAATCTACGGAAGACGGCGCGGCGGTTGGAAGAAGTAGAGCGAACGCTGGCGGTGGAAGACCGTCCGCCGGTGAAAGCCGCGGTGGAGAAGCTGGATGAGATCCGCAAAGAGCTTTTGGAGTATTTTCTGAAGCGAGGATAACGTTGATGAGAAGACGAAGCGCGGTAGTGGTGCTGCTGGCGATGTTGCTGATGGCCGGGTCTACCACGGCGCAGACGCGGCGTGATCCGCTGACGGAAGCCGAAGTGGACCAACTGCGAGAGGTGACGCAGGAGCCAGTAAAGCGCATCAAGCTGCTGGTAAAGTTCGGGCGGGTGCGGATGCTGGCCATCGAGCAGCTGCGGGCGGATCCGAAGCTGGCAAGCACGCGCGGCAAGCAAGTGCACGACCTGGTAGAAGACTTCGAGAAGATCGCGGATGAACTGGACCGGAACCTGGACATGTATTCGCGGCAGAAGAACGACCTGCGGAAGCCTTTGAAGGAAGTGATCGAGGCATACACGGAGTGGCAGTTGAAGTTGCGCGCGATCAAGCAGACGGACCTGGCCGACGCGAAGATAGCGGCGGAGATGAAAGCGATCGAGTTTCCGCTGGATTCGGCGATCGAGACGGTGAACGCGGGATTGGATACCGCACGCGACCTGATGGACGAGCAGAACCAGAGGGCTGAAGCCGCTAAAAAGAAGAAGTAGAAATCGGAAAGCATTTCGGTCGGAAAGCGTCGAGCTAATAACCAAGGGTCGTGGGCGTTGCCGAGCAAGCATCCAGCGTTGGTCGAATTATTCGAGCGGGGTTACCGGGAGGTGCGTCCGCGGGCGCCGCTGCCTGAGTTCCAGGTGACGTTCTACCACTTCACCAATATCAACAACACCATCCGGCTGCGCCAGGGCAAGGTTCTGGTGCGGCTCTCTGACCTGCTGGAGGGGGCGCCGGCGCCGGTGCTCGCAGCCATTGCGCACATCCTGCTGGCCAAGGTGTATCGCAAGCCCATCGAGCCGGCGCGGGCAGCGAGGTATCGCCGGTACATCGCGAGCCACGACTTGACGATGAAGGCACACCTCATCCGGCAGATACGAGGACGGAAGAAGATCGGGAGCGCGCAGGGCAGACACTATGACCTGGAAGCGATCTTCGATGAGCTGAATCAGAAGTTCTTTTTTGGATTGCTGGCACGTCCGCTGATGACATGGAGCGATCACGACTCACGGCAGAGCCTGGGCCACTATGACCCCGCGCATAACACCATTGTGGTGAGCAAGGTCTTTGACCGGGCCCTGGTGCCCCGTTATGCAGTGGACTATCTGGTGTACCACGAGATGCTGCACCTGAAGCATCCGGTGAAGTTGCGCGGAAGCCGGCGGTGCGTGCACTCGCGGGAATTCATGGCCGAGGAGAAGCTATTCCCTCTCTTGGACAGGGCTAAAGCGTTTCTGAAGACGCTGTAGACGCGCGTTCGACCCCCAATAGGCG
>JBKKBM010000003.1:0-6340 GCA_046714215.1 Terriglobales bacterium | reverse complement strand
GATTCCAGCGCTTGGTCTGGTGCCCGAAGTGGACGCCCGCTTCGAGCAACTCTTTCATAGTGATGTTCGCCAAGGTAATTCTCCTTTTTATTTAGGCTGCATCGGGGGCGCGGAGGGCCCGTTCCGATTACTTCCCGTGACCCGCCCTACCTTAAAAGCAGGTGCGGGAAAATTTGACTCGTTGTTACAGTGTCGCCCGATCGGAGCCATACGATCGGACAACAGAATCCGATTAACGCTTGCTGAACTGGAAGCGCGCTCGTGCGCCCTTCTGTCCGTATTTCTTGCGTTCCTTGCCGCGAGCATCGCGGGAGAGGAATCCATCAGCCTTCAATTTCTTGCGCAACTCGATGTTGAACTCCAGCAATGCGCGGGCGATGCCCAGACGCACAGCGCCAGCTTGGCCATTCACGCCACCACCGCTGACCGTAGCTAACACGTCAAAGGTGCTAATGGTGTCGGAGGAGACCAGCGACTGCTTCGCCGCGGCGCGTTGCGCTTCCGTCACGAAGTATTCGTTGAACTCGCGCGCATTGACCGTGAACTTGCCCGTTCCGGGGCGGAGGAACACTCGGGCCACGCTCGACTTGCGGCGTCCCGTACCGTAATACTGAACCAGATCAGCCATGTGTTTTTCGCTACCGGCTGCCAGCTATCCGCTGCCAGCTTGAAACCTTTCCAAGATTCACGCGCCCAGTGGCGCGTCGAACAAAATGCTATTTTCTGCCGGCCAGTTCCAGCTTGGCTGGTTTCTGGGCGTCGTGCGGATGTTTGTCGTCGCGATAGACCTTGAGTTTCTTGGCCATGGCGCGTCCGAGCTTGGTGTGGGGCAGCATGCCCACGATGGCGTCTTCCACCACGGCTTCGGGCTTGCGGGCGAGGCGCTTCTTGAACTCTTCCGTGCGCAGACCGCCGGGGAAGCCGGTGTAGTGGTGATAGACCTTCTTCTCGCTCTTGAGGCCAGTCAGCTTGATGTTGGCGGCGTTGATCACGACAACATGGTCGCCGGTGTCGATAAAAGGGGTGTACTGCGGGTTTTCTTTGCCCGCCAGGATGCGCGCTACCCGGCTCGCGAGACGGCCTAGGGTCTGTCCCGAGGCGTCAACGACGTGCCACTTGCGCGTAATGTCCCCTTCTCCAGGGAAATACGTAGACATGCTCAAACTCCCAGAACTACAGAAAAATCAGAATGAAAAAGAACCGCATGAGTACCGCAGAAGCGTTCCCCACTCAGGTTGGAAAGACCAACGGACGGGATACCCCAGACGGGCACTTGCAGGACGACCGAAGTAATAAGTGTAATGCGGAAAAGGGCCGAATGTCAATGAATGGGGCCCGGTTGACAAGAACGGGGGGTTGCGTAAATAGTGGCAGACCGGAGATTGGCCGATGTCGTAGAAATAGGCCGGAAATACCAGTGCCGCCCCGGCGGCCGAGGAGGAACAAATCATATGAGCGATCACTACCACGATCAGGCTGACCTACGCCTGCTCAAGGAGATGGGCAAATTAGCCCCCACTGAATTCAACGCCTGGGTAGGCCTGGACCAGATCGTCGGGCGTGATGGCGGGGCCATTCCGCGCAAATATCGCGAACTCATCGCGGTGGCGGTGGCCTGCACCACACAGTGTCCCTACTGCATTGAGGTCCATGCGAAGGCCGCGAAGGCAGCCGGAGCGAGCCGGGAGGAATTAGTGGAAACCTCGCTATTAGCGGCAGCCTTGCGGGCCGGCGGAGCGGCCACGCATGGCGCCATGGCGCTCAAGTTTTACGACAAGGCCTGAGGATGCGAGCAGGGGAAGCCGGAAATGTCGAGTTTTGATGAGTGCAGCTTTTGTGCGGCGGAGCTTTGCAGAATTTCCTGGGTACCATCTGCGGAGAGGTTCCTTCGCATGAAGCTACGTTCCTTCTGGCTCCCCCTCTGCATTCTCACCTCCTCGATTGCTGCTTCCGGTTGCGGTGATCCCGCCCAACGGGCGAAGGAGGCCCAGCGGATATTCATCGCGCAAGAGCCAATCCTGTTGCCCGATGGTAGTCATCCCAACGTTCTTGCTATTGCTGATGTGAATGCGGACGGCTCGCCCGATATCGTCGTTGCCTGCACCGGGAAGGCCGCCGTCTGTGTCTTGCTGGGCAATGGCAAAGGCAAGTTCACGCCGGCTCCCAGGTCGCCATTCGCCGCCTTGACCGCGGCCCACCTGATTGCTATGGGCGATTTTGATTCAGACAAGAAACTCGACGTGATCGCCACCAGCCATGACGCCAACGGCGCCTACTTGCTGCTAGGAGATGGGCAGGGCAGCTTTACGGTCACTCTCAGTTCACCTTTCATCGGATACCCGCTGGGCAAGCCGCACAATCACGGCCTCGCCGTGGGCGATGTGAATAGCGACGGAAACCTGGACGTCACGATGGGGCATCAGGACCAGGGAGCGATTGCCGTCTTGTTGGGCGATGGCAAGGGAGGCTTTGCCCCCGCACCCGGTTCGCCCTTCAATCTAGGCCGGGGCTTCTATCCCCACGCGCTGGGCGATGTTACGGGCGATGGCAAGCTGGATGTGGTCGCACCGGACATCATGGGTGCGGCAATCGTGGTGGGCATCGGTGACGGCAAGGGCGGATTCAAGGCAGGAGCGAGCTACCGGGTGAAGCAGCGACCATTTTTTATCCTACTGGACGACTTCAATGCCGACAAGAAACTCGACATCGCCGCGACCCACGACGACATCCACGATGTGGACATACTGCTGGGCGACGGACAAGGCGGCTTCACGCCCGCACCCAATTCGCCATTTGACTCCGGGCTCCAAGGGTGGAAGATCGCGTCAGCGGATGTGGACGCTGACGGGCATAAGGACCTCATCTTCGGCGGACAGGGTGGATTCCGGATACTAGCGGGGTATGGCACTGGTCGTTTTGCGGCGACGCCGGAATCTTTCTACTCAACTGGGGGGTCGGCGTGGGGCATCGGCACCGGAGACCTCAATAAGGACGGAAAGACCGACATCATAGTGACCGATGCCGAAAAGGGTACGGTCATTGTCTTTCTGCACAAATAGGTCAGTTAGATCCCGCCGCCGATTTCAGCCCGCTGAGGGACTGATCGCTCTGCCGGAACTACCCTATCGGCCGGCTCCCAATCGATGGTCCGCGTATCGCGATGCCAGGGTTTCTTGAAGCGCAGCAGATTAGCGAAGGTCCGCTGGGGGTTGAGGAACATCCGATAGAGGCGCCGGCGGTTCAGGCCGTTCGTGCGCGACTCCATCCCCTCGATGAATTTCTTGTCGATAGCATCCTCGGCCAGGATCAAGCCTAAGCCGCCGACTGGCGTCATTACCAGGTCCACAAAGCCCATGGTTTCACGTTTCTTTCCGACGTTCCCGAGCGAGGCCTCACTGATAAGACCTAGCTCAAACTGGGTACTGTAGAGGGCGGCCCAAGCGGTGGCGCGCGCGCGGCTCTTCCAGTATTCGGGGTCGCGTCCGAACCCCCTCTTGCTACCGTCCGGGTCGTTCTGGATCTGAATGTATCCCGTCACCGCACCTTGCATGGGGTGAGCGACGTAATTGGTGAACTCGGAGTCCGTGTCGCCCCAACCACTAAGACCGGAGACCGCATTGCGGTAATCTTCGAAAAAAGGGCCACCAAATTCGCGCCGGGTCTTGCCTTGCGACATGCGCACACCGTGTTCAATGGCAAGGAAGAAAAAAGACTGGTTCGCTGCGGCTTGCCAGTCAAAGCCGACCTTGAGCTTTTTGACATCCGGGGTCCGGATGAAGGGTGAGCTTTCAATCTTGGTTTCTTTGGAAGAGGACTCCCCGTCGGCAGAGTCCGCTGACGTGGAGTCCGACACGTCCGGAGCGGCATTGCCGTAAGCTTGACGCTCGCGCTCGTCTACCTGCGCATGTAACGACCCGCCGAGCATGACCAGAATGAGAAGGTAGCGATGCAAGCTGACGCGTAGCCTCAATAAAAAAAATAACCGATTGGGGTGAACACGGTAAAGGGGATATTTACTCGATTGCGGTACGGGTCATTCGTAGGCGAGGGCGTCGATCGCGTCCTTCTGAGCAGCCCGGAAAGCCGGATAGATGGCGCCCAGGACCGAGCCCACCAGGGCAATGATGGTGGCGCGCACGACCCATTCGACTTCGACCATGATGCGTACGGTGGGGAAGGCGCGAATAAGCGCGGAACTTGCGGCATAGCTGAAAAGGATGCCGATGATCACGCCGAGGATGGATAGCAACATCGTCTCCCGCAGAATAAGCCGCACCACGTACGATTTCGACGCGCCCATCGACTTCAGAATGCCGATCTCACGAGTGCGTTCCATAACTGCGGTATACATGGACTGGAAGATCACTAGGAACCCGATGCAGACGGCCACGCCGATCACCACATTAATGAACGCGGCCAAGCCCGGCACTTTGTCGGGCGCCATCAGCGAGAGCCATTCCTCCACCGATTGCACCACGTAGCTACCCATTCCGGGAATAAGCTTGATCTGTTGTACGGCTGCGTCCACGCCCTTAGGGTCGTCAAGTTTTACATAGAAGATGGATGCTTTGCCGTCTGCACCCAGCAGCTCCTGCACCATCTTGATGGGCATGAACTTGCGCGCGCCTTTGCCGCTAGCCACGATGCCCACGACGCGAAAGTCGTGGTTCAGCTCTTGGATGGTCTGGCCCACCACCAGCTTCTTTGACTGCGCGATGTACTCATCCACCAGGATGTCATCGGGCCCTTCAAAGGGACCTCCGGCGATGTAAGTGAACGGCTTGCCCAGCGCCTGGAAGCTGTCGAGGTCGATCCCATAAAGGATCTCAACCGTACCGGAAGTGTTGAACTGGGTGAGGACCGGCGCCACGGCTTTCACGCCCGGCACCTTTTGCTTGATGATGTCTGCGACCTTCACCGAGATGGGAGCGCTGCTCAGGTTGCCGATGACGGACGATCCGGGCGGCTTCACCATGATGTCCGCTCCGATTCCAGCTTGGCGTTGCTTGGAATCGTTGAGCATACCGATGGAGAGGCCGACGATGAGCAGGATGAGTGTGACTTCAGCGGCAATAGCCACAATGCTGATGAGCGACCGCAGCGGCCGATGCACCAGGTTGGCGACGATCATACGGTTCATGGTTGCTTGCTTTCGGTCGGGTTGGGCGGTACGGCCTGGGTGCGCTGCGGAGGTTCCTGCCCTTTGACGTCGAGGTTCTGCAACTGCGAACCGGCCGGCTGCGCCAGTTGAAACTGTTCGTCCTTCAGGGCTTCATTCAAGCGCACTTTCACCATGCCCAACTGGATGGAGTACTCCTCTTTAGGGCGCTGGATCTGGATGATGCTTGGGAAGCTCACGCCGTTGTAGTCGGTGAAATTCTCATACATAGCGACGGTGGTGATGTCCCCGGCGCTGTTGTAAAGGGTCTGCTTGCGCGCCGTCAGGTCGGTCCTGCTGAAAAGGATCCTGCGGGAGAGAACCCAATGCCCATCGTCGTTGCGGCGGACGATGGTCACCAGATAGGCCGGCTGGATCATCGTCTGCTTGGTCTTGGGGTCTTTGATCTCCTCTTCGCCGCTTTCCAGCACCGCGATCTCGTTTTTAGGATCGACGGCGGGGGGGAGTAGGGAATCCATGATGGCGTCGGGCCTGAGATTCGCGAGCGGCTCGTCAGAGTGTCCGCTCACTTTGTTCGAGCCGACGAGGAACTTGTTCTTCGGGGGAATGGAAAGCTTAAACCGGTCGCCGTCGCTGACCATGTCGAACATGCGGTTGCGCACCACGGGAAAAAGTCCGATCATACGCAGCATACTGGGCTTACGCACCAGCACATAGCCGCGGATCTCCTGGTACTCGGTGACCTTCCCCTTTTTCTCTCCTCCGGCTGCGGTCACGATGTCCACCGTGGCATTCAGCGACGATATCTTTCCCGCCTCGCGGTTGATGCGGCTTACCAGATCCTCCAAAGTGGCGGACATGGGAGGCGCATTAGTAGGACGGCGCTCCACCTTGTGCGTGCGCAGCAGGCAGCCCGTCAGCAACGGGAGGACAAAGGCGAGGATTATGAGTGCACGAAAGCGATAGAACAACGCGGTGATTTCCTTTGCTAATGCCAAAACTCCAGTATAAAGCAGAGGGCGACTTTCAGTCGCGGGAGCCGGGGGCGCCGTGATGGAAGTGGCCGTTGGGGGTCGGCTTGACGCGGGCGTCGGTGCTCCCTAATATTGTCCCGTCCAGCGGAGGTGTCATTTATGAAACGTAATGTCTTGGTAGTTCTCACATTCCTGCTCAGCATCCCTATGGCCTTTGCCCTCCAGAAGGCCAAAGATGCCGTTCTGG
>JBKKBM010000002.1:0-8500 GCA_046714215.1 Terriglobales bacterium | reverse complement strand
CGGCGGTGATGAGCATGGCGCCCCCATGCGCACGCAACGCCGCCTGGATGCGCCCCAGGCAACTATCCACCGTCTCCACCGCTTTGATTGTCGGCGGAATCTGTCCCGAGTGGCCCACCATGTCCGCATTGGCAAAGTTCACGATGACCACGTCGAAGGTCTTGTCTTCGATCGCCTTCACCACCGCGTCGGCGATCCCCGCGGCCGACATCTCCGGCGCCAAGTCATACGTCGCCACCTTTTGCGACGGCACCAGCGTGCGCTCTTCCCCTTGGAACGGCTGTTCCACCCCGCCGTTAAAGAAGTAGGTCACGTGCGCGTATTTTTCTGTCTCCGCCACCCGCAGGTTGCGCAGGTCCGCCGCACCCATCACGTTCGCCAGGATGTTGTTGAGTGAATCCGGCGACACCACATACGGCAAGGTGTATTGCTTGTCGTACTGCGTCATGCAGATGTACTTGAGATCCTTCGGAACCTCGCTCAGCGGGATGGTCTGGTCGAGCAACTCCGCATCAGGTAATTCCTTTCCCTTATTCGGCGTAAGCCCGCTGTTGCGAGCGAGGGCGCGGGTGATCTGCCGGGCGCGGTCAGCGCGGAAGTTGAAGTTGAGACATACGTCTTCATCGCGGATGGTCGTCAGCGGCTTGCCCTGGGCATCGGTACAGACGAACGGAACGATGAACTCGTCCGTCACATCCTTGTTATAGGACTCACGCACCCCTTTGATGGGGTCGGCGAAACTTCCCGCTTCGCCTTTGCCTTTCACCATCGCATCGAACGCCCACTGAATGCGCGGCCACCGGCGATCGCGGTCCATGGCGTAATAGCGTCCGTTGATGGAGGCGATCTTTCCCGTGCCATACTCGCGCATCTTCTGCTGCAACTGCTCGATATAGCCGGCCCCATTGGTGGGCAGCGTATCGCGGCCGTCCATGAAGCAATGGACGTACGTCTCTTTCACGCCCTGCTGCGCGGCCATCTTCAATAACGCGTAAAGATGATTCTGGTGCGAGTGCACGCCGCCGTCGGAAAGCAGGCCGAACAGATGCAGGCGGCGTCCGCTCTTCGCATGTTGCATACCGTCCAGCAAAAGTGGATTGGTGAACAGTGTGCCGTTCTCGATCATCAGATCGATCTTGGTGATGTCCATATAGATCACGCGGCCGGCGCCGATGTTGAGATGCCCCACCTCGCTGTTGCCCATCTGGCCGTTGGGGAGTCCAACAAAGCGTCCGCTGGTATGGATAAGAGTGTTGGGGAAATTCTGCAGCAACTTGTCGTAAATGGGCTTACGTGCCAGTGCAATGGCGTTGGCTTTGGATGCGGGAGCGTATCCCCAACCATCAAGAATAATGAGGACGAGCGGTTTGGGCTTCATGCGACGCTAAGGATAACAAACTACGCCGCGATCAGCGGGATCGACACCAGCGCCGCGATCATCCCCCCATTCTGCGCCGCCGACATCCGCTCATGCAGCACGAACCTCGCCAGCAGCACCGTCGACGCCGGATACAGCGAGCTTAACACCGCCGCGACGTCGAGCCGCCCTACTTGCGTGGCAAATACGAACAGCGCGTTGCCCGCCGTGTCCAGCGCTCCGGCGATCATCATCAGCATCCACAGCTTTCCCGACAATGCCGCCTTCACCTGCTCGCGCCCGGTAAAGAGGATCAATAGCAACATGAAGGCCAGCGACACCACTCGGGCCGCCACCAGTGGCCAGAACACCGTGGTATTGCCCGCGCGGTTGATGCAGATCAGGAAGCCGCCAAAGCCCAGGCCAGCGAGAATGGCCAGTCCCAATCCCTTGGGCATACCCTCCTCCCGCTCCGGCTTTGATATCAGGACGATCGCCACCGTAGCCAGCGCGAATCCCGCCAACTGGATCGGCTTGGGCGCGCCTTCGAGGCTGATGCCATAGACCACCGGCAACGCTGCCGTGAGCACCGCCGCGATGGGCGCCACAATGCCCATCTTCCCGACCGCAAGTCCGCGATACAGCGCCGCCAGTCCGATGGCGCCCGCGATGCCCGCCATCGCTCCCCAGAGCATGGCGTGCGCTCCGGGAAAACTCTCATGACGGAGAAACGCAAGCGCAGTCACCAGCACCAGGCCGGTGCCATGCGCCACCGCCACTACCTGAAATGTATTTACTTTTTTACTGGCGAGTCCGCCGCTGAAGTCGCCTCCACCCCAAGAGAGGGCGGAGGCAAGACTCAAGCTGACGCTGGCGATCGGATTAGGATCCACGCCCGCCTATGCTCCGGCGCGCGCGGCGAGGTCGCCGGAATAATTCAGCGCATCCAAACCGAGGAAGCTCGCCGACGATCCCAACTCTTCTTCAATCCGCAGCAACTGGTTGTATTTAGCCACGCGGTCGGTGCGCGACGCGGACCCCGTCTTGATCTGGCCGACGCCCGTTGCTACGGCCAAGTCCGCGATGAACGTATCTTCTGTCTCGCCCGACCGGTGTGAAGCGATCGCTGTGTAACCGTTCCGCCGCGCGAGCTCGATCGCGTCAATCGTCTCCGACACCGTGCCGATCTGGTTGACCTTGATAAGGATGGAATTCGCCACCCCCTGCTCAATGCCCTTCGACAAACGCTCCGTGTTCGTAACAAATAGATCATCACCCACCAACTGGATCACCCCGCCCGTCCTGTCCGTCATCAGCTTCCAGCCATGCCAATCGTCTTCCGCCAGGCCGTCTTCGATCGAGACAATGGGATACTTCCGCACCCACTCCGCCCAGAAGTCGACCATCTGCTCCGGCGTGTGCTCACTCTTGTCTGACTTCTTGAAGACATATTTATTCTTCGTCTTGTCAAAAAATTCACTAGCCGCCGGGTCCAACGCGATCGCGATCTCTTCCCCGGGCGTGAAGCCCGCCTGCTGGATCGCTTCCAGGATCACTTCGATAGCTTCCACGTTTGACTTCACTGACGGCGCAAAGCCGCCTTCGTCGCCCACCGCCGTGTTGTAGCCGCGCTTTTTTAACACGCCCTTGAGGGTGTGAAACACTTCCGTGCCCCAGCGCAGCGCTTCTGAGAAGGAGTGTGCGCCCACGGGCATGGCCATGAATTCCTGGAAGTCGACATTATTATCAGCATGGGCGCCGCCGTTGAGGATGTTCATCATCGGCGTCGGCAGCAGGTTGGCATTCGCCCCGCCCAGATAGCGATAGAGAGGCACACCCTGCGCATTCGCCGCCGCCCTCGCCGCCGCCATTGATACTGCCAAGATGGCGTTCGCGCCCAGCCGTCCTTTGTTGAAAGTTCCGTCGAGCCCGATCATGCGCGAATCGATCTGGCGCTGGGCCGAGGCGTCCATGCCCTCGAGCGCCGGCGCAATCTCTTTGTCCACGTTCTCCACGGCCTTGAGCACGCCTTTGCCCAGGTAGACTTCGTTATCGCCGTCGCGCAGTTCCACCGCTTCATGTTCGCCGGTGGATGCGCCGCTCGGGACCGCCGCCCGGCCCATGGCGCCACCGGCCAGATGGACATCAGCTTCCACCGTCGGATTGCCCCGGGAATCAAGGATCTGGCGCGCGCGGACGGAGACGATTTCAGTTTCGGGATTGCTCATGAGGGAGTTCCTTTTTAGGTGCGAACCGGGATTATAAATCAGAGGTTTAGTTCGGATTGGTCGCATAGCGATATAATTCTAGTGTGGCCCTCTTTTTCAAAACTCCATTTTCCCGTTCCCGACAATGCCCCGAATGTTCCAGCACTGGCATCCGCCGCTCGCAGCCGATGACCTGGCGCGAGCGCTACATCTTTCCCAAAGTGTTGCTTCGTCCCTATCGCTGCGAAGATTGCAGCCGGCGATTTTACGGGTTCCGCTTCTTCCGGCGGGTGGCCGGGTCAAAATTCGTTGGAACCCATTCCCCACGATCCCAAAAGCAATTCGACTGAACGCCTCCAGATGCCCCCGGTGGCGGCCGGCTTTCAAGCGAAAATGCTGTACCCACCCACCCCCCGCCCTGTTAACCCTTATGGTTCCCTGTTTCTTTGGTTATTGTCCCGTTTTCTTAGGTGTTTTACAGTCGCTTCTAGGATGCTCCGCAGCAACCCATCCCGCCGGCAACGGTTTCCCCGAGTCACCGCACCTACTCACGCATCCTTTTGCTGGTCCAACCTGAACAGGAGAGTGCTTCTACCATGTCCATCCTGAAAAGATTTGTTTTGATTCTCTGCGTGGCCACATTGACCACCGCCACTTTCGCCCAGGAAACAACTGCGCCTGCCACCAAGGGCATGCGTATGACGGTCAATGTCGAACCCATGCCATCGCTGCCCGTAGGCACACCGGTGAAGATGAAGCTCGAGACCGCGATCTCTACCTCCACCAGCAAAGCCGGCGATCTCTTTGCCGGACGCGTGACCGAAGCCGTACTTCACAACGGCCAGACTGTTATTCCGGTCGGCGCTTCCATATCCGGCAAAGTTCTACGCGCGGAAGAAAAGCGCCGCTACAAGGGACTGCCCGTCATCGAGATTCGTCCCGAGCAGGTCACCCTGCCGAACGGCGAGGTCTACTCCATCACTGCGGTCGTCGCCGACACCACGGACCAAGACAATAAGGTGGATGACGAAGGCCGCATCAAGGGACCGGGCATGGATCGTCGCGACAAATTGGAAATGGCTGGCGGCGCGGGCGCAGGTGCCGGCATCGGCGCATTGACTGGCGGCGGTAAGGGCTCGTTGATCGGCGCGGCCATCGGTGGCGGCGGCGCCATGGTCTATTGGCTCACCAAACACAAGTCAGCCAGCCTGGCGGCGGGCACGGAGATCATCTTCGAACTCGACCGGCCCATGTCACTCAGCCTGGCCAACAGCGATTAGATTTTAGAATCTTAGGTTTCAGGATTTAAGTTTCCGGGATTTGGGCTTTTACAAAACGATTCGTGCGCTCGCGTGCACGGGCGGGAGCCGCAAGGCTCCCGCTTTTCTTTTGCCTCTGCTGGGAAGGGCACGGCTTTCAGCCGTGCCGATTAATATCCAAGTCCCCGGCTTTAGCCGCCGAGGTCAAGATTCTGCTTTGCGATAAGAGTGGGAACATTCACCGATCTCAGGCGCGAAGCGCCGCAAGAGATTAGCCTAGGCCGTCAGGCCTAGGTGAAGTTCGATTTAGAGTCCAGCCCCTGCAGGGGGCGACACAACACTTCCCTCACCGCCGCGTCCAGTAGTAGCATGTCCGCGTTAGGGGGCGGTATGACTGATAGACCTCGCTGCCAAAGTTGCGGCATGCCCATCGCGGAGCAGTTCCAGAACCTCGGCACCCATGCCGACGGCAGCAGCAACGACCAGTACTGCTCGTTCTGTTTTAAAGGCGGCAGCTTTACCCAACCCGAACTCCAGGTAGACGATATGATTCGCATGTCTATCGAGAATATGACGGGCGAAGACCTCCGGATGCCATTGGACAAAGCCACCGAACTCGCCCATCGGGTTATCCCCACACTGGGGCGCTGGAAGAGTTCAGCCTAGTTCGGCGATGCGCCTTCCAACTCCGCCAGCGCCTGCTCCAGCGTCTGCCGATGCCGCGGCGCCGTGGCCGCCTCCAACTGCGCTGCTACCTGCTTGCGGCTGAGGATGAGTAATTCTTTCTGCCGATTCCGCGCCGCATCTTCCGGGCTGATGGCCCCGCGCGCGGCTGATCAGCCTTGGCCGTGAACGCCGCCTGCTGCTCTCCCACCGATTTGCTGTCAAAGCCCCGCGCCATGTCATCTCCCGTTCAGCGCGTCAGCCACTGCGCCATTGCCATCCACGCTCCCGTGCCGCTGATCATCAAGCGCAAAGGATGAGACAGCAACAGCGCCAATCCGCCCCACAAAAATGCCGGATGCAGCCGCCGATGCGTCACCGTGTCGTAGCCGATGCACCCCAACATTAAGAGATCGGGCAATCCAAAGAATGCAATCGGCCCACCGGACTGGATGAATGTGAACGGCAATCGCGCGATCGCCGGCGGCAGCAGCACCAGCGTCGCCAGCAGCATCAGCCGCTTGTGGGTGGCAGGGTGACGACGAAAATAAAATCCCGCGCCCACCAAGCTGGGAAACATCACCATGTCAAACAGGGGCACGATCAAAAAGAGAAGGGGCGGAAGTCCTGGAGGGGCATGCCCCAACTTTGCGGCGGTGATCGCCGTGGCAATGCCGACCACCACCATACCCATCGCCAGCCCCGCGCCCGCCATTCCCAAACGACGATGAATATCCGTTCGGTTGGCCGCCACCAGGCTGACTTGGGTCACCAGCAGCACCAGCCATGAAGTGAACAAGACTCCATGGAGATGAAGGAGTGGCGTGAGCGGCTTGTTTACAAAAAATCCGTTGAGGTAATAGGTTCGCGCAAACCCCGCAAAGACGATGGTCGTGGCCACCGCGGCCAATCCTCCATAAAACATCCGCTCACGTCGCCGATCCGTTACCCGGTTTGGAACTTGGACTGGTGCGCTCATCGTGAAACGCATCATAGCACGCGTTTTTCCGGGCCCTCGCTGACCCAATGCGTTTTGCTGCGCTCCTCGATTACAATTAACTTACGCACCTGCGAGAGTGGCGGAATTGGCAGACGCACCAGACTTAGGATCTGGCGGGTAAAACCGTGGGGGTTCGAGTCCCCCCTTTCGCACCATCACCTTCCGGCAACGAGGCTCTCCTCTTGCATGCACATGCTCTGCGGCGAGTGATTAAATTGCGCCCTGCTCCGGCCCTACGGTGCTGGCTCCGTACAATTAGTGGTTCCGCCCCCCAGGTTCGGCGTCGCGCTGCCCCCGGTGCCCTGCGTTTTGGCCGTGCTCTTCGCGCAGTTCACATCTGGTCCCCCGTTACCGCTGATGGTTCGCGCCCCGTTGACCTGCAGAAAACTCAAGTGGCTCAGCACAATGCCGGAACCAGCGTTCCCGGTGATGACATTGGGCCCCACACCTCCCCGCAGGCGTAAGGTGGAAGAAGGCCCCACGGCGACCCCGGCGCCCCCGTTGCCGGTAACGCTCGAACTCCACAACCCGACGAAGGAGTTGAAATTGACCGTGATACCGTTCCCGAAGTTATTGCCCTGCACAGTGCTGAAGAAGAGGTCCGCATAGCTCTGGTCGTCGACGTAAATACCTCGGCCGCCATCGGTCGCGTTGCCATTGTTGATGACGGTCACGCCACCGTTGGCGGGATACGCCCCAAAGCGGACATGGCTGTTGCGTATCACCATGGCGCCCACGACGTTATTCTGCAATACCGTGTTGTCGCCGATCGTGCCCGTGGATCGGGCAAATGTGATACCGGTTCCGGCCATACTTTGCACGGTCAGGTTGTAAAACACGCAATGGCTATGGAAGCCGCATAGGATGCCCTCACCTCCGCCGTTGATGGTGAGATCGCGGATGGTCACATTGCGCGAGCGGCTGATGAAGATCACTTGAAAGTTGTCCGGGCCCGGGACAAAATTGAGTGACGCACCAGCGCTGCCGGCCAAGGTGACATCATCGAAATTCTCGATGACTACATTCTCATTGCATGTTCCGGTGATGTTGATGGTATGCGGCCCTTGCTTGGCTAATCCTGCGAGCGCGGCATTGATTGAATTGTCCTTCTTGGCGCCGCAATCCACGGCTACTGTGGTGGCCCCGGCCGTTAGGCTGAGGGCCAATACCATAAGCCCTGCTAGGCTGGCTGATTTACCGATGAACGAAGTAGCTCCCATTTTCTCCTCCTGTCATTTCTTTGCGAAAGATGGGCGGCCTATAGTCTTGGGAAGGAGGCGCAGTGACAAGGGTCTGCACAAAAGGGAAACCGTCTGCAACTCTCGATTGCCAAGCCAACCAGCCAACCAATTGAAAATAAAGCCAGGACGATTTGTATGAAAGGGGTAGCTCCCAGCGACTGTGCAACTGGGGTGCCAAGCCGATTTGGCAGGGATTCTAGGCCTCCCCTCAGCTGCGGTCAACGTATAAACGTAAGCCGAGGCTGGCCGGCCCAGCGCGGAAAATGCGAATGAAGCCAATAGGGCGGTGCGGGTTTCCAGTCCCCCTTTCGCGCAGCATCTGGTCATCTCATTTATCATCCCTCAACATCAATATTCGAAATCGAGGACCCTATGGCCTTCCCCAAGCAGCCGCAGATCAACCTGACCAATTCGCCGGACTTCCGCGAAGGCTACGCCAACAGCGTGCAGATCAACGTTTCAGTATGGGATTTTCGCCTGACCTTCGGACGCCTCCAGCAGCAAACACCTGAACTGGTCGAAGTCTCCAACTTCCAGAACATCTATCTCAGCCCGCAACAAGCCAAGGCCCTGCTGATGATCATGCAACAGAATGTGGAGAACTACGAGAAGGCCTTTGGTGAGATCAAACTCGACCCCCAAATCGTGCCGGGGACGGTGTATTAAGGTTTGTTGTCATCCCGAGCGAGGCGCTAACATCGTGAGTGCGCAGCCGAAGGACCCCTGCCCGCGCTAAACGACTTGGTCCTCGTTGGGAGAGCTGGGCTTTAGCC
>JBKKBM010000001.1:0-3769 GCA_046714215.1 Terriglobales bacterium | reverse complement strand
GGACACGGGCACCATCTTCCTGGGGGGCACACTTCCGTAACTAGGCAGTAACTAAAATGGTTGTTGCCGGGGCATCGTCTATGCGATGATGCCCCTGCACAACCCGTTTCGCAGCTTTTGCGTTCTAAAGGTAGTTCCGGATGGTTCCGGCAGCTGTTCACTCAGTCCTTTGAGGTGTCCCTTGAGGTCATTGAAAATAATCGGTTTAGTAGGCTGCCTTGCCTTGGCGTTTACCTCGCTGGGGTGGGCCAAAACTACGCCGAAGTCTGCGCAAAAGACCAAGCCGGGCACCAAAGTTTCCGCCAAAGCGGGCAAGAAGATCGTCAAGAGCAAGAAGGCGAAGGGAAGATCCAAGAAGGGGGCATGGAAGCGTCGGGGCCAACAGGCCATCGCCTCCGAACGCACCCTCCAGATCCAGGAAGCGCTGGTTAACACCGGCTACCTGACCACCGAGCCCAGCGGCAAGATGGATGCCGCCACCAAGCAAGCCCTGGCGAAACTGCAGAAAGAGAATGGCTGGCAAACGAAGGTAGTGCCGGATGCGCGCGCGCTGATCAGACTGGGCCTGGGACCGGACCATAGCAACTTGTTGAATCCCGATACCGCGGTGCTGCCGGAAGTTTCCTCCGCCGCGGGCGCTGTACAGGTAGTGCCGCCGCAGCGCTAGATTTTTCGCACAGAAGATTTTTTTAAAGAAAAGCGCAGCCGAAAAAGGCTGCGCTTTTCTTTTGCTGCCAAGCTCTTGGTCAGGCCGGCTGGTTGTCGTTATCCAGCACCTGTCGGATCTTCCGTGCCAGCGCTTCCGTTGTGAATGGCTTTTGCAGGAAGGCGGTGCCTTCAGTCAGCACGCCATGATGGATGATGGCGTCGTCGGTGTAGCCGGAGATGTATAGCACCCGCATGTCGGGCCGGATGCCGGCGAGCCGGCGCGCCAGTTCCGGCCCGCCCATCTGTTCCAGCACAACATCGGTGAGCAATAGTTCAATCGGCCCGGTATGCCTTTCGCAGTGCAATAACGCTTCGCCTCCGTGACGCGCCTCGAGCACGGTGTATCCATGTTTGTGTAAGACTTGACGCACCAGAGCGCGGACACCGTCTTCATCTTCCACCAGCAACACCGTCTCGGTCCCGGTAAAGGTAGGCTTGCGGGTCAAACGCGGTACCACGACCTCGGCCGGCGAATCCACGCGGGGTAGATAGACCTTGAACGACGTCCCTTGTCCCGGCTCGCTGTAGACCCAGATGTAGCCTTCGCTCTGCTTCACGATGCCATACACGGTGGAGAGTCCCAGACCGGTGCCTTTGCCTAGTTCCTTGGTGGTGAAGAATGGTTCAAAAATGCGCTGGCGGACCTCCGTGGTCATGCCGGTGCCGTTGTCGGAGACGGCGAGCATCACGTAACTGCCGGCGCGCGCGCCCACATGATCGCGGGCATAACTATCATCCAGGTCGATGTTCGAAGTTTCGATGGTCAGCTTTCCGCCGCGGGGCATCGCGTCGCGCGCATTCACGGCCAGGTTCATCACCACTTGCTCGATCTGTCCGGGGTCCGCCTTCACCCGCCCCAACGACGCCTCCAACACCGTATACAGCCCGATGTCTTCACCCAGCAAGCGGGTAAGCAACTTGTCCATATTGCTGACCACGGCATTCAGGTCGATGACCTTCGGCGCCAACACCTGCTGTCGGCTGAAGGCCAGCAGTTGGCGCGTAAGGGTCGCGGCGCGATCGGCAGCTTTCTTGATCTCTTCTACCTCGGCGCGCATCGGGTCCGCATCTTTCAGTTCGTCCAGCATGAGCTCGCTGTAGCCCTTGATCACGGTCAGCAGGTTGTTGAAGTCGTGAGCGACGCCGCCAGCCAGGCGTCCGATGGCCTCCATCTTCTGTGACTGCCGCAATTGGTCTTCAAGCGCACGGCGCTCGGTCACGTCTTCCGCGATCATCTCAAAGAAACGCGGCTGCTCCCGAGCGTCCAGGATAGCGAGTCCGCTCAACCGCACCGTGATATATTTGCCGTCTTTCCGCTTCCACTTCACTTCAATGCCTTCGACCCGGCCGCTCTGCGCGTACTTTTGGATGAGAGCGGTGCGCTCCTCGGAGGCGGCATAGACGTCGCGCGAGAGCTTCAGGGCGAGCGCCTCTTCGGCGCTGTCATACCCCAGCATGGTCACCAGGGCGGGGTTGACTTCAATGAAATGGTCGTCGGGGCTCGAGCGGTAGATGCCGTAGACCGCGCTTTGCACCATGGTACGGAAGCGTAAGTCGCTTTCGCGCCGCGCCTCCTCATTGCGCTTATGCAGGATGGCGTTGGCGATATGCTGGGAGACGAAGTTCAGGATCTCCACTTGCTGCTCGTTGTAGCGGGTCGCCTCCGAGTAGCTTTGCACCGCCAGCACGCCCACCGTCTTGTTGCCGGTCTTAAGCGGGACGCCGAGCCAGTCGACACAATCTGTGCCCACCAGTTCCACCTCGCCGGCCTGCATCAAGCGCGCCGTGACCTCCGGCGTGGCCAACAGGTGGGAGCCCGTGCGCAGCACATACTCGGTGAAACCCCGGCCCAGCGGATACGAGCCTGCCGGCGGGGCATCGGCTTCATCCGCGTAATACGGATAGGAGATGGTGTGGGTCGCCTCGTCGTATAGCGCGACGTAGAGATTGCGCGCGTCGATCAACTCGCCCAGGATCTTATGGATGGAAACCAAAAACTCTTCTACATCCTCCGCCGCATTCGCTCGCTCCGAGATGCGGAAGAGCGCCGCCTGCAGCGCTTCTACCCGTTTGCGCTCGGTGATGTCAAAGGCGGTCCCGATGATGGCGTTCTGACCTTCGAACTGCGTGATGCCCGCGCTGAAGTCTACCCAGCGAAAGCCGCCGTCTTTCCGTTGAATGCGATACTCGTAGCGCTCCGGTGCGCTTTGGCCGCTCTGCCGCGCCTGGCCGCGCTCTAGTACCAGCGGCCGATCGTCCGGATGCACGATGTCAAAAGGATTCAACCGCATCAACTCTGCCGCCGGGTAACCACTGATTTCTTCACTGGAACGGTTCACATAAAGGAACTTCTTTCCGTCATGGATGTAGATGGCGGAGGCGGCCGTATCCGCCACGCCCCGGAACTTACTCTCACTCTCGATCAGCTTCGCTTCCGTGGACTTGCGCTCCGTGATGTCCACCAGCGTGCCTTCGATCCAGTCTTCGCCCCCTGCCCTTTGCACCAGGATCACATTCTCCAGTACCCATAGGGGTGAACCGTCGCGCTTGCGGCAGAGCGTCTCCATGTTCGATAGCAGGCGGTCCTTGCGCAACTTGCCTAGATACTCTTCGCGATCTCGGGCGGAGAAATAAAAACTGTTGGCATCGGCCTGTAGGACCTCTTCCCGCGAGTCATACCCGAAGATCTTCGCGAACGATTCATTGCAGTCGACCATCTTGCCGCCCATCGTGCTCACATACACGCCCGCCAGGTTGCGCTGAAAGAGTTGGCGAAAGCGTTCTTCCGAAGCGCGCAACTCATCTTCAGCGCGCTTGCGGTCGTGGATGTCAAACACCATGAGCAAGGCCGCCGGGGCCCCTTCATAGATGATATTGCTGGCGGTAAAATCCATCCACCGGGTTTCACCGCTCCGGTGCTGGATCTGGAACTCGTAGCGGGCGGGCACAGGCTCCCCACGCAACCGGGCCTGGGAACGCTCCCGGATCAGGTCACGGGACCCCGGTGCCGCCACTTGCCAGAATTCGGGCAGGCGCAGCAACTCCTCTCGCGTGTAGCCTG